>CAYXQS010000018.1:364-22508 GCA_964466515.1 uncultured Gemmatimonas sp. | reverse complement strand
TCGTAGAAGCTCCACGTCCACTGGTGGCCCGTCGCCGCGCGCGCGAAGAAGTCGCCGGTGCCGATGGAGTGCGACCACGCCCGGCGAATCGACGCCTGGAGCGTGACGTTCCCCGCGGGGTCGTAGGACAGCGCGATGTCGTCGTAGGCCTTCACGGCGGGGCCGGTCCCCGCCATATCCGTCGCGCCGAAGGGCCGCGGGACGCCGGTGCTCGTCACCAGGCGCTCGGCGCTGAACGCGCCGAGCTCGTATGCCTCGGTGTCCTCGACCTGCCCGCGGTTCCGGTAGCGTGTGTACGCGTGGCCGAAGCCGTCGACCTTGAGTTCCTCGGTCGTATCCCAGGCGCCGCCCGCGAAGGCGCTCGCCACCACGTGGCCGTGTCCATCATAGGCCGCGGTGAACGTCTCGGTGGCACCGCCGTCGTATAGCGGCCGCCCGATCACCTGCACGCGCTTGCCGCGCGCGTCATAGCGCATCGTGTCGGCGAACGCGCCCTCGGTGCGCGTGATCGGCCGCCCGTCCCTGTCATAGGTCCAGGTGCCCGTGACGCCGCCCGCCGCCTGCTGCCGGAGCCGGCCGTAGGCGTCGTAGCCGAAGGTGATCGCGAGGGTGTCGGACCCGCTCGTCGCCCGGTCCGACGTCCAGTCCATCTGGCCGAGGGCATCGTAGTGGTACCGCTGCTGCCCGCCGAGCGCATCGTTCCGGACGGTCGGTCGCCCACTGAGGTCGTACTCATAGCCGAGCATCGACACGTGCGTCGCGCCGAAGGGCGTCGCCGCCGCCGGATCATACTTCCGCATCAGGCTCGTGTCCGCCTTGAGCGCGCCGTTCGGGTAGTAGCCGCGGCGAATCCGCACGTACGGGTTGTCGGCCTGCACCATTCGCCCGGCCGCATCGTACCCAAAGAGGGCCATCTCCATCGGGATGACGACATCCTCGTCGGTGATGGCGCCCTCGACCGGCGTTGCGTAGTACGGGACACGAAGGTTGGTCCCGTAGTTCACGTCATCGCCGTGGCAGTTATCGCAGGCCCCCAGGGGGTATTCGACGGTCGGCGTCATCCGCGCGGTCAGGCGATTGAGGACGTCGAAGGTCTGGCGAATCTCCAGGCCGCGTCGCGTGATGATGCGCGTCACGTTCCCGGCAAGATCGTAGTGCATCGTCGTCGCCGCGCCGTGCGACGTTTCCGTCTTGATGCGGCCGGCGCGATCATAGGTCCACGTGGTCGTTGCCGTGGTCGCGGCGAACGGGACCGTGCTGAACTCGTCAATCGAGTAGATGGGGCCATAGATGGTGTCTGGGTCAACCAGTTGGACGTGCCACCCCAGCGACCTGCGTTGCACCCCGATGGTTCGACCCTCGCTGTCATAGGTGGTCGTGACGACCGCCTTGGTCGCGTTTAACCCGCCCGTCAGCAATCCGCCCTGAATGGACCACCAGCCGTTGGGTGCCAACGTCGTATCGGTGACGACGCGCCCCATCACGTCCCGGACGAGGGACTGCACGGTACGGAGCGAGTCGGTCTGCGCGGAGTCGGTCGGCGTCCACACGGTGGTGACGGCGCCCACGGAATCCTGCGCAAACTCCGTGCGGAAGCCCATCGCGGTATGGGCGCGCCAGACGTTGCCGAGGTTGGCATTGGGGGCGTCGTACTCGTAGTACATCGAGTCGCTGCCCTGCCGCACCGAGCGCAGGCGATTCCTGGCGTCGTAGGCGAAGTACACCTTGGTGGAGTCGTGCGGCCCCCGTTTCTGCCAGATGCGGTTCCCCGCGCCGTCGATGCCGATCGAGTCCACCTCCCCCGTCGGCGCCTGCACGCGCGTGGCCATATCGAAGGTGCCGTGCCAGGCAAAGCGCGTGGTCGCGTCGGCACCGCCATAGGGCGCCACGGTGGTCGTCGAGTCCGGCAGGCCGCGACTCGAATACCACGTGCGGGTCACGAGTCCCGCGAGGTCCGTGACCTCCGTGACCAGCGCCGGGAAGGTGGCGTGCTCGCGCTTGAGCCGGACGCGTCCACCGGTGGCGTCCACCAGCGTGTCGGGTGCGCCAAACCGGTTGACGTAAAAGCGCGTATGGTCGGGGACATCGCTGCGGGGCCCGTCCAGGAAGGTCGTGAGGCGCGACGGGCCGAGCGGACGGGCGGCCGTCCCATCGCCGGCACAGGCCACCAGCGAGCGCGTCTCGGCGGCGCAGAGCGTCGTGACGATCGCCGAGTCGGCGCCCATCCGCACCGTGACCGATTGCACCGCGCCGAAGGCGTCGTACGCGTAGACCGTCGTGTCGCGCAGGCGATTGATGCGGCGCGCGATGCGATGGTCGGCCCACGAGGGATAGGCGTAGCGCGTCGAGTCGCCCGTCGGATCCTTGAGGCGGGTGATCCGCCGCGCCGTGTCGCGCGTGATCGTCACGTTGCGCGTGCCCGCGGTGTCCTGCGCCCGCACGCGGAACGACGTCAGCAGGATCGGCGTCTTGGTGGTGTCCCACGTGAAGGTGAAGTTGCGGCTCGGGGCGCCGCCGGAGGGCTTCGGCGGCGTGATCGAGGCCAGCCGCGCCGGGCCCGAGGACGCATAGGTGAACTTCGTCATATGCCCCTGCCGGTTCACGGTGCTGTCGTGCCGGAAGCTCGCGCCGAACCAGACGCGCGCGCCGTTGCGCAGGTGGCGGACGTAGCGCGTGCCGACCTTGCGGAGCGTATCGGGCCGGCTGATCGAGTCACGCGTGGTGAAGGTGAGCACGTCGCCAGCCGTTGCCCGTCGGAGATACAGCCGTGCGCTGCCGTCGCCGCCGATCCAGAGCAACGAGTCGCTGCCGTTGCCGACGGGCTGCAGGCGCTCGAGCCCCTCCAGCCACCACCCGGGACCGAAGACCCCCTGCCGGTCGTTCACGAGGATGAGCGTGCCCGTCGTCGCACCCGTCGGCGGCGAGCCCCCGGCGCCGACGCGCACCTCGAGCGTGTAGTGGTAGTGCCCGGTCGCCATATTCTCGGCCACGGCATCGACGGGCACGACGACCCGGCATCCGGCGAGCGTCGCGCACTCGGGGGACCACTTCCACCAGCGCGTCACGATGCGCGTGACCGTGTCCGCGCCGCCCTTGAGGGCGATCGTCGTCCGCAGGCTGTCCGTCGTGACAAGGTCACGGACCGAGATGCGTGCGCGCACGAGCGCCGTCGGCTGCGCGTGCTGGCTGAGGTAGGCCAGTCGCGGCGCGCGGTCGACGCCCATCGTGCGGACCGAGGGCGCCGAGTGGACGACGCGCAGCGCCCCACACTCGATCCCGGCGGCGGATCCCGCGGCGATGGAGAGGCACTGCTCCCGCGGAATGGCGCTGCCGGGGGTGGTGGTCGCGACGTCAACCGTCACCGTCGGCGACGGGACGGTCGTCGCGTGGGCGACGAGCGAGTCCCTGGCGCTCCCCGTCGGGGACGTCACGCTGGCCGTCAACCTCACCCACGTGTACGCCGCCGGGGAGGCCGGCACGCCGAAACTGACGTGGACGACGGAGTCGGCGCCCGCGGGCACCGTCACGGACGACGGCACCGCCGTGCAGGACGTGAACGCGCCGCAGGACGGGGTGAGGGCGATGGAACGCGCGGCAACGGGGTCGGGATTATGGACGGTGAACGCCACGCTGCGCGAGGTGGACGCGGCGACCTTCACGGTATCGCGGGCCCGGGCCACCGTCGGCGTCGGGGGCGGAGGGCGCGTGACAATCACCGGAACCGCCGCCGTGTCCGGCAATGCGCCGGAGACCGCGAGCCGCAGGGTCCCCGTGCCGGCCGTCATCCCGCCCGAGACGCCGACCTCAACGGTCACCCGACCCAGCGGATCGATCGGATCGTACAGTTTGGTATCGGTCGGCTGGAACTTGGGAGTGCCGACGATGAATGCCGAGGAGATCGCCCCGGTCCAGGAGAGATTCACCCGGAAGGTGTCGGCCGCGAGGCCGGTGTTCACGATCTCGAACCAGAGGCGCTGCCCGGTGCCGGCCTGGAGGCGCACGCCGCCGCTCGCCCCACTGATCACGATTGCCTGGCCCGGCGAACCCGACCCACCCGAGACGTACGTCACCTGCAGCGTGTCGGCCCACGGCTGCCAGTACCAGTCCACGATGTCGATGATGATCTCGTTCACGCCGAGCTTGAGCACCACGTCGGACATCCACGCGTACCCGCTGCCCCCATCGCAGGCCGGCACCGGGCCATCGCTGAGCGAGATCCCCGTGGTTCCGCCCGAGTTGACGAGCGTCCCGCCGAAGCTCTGCAGCGGGCTGCTCGCGTTGCAGACGCTCACGACCACCTGGAGCGTGCTGTCCTCGACGACGGCGTTATCCGTGACGTTGAAGATGAAGCTGGCCTGCGTATCCGCCGTCCCAGGCACCAGCAATGCGAAGGCGAGCGCCACGCCAAGCCACGTGCTCACTGCGGGCATCGGAGACTCTCCAATTGCGAGGAACAGTCGTCCGAAATCAGGGCCAGAAAGCCGGAAATTCCAGGGTCGATTTGTGCCAAGGGCTGGCAGTAATGTGCCAGCAGCGCCGAGATCCGCTCAGGGCCGCTCGGGCACTACCTGAGTCACCGGCGCCTGCGGAGGACGCGGCGGGGCCGGCGCGCGCTGCGCCTGACGCACGAACTCCCGCGCGCTGCGCTCCATCTCAAGCATTGCGCGCATCGACTCGGCGACGAGCTTGCCGACCCCCGCCGTCGGATCGGCAAACGCGGCCGTGTGCGAGACGACGCGCATCCCGAACCCCGCCGGCGCGGCGAGGTCGCGCACCTGCACGAGACGCACCACGCTGTCGCCGCGGGGCACGAGGGTGATCGACACGATCAGGCTGGCGTCGAGTCTCTCCTGCACCGTGTTGACCGTGCGCGCATCCTGCAGGACCGCGGCGACCGAGTCGGCCGGGACCGCGGCGTAGCGCGGATGCGCGTCAATGGCGCGGCGCAGCGAATCCGCGAGCGTGGCGGCCACCGCATCGAGGTCTGGACGGTCGCGCGGGGTGCGCGGCACGGCGACGATCACACGGCGGTTCGGCCGCGTCGCGACGGCCGCCTCGGCGGCTGCCTCGGCCAATCCCCCCTGACGCGCCGCCGCCTCGCCGATCGCGGTGACGGACACCGAACGCTCGGCGGTGCGCGCCTGGATGCGCACCAGCGAGTCGAGGACCACCCGCTGGACCTGCGCACGGATGGAATCGGTCAAGGCGGCGAGCGCGAGCGGGTCGGGAGGCGCGGCCGGCGCGCGCACGGGCGCGGGGGACTGCGTCATTCGGCTGGCCACCGCCCTGGCGATCGCCATCGAGTCCTCGCGCGTAAGCATCGCGCCCAGCGGCGCGACCGCCTGCAGCGACTCCGCCGCCGCGAGCGAGTCGCGAAGGAGGTCGGTGGTGGAGACCTCGCCGGAGCGCTCCCCGAGCGCCCACGCCGTCACGATGACGGCGAACCCCGCGAGTCCGAGCCCTGCGGCCCGCAGCCGCGAGGGACGCCGCGTGCGTCGTACCGCCGCCAGCGTGGACCCGGACGTCACCGCGATCTCATCGAGCGCCGCGACCACCTCGGCCGCGCTCTGCGGCCGGTCGTCCGGCAGTTTCGCCAGCAGTCGCCGGATCAGGTCCGCGAGCGCGGGGCTGATGTCCGTGCGCTTGGTCTCCACCGGCACCGGGTCGCGCGTGAGCTGCGCGGCCATCGTCTGCTGCGGCGACGCCTCCTTGAACGGCACGTCGCCCGTGAGCATCTCGTAGCCGAGGAGCCCGAGCGCGTAGAGGTCCATCCGGTGGTCCGCCGCGGGGTCCGCGGCAATCTGCTCCGGCGCCATATAGGCCGGGGTGCCGATGGCCATCCCGGCGCTGGTGTAGCCCGACTGCGGCATCGCGGCGGAGATCGCCTTGCTCACGCCGAAGTCGGTGACGAGCGCGTGCGAACCGAGGAGGAGGACGTTGCCCGGCTTGATGTCGCGGTGGATCACGCCGAGACCGTGCGCGTAGTCGAGCGCCTCGGCCACCTCGTGCAGCAGGCGCACGACATCGCGGACGCTGAAGGCATCGCGACGCGCGAGCGCCTCGCGCAGCGAGTGCCCCTGGATGTACGGCATCGTGTACCAGATCAGCGACGCCTGCTCGCCGGCGGAGAGCAGCGGCACGATGTGCGGGTGCTGCAGCTGCGCGGCAATCTGGATCTCGCGCCGGAACCGTTCGTGGTTCACGCCCGCCGCGAGCTCGGGCGGGAGGACCTTCACCACCACCTTGCGGCCGAGGGCGACGTCGGCGGCGACGAAGACGCGGCTCATCCCGCCCCCGGTCAGCTCACGCTCGAGCGTGTAGGCCGGGGAGAGGGCGGACTGCAGGGTGGACGTGAAGTCTGACAACGGCGAAAGGGGGAAAGGGAGTGGTGAACAACAATACGTACGGCCCGAACACCCGGCGAGGTTCGTTCTCGACGTTCGTTCGCTCGATCAGGCCAAGCGCCGGGCGGCGGCTTCCTGCATCGCCCGGTCGCCGGACCAGGCGCAGATCAGGTTCGGTGCATCCGGCAACTCCTCGGCCAGGCGCGGCGGGCCGAAGACGACGACCGTCACCGAGCGACGCGCCTGGCGCGCGGCGGCCACGGCCTGCGCCACGCGCTGCCGCGTGGCCTCCGTGCATCCCGCGCGTCCCCGGCCGGCCGCCGGGCCGGCGTGTACGGCAATCACCACCGCGCCCCGTCCGGCGTCCGTCGGCCCCTCCACCTGTTCCGGCTTGAGCCCAACGGCACGCAGCGCCGCGAAGAACGGGGCAAACCGCCCCCCGTCCGCGCCCACTGCCGCGTCGTCGTCCACCGGGATGACGTCCACCACCGGCCCGATGTTCGTGATCACGCCGCGCACGGGATGCACCACGGTGTCCGCGACCTTGCGGGCCCAGAGCACGTCGTCGAGCGTGGCATCGCGCCCGCCCTCCGGCCGCCCCCATTCGGCCCAGAAGGTGCGGCGCGCCAGGCTCGCGTCGAGCGCGCTCGGAACCAGCCGCCCCTGGTCGAGCCCGCGGTCAAACGCCTCGACGGCGGCCGCGGGATCGGACGGTGCCAGCACGAGATCGCACCCCGCCGCAACTGCCGCGAGCGCGGCCTCGCGCTCGTCGCCGCCGGCAAGCGCGCCCCGCAGCGTCGGCCGGTCGCTCACGAGCAATCCCTCATACTGGAGTTCGCCCCGGAGGAGTTCGCGGAGCAGCAGCGGCGAACGCGTCGCCAGCACGCCGCTCGCATCCAACCGTGGATACGACACCTGCGCCGCGAGCACCGTTGCCACGCCCGCATCCACCGCCGCGCGGAAGGGGACGAGGTCGGTGCCCCACAGCACCGCCCCCGCCTCGTCCACGCGCACGTCGCCAAACGCGGGGTCGCGCACGGCGCGCCCGATCCCGGGGAAGTGCTTGGCGCAGGCGAGCACCCCCTCGGCCTGGCACGCATCCACCCAGGCCACGGTCCACTCGGCCGCGCGCTGGGCATCGTCGCCGAAGGCCCGCGCGCCGAGCAGCGGGTTGAGCGGCTCGACATCGAGATCGGCGCAGGGCGCGAGCGCCCACGTGATTCCCATTGCGCGGAGCTCGCGCGCGGTGAGTCGCGCCGCGCGACGGATGACGTCCTCGTCGCGCAGCGCCGCGAGCGCGCCGAGCGGCGGCAGTCCCGTGGCGCCGGCAAAGCGCTCGCCCGCGCCGCGCTCCACCTCGGCGGCCACCAGCAGGGGGATTGCCGACGCCGCGTGGAGATCGCGCGTGAGCGCCGACACCTCGGCCACCGGCCCGCCGTGGATGACGAAGCCGCCGACGCCGAGCGCGAGCGCGCGGTCCGCCAGCTCGCGCGCCACCGCAAAGCCGTGCCGCGAATCCCAGCGGAGCTCGGGAATGACCAACGGGGCGAAGGGATGCGTCATCGGCGCTCCAGCCCCTGCACGCTTGACATCACGCGGGGTGGCGGGCGCCGAGGATGCGCGGCCCGTGCGCGCCGGTCGCGCCGGGCACATTCCCCGCACGGCCGTGCAGGTGCAGCCAGCCGAGGAAGGCGAAGGCCACCGCCTCCTTGGCGTCCCCGTCGAAGTAGAGCGAGCCGAACTCGCGCACGATCCGCGGCGCCAGCGTCATCGCGATGGCCTCGCGCAGCATCGGATTGCGCGCACCGCCGCCCGAGAGGAGCACGTCCTCGATTGGCTGCGGCACGAAGCGGTCCACCGCGAGCGCGATGCTGCGCGCGGTGAGCCAGGTGGCCGTGGAGATGATGTCGCCGTCGGTGCAGTCGGCACGCGCCGTCCGGCAACGCGTCACCACGTCCGCGATGTAGGCGCTCGTGAAGCGCTCGCGCCCCGTGGACTTGGGCGGCGGCACGGCAAACCAGGGGTCCGCGAGCAGGTCCTCGACCACGGATTCCACCGGGCGGCCGGTGGCGGCCAGTGCACCGTCGATGTCGTACGGGAGATCGGGCCGGAGCAGGCGCGTGACGCCGTCGATGACGCAGACGCCGGGGCCGGTGTCGAAGGCGCGCACGCCGTCGAGCGCGCCGCCGGGCGGCAGCACGGTGAGATTGCCTATGCCGCCGAGATTCTGGAGGATCCGCCAGTGGTCGGGGCGCGAGAAGAGCAGCGCATCGGCGATGGGCACCAGCGGCGCGCCTTCGCCGCCCGCCGCCACGTCGCGCGGGCGGAAGTCCGCGATGACGTCGATGCCGCACCGCTCGGCGATCATCGCGGGCTGGCCGAACTGCCAGGTACCGTGCGGCGGCACGTGCCACACCGTGTGTCCGTGCGATGCCACGGCCGCGATGTCCGCGCGCGCCACGCCCGACTCGGCGATGGCCGCGACGGCGGCATCGGCGAGCCAACTGCCAAGCGCAAAGTCGAGCCGCGCGTACGCGTCGGGGGTCGCGCCTTCCATTGCGGCCGCGAGGCGCGCGCGCTCGTGCGGCGCGTAGGGGCGCACGAGATGCGCGAGGAGCTCAAAGGAGACCGCGCCGGCATCGTCCTCGCGGAACCGGACCACGGCCGCCGTGATCCCGTCGAGCGAGGTCCCGGACATCAGCCCCACGAGCACCTGGCCGTCGGTGCTCATCCCGGCTCCACCGGGGGCGGCGCCTGCACGAGCCTGCGGACCACGCCGCCCACCGACGCGAGCCGTGCCTCGGCGTCCGCCTTGGAGAGCGAGAGATGGTGCATCACGATCCCCACCTTCACGCGGCCGTCGCACGCGGCGAGCAGCGCGACGGCTGCGTCGCGCGGAATGGCGCAGGTGGCCATCAGCAGGCGGACCGCGCGATCGCGCAGCTTGTCGTTGGTGGCCTGGAGATCGACCATCAGGTTGCCGTACGCCTTGCCAAGCCGCAGCATCGCGCCGGTGGTGATGGTGTTGAGCACGAGCTTGGTGGCGGTGCCCGCCTTGAGCCGCGTCGAGCCCGTGAGGACCTCGGGCCCGGTGACGGGGACGATGGCGAGATCGACGGCGGCGAGGAGCTCGGCCGGCGGCGGCGAGCAGGCAAGGATCACCGTGCGCAGGCCCAGGGTGCGCGCGTACTCGAGCGCCGCGTGTACATAGGGCGTGGTACCGCTGGCGGCGATGCCGACGAGGACATCGCCGGCGGCAACGCCCGCCGCGGCGAGGTCCGCGCGCGCGCCGTCGGGGCGATCCTCCGCGCCCTCCTGCGCGCGCGTGAGTGCGCCCGGGCCGCCCGCGATGATGCCCTGCACCATTGCGGGATCGCTGCCAAAGGTGGGTGGGCACTCGGAGGCGTCGAGCACGCCAAGTCGGCCCGAGGTGCCCGCGCCGATGTAGAAGAGCCGGTGGCCCGCGCGGAAGGCGGCCTCCACCAGCTCGATGGCCCGCGCAATCTCCCGCCGCTGCGTGGCGACCGCGTCGGCGACGGTGCGGTCCTCCGCATTCATCAGGTCCACGATCTCGAGCGCGGACGCGAGGTCGATGTCGGCGCTGCGCGGATTCCGGCGCTCGGTGACCCGGGGATCGAGCACGATTCTCGGCGAGTGGGGTCGAAAGGGGGCGGCGCGCGGTGTCGCGCCCGAGCGGACCCCCCTAACTTATCCCCGGTGATGACCCATCGCATCCACGCGGGCGGCCTGGCCACCGCACTCCTGCTCGCTCTGGCCGGCCAGCTCGACGCGCAACTGATCCGGGTCCCGGAGCCCGGCGAGGACCGGCGCCCCGTCGTCGTCGCCCTCGGGGCGGGGCTGCTCTCCACGCAGGGACGCTTCGACGGGCAGAGCGGCGTGCACTGGAACCTGGGCGAGTCGTTCCAGTACCGGGCGTCGGTAGAGATGGGGATGCGGTCCGGCTCGCTCCTCGGCGTGACCGCCTCGCTCGCCTCGGTGCCCATCAGCCGCAGCGGGACCCCCGGCTCCGACGGCGACATCCAGTTCCGCCAGTTCCTCGCCACCTTCCGGTCGCCGGAAGGGCGGAGCTTCCATCAGTTGATTGAGATCGGTGTCGGACTCGCCCAGTGGGCCAACTACTCCGGCACCGACGCCCTCACCGCCGACGAGCGCAAGGCGCGCAACGGCCTTGCGCTGGTGATCGGCTACGGCTTCGGCTTCCCCATCGGCGACCGCGCGGCCTTCACGCTCGTGCAGGATGCCGGCACGGTGGTCGGCTCGGCGGAAGGCCTGCCGTCGGGCGCGTCGCGCGTCCAGCGACAGTACACCACCCGGCTCGGCCTGCGCCTGCGTGTTGCCGGGAACCGTTGACCGCCGCAGCGTCCGTTCTTCCTCACCTGTTTCGCCCAGGAGTATGCCCGTGCCCCCTGCCCCGCCGATGCTCCGCAAGTCGCTGGTCCTCCTCGCGGCGGGCGCATTTGCGCTGAGTGGATGCGGGGCGCGCAGTGCCGGCGGCACCGATGCGCGCTACTCCGGGACCTATGCGGGCGGCTGGCGCTTCGGCGACCTGCGCCCGGCGAGCTTCGGCGCCTCGGCGATGGTCTCGAGCAACTCCGAACTCGCGAGCGCCGCGGGCGCCGAGGTGATGCGCAACGGCGGCAACGCCGTGGACGCGGCCGTCGCGGTGGGGTTTGCGCTGGCGGTGACGTATCCCTTTGCCGGAAATATCGGCGGCGGCGGGTTTATGACGATCCGGATGGCCGACGGCCGCACGGCGGCGCTCGACTATCGCGAGGTCGCGCCGCTCGCGGCGACGCGCGATATGTACATCGACTCCACCGGCAAGCTCACGCAGGGCAGCCTGGTGGGGCATCTCGCCTCGGGCGTACCGGGCGCGGTGGCGGGGATGTCGGCGGCGCTGGAACGCTACGGCACCAAGTCGCTCGCCGAGGTGATGGCGCCCGCGCTGCGCTTGGCGCGCGACGGGTTCGTGGTGGACAGCGCGCTGCATCTCTCGTTGCGGGGCGCGCAGGAGCGGATCTGCCAGTTTGCCGGATGCGCGACCTTTTTCCCCGACGGTGCGCCGATGGCGCCGGGGGCGACACTGCGACAGCCCGAGCTCGCGCGGTCGCTGCAGTTGATCGCCGAGCAGGGGGCGGCCGCGTTCTATGACGGGGACGTCGGCGCGGCGCTGGTGGCGGAAATGGAGCGCGGCGGCGGCATCATCACGCGCGAGGACCTGCGGCGCTACGGGCCCAAGTGGCGCGACCCGGTGATCTCGACGTACCGCGGCCACACGCTGATCACGATGCCGCCCGCGTCGTCGGGCGGGATCACGATGACGGAGTCGTTCAACATCCTCGAGCGGTTCGCGCCACTGCCGAGGTTCGGGAGTGCGGCGTACGTGCACCTGCTGGCCGAGACCTTTCGCCGCAGCTTCCAGGACCGCAACGCGAAGCTCGCGGACGCGGACTTCGTGCCGGTCCCGCGCGACGAGCTGACCTCCAAGGAGTATGCGCGCACGCTGGCCGCGCAGATCAACCGGCGTCGCGCGTCGCGCACGCCGGCGTTTGAGGCGGGGCCCGAGCCCGAGCACACCACGCACTATTCCGTGGTGGACGCGGCGGGCAACGCGGTGGCCACGACGACGACGATCAACGGCGGGTATGGCTCGTTTGTCTGGATTCCCGGCGGCGGGTTCTTTATGAACAACGAGATGGACGACTTCGCGGCCCAGCCCGGAACGCCGAATATGTTCGGCCTCGTGCAGGGCGAGGCCAACGCGATCCAGCCGGGCAAGCGGATGCTGAGCGCGATGTCACCGACGATCGTCCTCGATCCGCAGGGTCAGGTGCTGCTGGTGGTGGGCGCGGCCGGTGGCCCGACGATCATCACGGCGACGACGCAGGTCATCCTGAATGTGATCGAACACGGGATGTCCCTCACCGACGCGATGCGTGCGCCGCGGATGCATCACCAGGCGCTGCCGGATGCGATCCGCCACGAGTCGCAGGGCTTTGAGCGGAAGACGCTGCGGAAGCTGCGGCGGATGGGGCACACGCTCACCGCGCAGCAGGGGATTGCGAACGTGAACGCGGTGATGCGCGTGCCCGGCGGGTGGCAGGGGGTGAATGAGCCGCGGGGCGCGGGGGGCGCGGTGGGATACTAGGTTAGCCCGCCGTCCCGAATGCCAGCGGCTCCCGCAGGGCGATCGTGATGGCGCCATTCGCCGGAAGGCAGCCCTCGTAGTCCGTGGTGCCCGCGGCGACCGCGCCGCCTGCAACGGCACCGACTGCGGCACCCGCCACGGTGCTCTTGGTGTTCTTGCCCAGGAGCTGGCCGGCGACCGCGCCAATGGCGGCGCCCGTGGCGACCTTCCCGGCCTGCGTGGCGTTGCTCTGCACGCGGACGGCTTCGATCTTCGCCACCTGGGTTACGTCGGCCACGACCGGCGTGTCGGCGTTGTTGATCAGGACCGAGACCACCTTGAAGGCGAACTTGATGGCGTCGGTGGAGTTCTGGCCGCGCGCGGACTCGACCATCTCGAGGACGACACTCGTCCCCGCCGGAAGCAAGGCGTCGTTGGTGCCGGTGACGGCCTCGGTGAGCGTGGCGGTGAAGCGGTCGCCGACCTTATGGGTGTTGGTGCAGATGCGCGCGCCTGAGGCCAGTTGGAGCGCGGTTCCTGCGGCAATGGAGGCCGTGCGCGCGGCGGGCGGGCGAACAGGGGGGGTTGGGCGGGGAGCGGGCGCCTTGGTGACGGGCGCGGGGGCCGGAGTGGCCGGCGGTGTGACGGGCTGGTCGTTCAGCGGGGCGTCGGACGTGGCGGGCGGAAGCTCAATCTCGCGGGAGGTGTCGGCGGTGGCGTCGGAACCGCCGCACGCGGCGACGGTGGCGAGCACAAGGAACGTCGCGGCGATGCGCGAGTAGATGCCGGGGATCATAGCTGCCTCAACTGAACGGGTGGGGGCGATGCGGGCAACATCTTCAATTGTATCCCCCGAAGGGACGCAAAGTCCCCGAAAAAAGAAGTGTGACATTCCTCACAATTCATCTTCATACAACTGTTACCTGAGGTGTCCGGGGTCGTCCCACTGGAAAGCGTGCGCAGCCGTGAAACCCCGCGTCTGCGTGCCGCGTATTGGACAGCTTGTTGGTGGCGGTATCGAGTGCGCCTGCGCTCGTCAAGCCGTTGCATTCCGAGGGTGTTTCAAGAAATTCCCGTTGCCGTCCGGGGCACTACCGAGCGACGGCAGAAGAATGGCGACTAACTCTCTTTTTTCGGAGGCGGTATGCTGTCAGTGATTCGTCGGGCGGTTGCGGTCGCGGCGGTTGCGGTGATTTCGGCTGGCTCGCTCGAAGCACAGTTCGGGTCGTTGAAGGTCGAGGAGATCCGGCTGGATCTCGCCAGCTTCACGACTGCGTCCAACATCGGCAGCGATCTTACCTTGTTCGCGCCGGGCGCCCTTTCGCTCGGTATCTACCTGAACGACAAGATCGCGATCGAGCCGTCGCTTCTGTTCAACAACAACTCGCCGGAAGGCCAGGACGCGACCAATACGTTCGCGTTTGGCGTGATGGTCCCGTTCTACTTCGCGGGCGACCGTGGCCACAACGGCCTGTTCATCGCGCCCGGGCTGGCCATCGCCAAGTCCGGCGACAACGATGCGATGACCGACTTCGGCGCCGACATCGGTTACAAGAAGGCGATGAACGACAAGGTGTCGTGGCGCGCCGCGGCCACCATCCGTACCGGTGACTCGACGGGTGACGAGATGGAGATCGGCGCGGTCTTCGGTTTCAGCGTCTTCTGGCGCTAAGCTCCTGCTGATGGCGCCACGGCGCCAACGGTCGCAACGCCCCGTCGAGGCTCTGCCTCGACGGGGCGTTGTCTTTGCGTCTCTCCCACCGGACCCACGCCAGATCCGCCGCGCTAGATCCGCCGCAGGATGAAGTCCGGCGTGAAGTCCTGCAGCCAGGTCGCCAGCATCGTAAAGCGGTTGCTCACCATCAGCAGCCCCACGACAATGAGCAGCGCCCCGGACACGCGGTTCACCCAGACGATGTGCTTCCGGACCTTGGCGAAGGCCCCGAGGAACTCCTCCACCATCACCGCCGCCGCCACGAAGGGCACGGCAAGCCCCATCGAATACGCAAAGAGGAGCGTCATCCCGCGGCCAAGGTCGGCCTCGTTGGCAGCCATCGTGAGGATCGCGCCGAGGATGGGCCCGATGCAGGGCGACCACCCTGCCCCGAACGCGATCCCCACCAGCAACGTGCCCACGTAGCCGATCGGCTTGTTGGCGAGGTGCAGGCGCGTGTCGCGCGCGAGGAGCGCGAAGTTGAACACGCCGAGCAGGTAGAGCCCGAAGAGGATCACGAGCACCCCGCCCACGCGACTGATCACGTCGCGATAGCGGAGCATCACCTGGCCGAAGAGCGTCGCGCCGGCTCCGAGCGCGAGGAAAATCAACGTGAAACCGGCCACGAAGAGGAGCGCGTGGACCACGGCCGTGCGCCGCGACCAGTGCAGGTCCTCCAGGTTCATCCCGGTGATGAAGGTGACGTAGCTCGGGACGAGCGGGAGCACGCAGGGGCTGAGGAAGCTGAGGATCCCGGCGGTGAACGCAATGAGGAGGCCCAGCGGTGCGGCGGTCTCCATCTACTGGCCCACGCCGCGCTGGCAGTCGCGGCAGATTCCGTGGATGACGAGCCGGTGGCGCTGCCGCGCGAAGCCGCGCGACTCGGCGACGATCGTCGTCATCCGGTCGAGGCGCTCGTCGCGGAACTCCTCGACCCTGCCGCACTGCGTACAGACGAGGTGCTCGTGATTGGGCACGTCGCGCGCCGGCTCGAAGCGCCGGAATCCCTCGCCGAAGTCGCGCTCGACCAGCAGCCCCGTCTCGAGGAGGGTGTCGATGGCGCGGTACACCGTGGCGGTGCCGACGGCGCGCCCGCGCGCGCCCACTTCCTTGGCCACCTCTTCGACGGAGAGGTGGCGGTCCGAGGTGAGGAGCACCTCCGCGATCGCGAGCCGCTGCGCCGTGACGGGCAGGTTGTGCTCGCGGAGGTACGCGACGAAGCGCTCGACTACGGGGTGGTCAGGCACCGGCGTTCCGCCTCGGTGATCATCGCGCGCACGGCATCGCCGTCGAAGCGCTCGGGCGCAAAGGCTTCCGGCGAGCGCTTCATCACGCCCTGCACCACGGCCTCCACGGTCACCAATGGCGCATCGGCCTCGGCGACGACCTCGCTCTCCCACTTGCCGCGCTCGGGGCCCTTGCGCGTCCAGCGGTAGCGCGCCGAGTACACGACGTGGCGCTCGGCGTCCTCCGGCAGCGCGGCGACCACCGCCACGCCGGTCTCCTGCGGGCCGGAGCGGATGGGCGGGAAGAAGTGCACCTCGTCGATCCGCTCAACGGGGACCACCTTGGCGATCTCGAGGAGGAACCGTTCACGTGCGTCCGAGGCCAGCGGGATACTCTGGGTCATCGGGGAAAGATCGTCCCCCGCACCGTTCAGAGCAACGCGACCGGGTCGCGGTCGGCGACGAGCCGAAGGTCGTGGGCCGCCGGGACGTCCACGCCCGTCAGGAGCCCCTTCAGCAGCCGCGTCAGCGGTGCCGACGCCGGGCTCTTGAGCACGGCGTGCCACCGCCAGCGCGTCTTGATGCGCTCGATGGGGCACGGCGCGGGGCCCAGGACGGTGACGCCGAGCCCGAAGCGCAGGTCGGCGGCGGTCAGCCAGTCGGTCACGCGGATGGCGAACTGCGCCACGGCACCCTCGTCGGTCCCGCTCACCACGATGTTCGCGAGCCGCACCGTGGGCGGATACGCCGGCGACTCGCGCGCCGGGAGCTCCTCGGCCACGAAGGCGTCGTAGTCGTGCTGGACCGCGCAGCGCACGGCGTGGTGCGTGGGGACGCGCGTCTGGATGAAGACCTCGCCGCCCTTGGGTCCGCGGCCGGCGCGTCCTGCCACCTGCGAGAGGAGCTGGAAGCTGCGCTCGGAGGCGCGGAAGTCGGGCAGGTTGATCCCGATGTCCGCGTCGATCACGCCGACGAGCGTGACGTTCGGGAAGTCGAGTCCCTTGGCAATCATCTGCGTGCCAAGGAGGATGTCGACCTCGCCGCGCGCCACCCGGTCGAGGATGGCGGTGTGCGCCCATTTCCCGCTCGTGGTATCGACGTCCATTCGCGCAATGCGCGCGCCGGGCAGGCGTTCGATCAACAGCCGCTCGACCTGCTGCGTGCCAAGCCCGCGCTGCCGCAGCATCGGGAGCCCACACTCCGTACACGCGCGCGACGCCTCCTCCTGGTGCAGGCAGTAGTGGCAGACCAGCCGCTCGGGCGTGCGGTGATAGGTGAGCGAGATCGAGCAGTTGGGACAGACGGCCACGTGCCCCTCCTCGCACTGCACGAACGACGCGTAGCCGCGGCGATTGAGGAGGAGGATGCCCTGCTCGCCGCGCGCGAGCCGCGTGCGGAGCGCGGCCTCGAGCGGCGCGCTCAGCACCTGGCGGCGCGCCTTCTCCTCGGGGAGCGCGTGCCTGGCCTCCGCGCGGAGATCGATCACGGCAACCTGCGGCAGCGCGCCGCCCCCCACGCGATCCGGGAGTTCGAGGCGCGTGTACCGCCCGTCGCGCGCATTCACCCAGGTCTCAAGGCTCGGCGTGGCGCTCCCGAGGACGCAGACCGCGCCGGTCTCCCGCGCACGCAGCATCGCCACCTCGCGTGCGTGATAGCGCGGCGTCTCGCCCTGCTTGTAGCTCCCCTCGTGCTCCTCGTCGACGATGATGGCGCCCAGGTCCGCGAGCGGCGCAAAGATCGCCGAGCGCGCGCCGACGGCGATCCGCCGCTCGCCGCGCTGCAGCGCGCGCCACGCGTCGAGCCGCTCGCCGTCGGAGAGCCCGGAGTGGAGCACGGCAACCTGGTCGCCGAAGACGGCGCGGAACCGGTCGACCGCCTGGGGCGTGAGCGCGATCTCCGGGACGAGGACGATGGCCGAGCGTCCCTGCTCGCGCACCACGCGTTCGAGGACCTGCAGGTACACGAGCGTCTTCCCGCTCCCGGTGATGCCGTGGAGAAGGAAGGTGGCGCCCCTGTCGCCGGCGAGAATTGCGTCGATGGCGCGCCGCTGCGCGGGCGTCGGCGTGAGGGGTTGCGGCGCGGGCGCGGCGCGCGAGGCGAAGGGATCGCGCGGGCGCGCGGCCGACTCGATGGTGGCCAGCCCACGCTTCACCAAGCCCTGGACGACGGACGGCGTACACCCGAGTTGGTCGACGAGGTGCGCCACGGGCGCGCGGCCGCCGAGCTGCTCCAGGAGCTCGAAGAGCTGGCGCTGCTGCGGCGCACGTTTGAACGCCTCGTCCCGCGCGGTGAGGGTGGGCAGCTCCTTGGCGATGGCCAGGATCCGCTCGGAGCGTCCCGGCGCGTCCGGACGCTTGGCGACGCCGAGTGCGGCGGGGAGCACCGCGCGGCAGACGAGCCCGAGCGGCGCCACGTAGTACTCCGACATCCATCGGCAGAGCGCGAGGAGGTCCGGCGTGAGCGCGGGCTCCGCATCCGGGACGTCGAGGACCTCCTTGGCCGGCTTTCCGCCGAGTGCCGCGCCGTCGCTCTCGCCGAGGCAGATGCCGATGACACGACGTCCACGCACCGGCGCGACGACGCGGCTCCCCGCGACCAGCGGATGGCGGGTCACGGCGGGAACCGCGTAGGTGAAGGTGCGCAGCAGCGGGAGCGGGAGCGCGACCTCGACGAGTCTCGCGGTCACCCCACGGGGCGCGAGGCCCGCGCCGGCGGCTCGTCCCGGATCCCGTCGGCGTGCATCCAGCCGTAGATCGCATCGGCGAGGTCGTGGCCGCGCTGATAGCGTGCGTCCGGCTCCTTCTCGAGGCAGGTCATCACGATCGCCGCGAGTCCCTCGGGGGTGTCCGGCGCCGCCTCGCGCACGGGGCGCGGCAGCTCGTGTACGTGCTTGTAGCCGATGGCATAGCCATCAGGCCCGTCGAAGGGGGGCGTGCCCACGAGACACTCGTAGAGCATCACGCCCGCGGCGTAAAGGTCGGCACGCCCATCGACGAAGCGCCCCATCGCCTGCTCGGGGGCCATATAGTGCGGCGTCCCCATCGCGCGGCCACCGGCGGTGAGACGGCCGTGGAAGTACGCGGTGGCGATCCCGAAGTCGGTGAGCGCGGCGTT
The DNA here is from genome assembly GCA_964466515.1 of uncultured Gemmatimonas sp. Taxonomy (GTDB): domain Bacteria; phylum Gemmatimonadota; class Gemmatimonadetes; order Gemmatimonadales; family Gemmatimonadaceae; genus Pseudogemmatithrix. The sequence continues at coordinate 3,962 of CAYXQS010000018.1, read as the reverse complement.
CCCGTCCATATCGAACAGGACGTTGTCGGGCTTCACGTCGCGGTGGATCACGCCCTGCCGCGAGGAGTAGTCGAGCGCGGCCGCGACCTGCGCCGTGATGCGCGCGGCGCGCGGCGCGGGGATGGTGCGCGTGGCCGAGAGGTCGTCGGCGAGGCAGCCGCCGCCGAGGAACGGCAGCACGAGGTACACCGCCTCCTCTGTTTCGCCATAGTCGAGCGGCGCACAGATGAACGGATGGAGGAGGCGGCTGGCGGCCTCGGCCTCGCGGCGAAAGCGCTCGCGCATCTCCGCGTCCCGCGCGAGGTGGGCGTGCATCACCTTCACCGCGAGCGGGCGGTTGAGCTGGAGGTGCCGCGCCTCGTACACGTCGGCCATCCCGCCGCTGCCGATGCGCCGCACGACCCGATACCGGTTCCCCGTGGCGTGGCGCAGCGAGGTGATCAGGTGGTCGGGCGCGTCGGTGGGCGACGGGATGTCCGGGAGCGTGGCCGCGCACTGCGCGCAGGCGCGGAGCGCGCTCCGGTTCCAGGTACCGCAAGAGGGGCAGAACACAGGATGGAATCTGGCGCCTGGGGGGCGCGAGGGCCAACCTAGGGCCAACCTAGAGCCAACCGCGGCGGCGCAGGACGGCGATGAGCCCCACCCCGAGGGCCAGCTGCGCCCCCAGCAGGACCCAGAAGCCGTGCGGCCATCCCGAGAGCGGGATCTCGTCGAAGTTCATCCCCCACATCCCGCTCACCACCACGAACGGCACGCTCAGCGTGGCGACGATCGTCAGCCCCTTGGTGGCCATTCCCATCCGGTTGGAGACCTGGGTGAGATACGAGTCGAGGGTGCTGGACAGGAGGTCGCGGTAGGTGTCGAGCGACTCGTTGAGGCGGATGACGTGGTCGTAGACGTCCCGGAAGTAGACCTGTACCTCGGGGGCGATGAAGGCGCTCGGACGGTTCTGCAGGATGTTGAAGACCTCGCGCATCGGCGAGAGGTGGCGTCGCAACTGCAGCACGAGGCGCTTCACGCTGAAGATGTCGCGCAACGCGGACTGGTCGAACTGCACGAAGACGCGCTCCTCGAGCCCGTCCACGAAGTCGTCGAGCTGGTCGACGATCGGGAAGTAGGCGTCGACGGTGGCGTCGAGGATCTGGTGCAGCAGCCGCCCCGGGCCCCGTTGCAGGAGGTCGGCCGAGCGGCGCACCCGCTCCGCCGCCTGCTCCACGCCGACGTTGTGCGCCCCGCGTACCGTGACGACGAAGTTCTTCCCGAGGAAGCACCAGAGGTTGTAGGTCTCGATGTCGTAGGCCTCGGCCGTCTCCTCGACGAAGCGCACGCCGCGGACGACGATGAGCAGATAGCCCGGAAACTCCTCGATCTTGACGCGTCCATCGGCCGAGTGGGTGTCCTCGATGCTCAACGGGTGGAAGTTGAACGGATGCGCGAGGAACGCCTGCTGCGCCGTGCTCGCGACGTCCATATCGACCCAGAGGAGGCCGGTCCCGGAGGCAAGGATCGCGGCATACTCCTGCGGGTCGACATCGTGGCGGACGATCCCCGCCGCATCCCGATGCACCGAGCGCGGACGTGCGGACGCGGCGGCCCGGTACTCACGGGTCTTCCGGAGGTGGAGCGAGCCGGTGCGGCGCTTGGACATACGCTGAAGCTACGCCGACGGGACGCCGCCGCCAGCCAACGGCGTCAGCGGAGCGCGCCGAGGTGCGCGATGACGCCCGCGGCGAGGCGTCCGGGGGCGTAGCCGCCTTCGAGCACGCTGACCACCCGCCCGCCGCACCAGCGCCCCGCACGGGCCACGAGGTCGCGCGTGATCCAGTCGATGTCGGGGAGCTCGAGGGTGAAGCCGCCGAGCGGGTCGCCGGCCATTGCATCGAACCCGGACGAGACGAGGACGAGATCCGGGGTCCAGTGCGCCGTGGCGGCGTCGACGGCGCCGAGGAGCGCCTCAACGTAGCGCGCCGCGGCGAGGCCGGCGGGCATCGGCACGTTCCAGACGCTCCGGTGCGGCCCACGGTCGTCCGCCGAGCCGGAGCCGGGATACCAGGGCCACTGGTGCATCGAGACGAAGTGGATGTCGGGCTCGTGCTGGACGAGCGCCTGGGTGCCATTCCCGTGGTGTACGTCCCAGTCGACGATGAGCACCCGCCGGGCGCCGCGCGCGCGGGCGTGGTGCGCGGCAATGGCGACGCTCCCGAAGAGGCAGAAGCCCATTCCCTGCGCCCGCAACGCGTGGTGCCCCGGTGGCCGCACCGCGCAGAACGAGCGGAGGTTGCGGCCATCGAGGGCGCGCTCCGTGGCCTCAAGCACCGAACCCGCCGCCGCGCGCGCGGCGTCCCACGAGCCCTCGCTCACCACGGTGTCGGCATCGAGGCGGCCCCCGCCGGCACGCGCCAACGCCTCCACGCGCGCGAGGTACGCCGCGTCGTGCGCCAGGGCGAGTTCGGCCGACGTGGCGTGACGCCCTTCGAGGTGATCGAGTGCGGTGAAGAGCTCGTACTCGTCGCGCATTGCGCGCGTGATGGCGCGGATGCGCCCCACGTGCTCGGGGTGGTTCCACCCGTTGTCGTGCCGACCGACGTCCGAGTGCGAGATGAAGGCCAGTGGGGTGCTCATACGGCGCCCCGACTCCGGCGAGACGCCCATTCGGCCAAGGCAATGACGAGTGCGAGCGCGCCGAACCAGCTCGGGAGCGGCGTGCCGCGCGGGCGCGCGGGGCCTGACCCCTCGGCGGGGCCGAGGGCGTGGACGAGCTGCGCGACGGGCGCATTGTCGGTTGCCGTCGCGGCGGGCACCGCGACGTATTGCGCATTGGCGACGCTGCCGACCAGCCGCGACCAGAACTCGCGGTGCGCGTGGACGGCGCGCCCCTCGCCCTGCATCCGCCAGCGCCAGCTCTCGGCGTAGCCCATCTGTGCCACGCGGCCGGCGTCCACGCGACGCACCGCAGTGGCCACCGACGAGTCGCGTGTGCCGAGCACCACCGCGTCCACGCGCAACGCGCCCAGCGCGTGTAGCGGCAGGCCGTCCATCGGCGCAGCGGCGAGGAGATCGCGCGTCTCCGCCGGCTCCGTGCGGACCACGCGGCCGGGGAGGACTGGCGCGAGCGCGGGCGCACGCAGCCGCGCGCCGATTCCCGCGAGCACGAGTCCGCCGCCCTCGCGCACGTAGCGCGCGAGCGCATCGGCATCGGGCCCGGGGAGGGTGTCGAGGACGACGACCGCGGCGTGGCGCGCAAGGCGCGGCCGCGGGTCGCCCTGCACCACCTCGACGCCGCGGCCCAGCGTCAGCCGGGTGTCGACGCCCCATCCGGCCTCCTCGAGCGCCGCCACGACGAACTTGGCTTCCCAGCCCGCGCGCGCCAGGAGCGCGATGCGCCCGAGCGTGACCTCCGCGTGCGGCAGCGCGCTGGCCGTGGTCACGCCGCTCGTGGCGAGGATCGGGCCGCGCGCGGCACTCATCGTGACGGTGCGCTCCTCCCCGCGGAGCGAATCCACCGCGCCCAGCGAGTCGTGGAGCGCCACGTCGCCGCGTGCGGCAACGGACACGCGCCAGCGGCCGCCGGGCTCGCGCACGGGCTCGGCCATCGCGG
>CAYXQS010000018.1:0-354 GCA_964466515.1 uncultured Gemmatimonas sp. | reverse complement strand
CGTGAGCGCGCCGTCCCACGTGATGGGATCGCCGGCGCGGAGGTGCGCGGCGAGCGAGTCGCGCGTGAGCGCGCTCGGCGTGCGGCCGAAGCTGAGATGCGTGCGCGCGGCACCATCGCCGGACGCGCGCCAGGCACGCCAGAGCGCGACGGCGAGCAGCACGACGAGCGCCGCGCGCAGCACGCGCTCGACGCGCGCGCGCCGCGCGCCGACGGCCGCCACGCCGGTCACGGCCTCACCGGGTGAGGGCATAGACCACCAGGTTCACGCCGAACTTCGTGTTGTCCACCGAGAGGAAGCGCTTGTTGTCGGGGTGATAGTTCCACTCCGAGCTGTAGTCCTTGCTGCTATAGA
>CAYXQS010000017.1:20661-24369 GCA_964466515.1 uncultured Gemmatimonas sp. | reverse complement strand
CCGCCGGAGAGCTTCACGCCACGCTCGCCGACGACCGTGTCGTAGCCGTCGGGGAGCCGCGCGATGAACTCGTGCGCATTGGCCCGCCGCGCCGCGTCCTCCACCGCCTCGGGCGTTGCGTCGTACGCCCCGTACGCGATGTTGTCCGCCACCGAGCCATCGAAGAGAAACACCTCCTGCTGAACGATCGCGAGCAGCCCGCGGTACGAGCGGAGCCTGAAGTCGCGCAGGTCCACGCCGTTGAGGAGGATGCGCCCGTTGGTGGGGTCGTGAAACCGCGCGACGAGGTCGGTCACCGTCGTCTTGCCCGCGCCGCTGCGCCCCACGAGCGCGACCACCGTGCCGCCGGCCACCGTCACGCGGAAGTCGAGGAGGACCGGGCGTCCGGCGCGGTACTCGAACTCGACGCCCTCGAACTGGATCTCCCGCACCTCGCGCGGCGCGTCCACCGCGTCCGGGCGGTCGGGCTTCTCCGGCTCCATCGCGAGCACCTCGAATACGCGCTCGGTGGCGGCAAGCGAGCGCTGCAGCTCCGAGAAGGAGTTCACGATGTTCCATACCGGATTCAACAGCAGGAAGGTGTACCACTGGAACGCCATAATGTCGCCGATTGACGCACGGCCCGTGACGCTCAGGAAGCCGCCGTACCACACGATGATGACGTTCACGCCGGAGATGAGGAGCCCCCACGAGGCCCAGAGCACGAGCTCGCGGCGTCGCGCAAAGAGCTCCTTGCGCAGCACGGTGTGGCGCCCGCGCAGGTACTCGAGCAGCTCCAGCGCCTCGCGGACGAAGCCGCGCACCACGCGGATCCCGCCGAAGGTCTCGCCCGTGCGTCCGTCGATGGCCTCGACGTCCTTGCGCACCGAGCGATAGATCGGCCGGATCCGTCGCGCCGAGGCGAAGCTCATCAGCATCGCGCCCGGAATGATGGCCAGTGCCGCGAGGGCGAGCCGCCAGTTGATGGTCAGGAGGATCGACACCGCGATCGCCAGCCGCACCACCGAGATGGCGGGCGAGATGACCGCCATCTGCAGCAGCCCCGTCGTGGTGTCGACGTCGCCGGAGAGCCGCGAGAGGATCCCGCCCGTCTTCATCTCCCAGAGCCGCGGCAGCGGGAGGTGCAGGAAACGCGAGAAGAGCGCCTTCCGCAGCGAGAGCATCACCGTGGAGTCCAGCATCCGCTGCCGGTACTCCTTGAGCATCCCGAGCAACGCGGAGACCACGACCACCGTCAGGAACGTGCCGCCCACGAGGTGCAGCCGCGACATCCGGGTCTCTACCGAGGCGTCGGTGGCGAGCAGCACGTTGTCGATGATGTGCCGCATAAAGAGGGGCTCGATCATATCGAGCCCGCCGATGACCAGGGCGAGCAGGAACACCAACGCCACGGACGCCTTGTGCGGCACGAGCCAGCGCAGGTAGTCGCGCAGAAACTCGCGGCGCGCCCGCTTGGGGCCGTCGCGCGACTCGCCCGGTGCCGTCAGGTCAATGCGCCCCGCGCGAAAATCCCGGACGAACTCCCGGTAGCGCTGGCGCGAGGAACGCGGACCCTTCATCGGCTCAGGTCAGAGATAGCGGAGCCACCACTCGCTCCGTCGCGCCTTCACCTGCACAAACCACTTGCAGGGGCGATACAGCAACGGCACGGCGATGGCACAGACGACGTAGAGCGTGCCGAGCGACCAGGCAAAGCCCTCCGGCGCAGGCGGGACCTGCATCGGATGGTTTGCGAACAGCCAGGGGTCGATGGTCCCGGTCTGCACGCGTGACACGAGCAGCGCCAGCGCGTGAATGACGGGGATGTGCAGCACGTAGTAGAAGAAGGGGACCTTCCCGAACACGGTCACCCAGTCGGCGACGCGTCCGCGCGCGCGGTCGAGCAGCGGCATCAGGGCAATCGTGGGGCCGAGCGTCATCAGCAGGAAGCTGAGCGACGCCGGATACTTGGCCGTCTCGAGGAACGCGAGCGGCGCGGGGAGCCACGAGTCGCGCCACGGGCGCGGATCGCCATAGACATCCGTCCACCGCAGCACCAGAAAGAGCGCGATGGCGCCGAGCCCGATGCCATACAGCCACCGATCGCGGCGCGGGGCCTCGAGCGTCAGCAATTGGCCCAAGGCGTAGCCCGCCGCCATCACGCCGATCCACGGCACGATCGAGTAGAGCACGATCAGCGACGCCGAGTCGCCGAGTGGCACCGGCCCCTCGAAAAAGCCGAGATAGGCAATCTTCCAGAGGCCGGAGAGGCTTCCGTCGAGTGCGGGGATGATACCGGGCAGCGCCGGACCCACCAGGTTGTGCAGTGCGATGATCGCCACGCCGATGACGCCGACCGCCTTCACCGGGAGCCGCACCAGCAGCGCGAGCAGGACCATACACCACCCGAGCATCCAGATCACGCCGGCCATCGCCTGCGGGAGATACACGACGTTGAAGGTCCAGCCGAGGCGCAGCACGGTGAGTTCCAGCAGGATCAGCCAGATGCCACGCGTCACGAGCAAGCGGGTGAGCTCCCGGTGCGCATCGCCGCCGCTGGCCGCGACCTTGCGCGCGTAGAGGAACGCGCTCGCTCCCGCGAGGAAGACGAACGCCGGTGCGCAGAAGTGGGTGACCCACCGCGTGAAGAAGATGCCCGGCGTCGGCCCGCCGGCCGGTAGGCCCGAGAAGACGCGGACGTGGTCGATTGCCATCAGCAGCATCACCGCGCCGCGGATCAGGTCAATCGAGGGGAGCCGCCTCACCGCAGGTGCCGCGCCAGCGCCATCCCGACGATGCTCAGGCCCAGCATCACGTTCGCGGCGTACATCGCGCCCGGCTTGCCCTGCAGCATCCGCGGGCGTGCGACGAACACGCCGACGAGGAAGGCGAGCAGGCCGAGTCCGCCGGCCACCGCATAGGTGTGCCCCATCGCCGTGGTGAGATAGGCGCGACCGAAGCCGTCGGATACGATCCAGAGCAGTCGGATGCCCGAGAGGATCGTGAGCAGCGCGATGATGGGCATCGCCTGGAGCATCCGGCGACGCTGCAGCACCGCCATTATCTGGGGGGTCGCCGACCCTGCCGCGCCGATGGCCGGCCCGAACCAGATCAGTGAGGAGAACGCGGCGCCAAACCAGAACGCACCGCCGAGGACGTGTACCAACCGAAGGATCAGGAGTTCGTAGTGCATCGTCGTCCACGCGAAGGAAGTGAGGGTCAGTCTACCGGCGGATTGCCTCTACCACCTGCAGCTTCGATGCCCGCCGCGCGGGGAAGAACCCGCCCAGCAGCCCCATCGCCGCCGCGAAGATCACGCCCGCGAGCAGCAGTCCCGGCGTCACCCGGAACGAGAACGCGATCTCGCTGAAGCTCGCCCAGTTCGTCGTGCTCGCCACCACCCCGTTCACCGGGAGCGCGAGCAGACCGCCCACCACGCCGCCCACCACGGCAATCAGCGTGGACTCCGCGAGGAAGCTCGCCAGGATGCTCCGCGGGTGGAACCCGAGCGTGAGCAGCACGGCAATCTCCGAACTCCGCGACGCCACCAAGGGCGCGGCACGCGTCTTCGAAGGCACCGGCGGCATCGCACTCATCGACAGCCACAAGCGCGGCATCGTCGGCACCATGCCCGGCGGCGACCTCCTCAAAGCCATCGTCCCCCTCTGGCACGCGCTCGAAGCCAAAAACTTCGCCCGCGCCTACCAGATCTGGGAACCCCTCACCGGC
>CAYXQS010000017.1:0-20651 GCA_964466515.1 uncultured Gemmatimonas sp. | reverse complement strand
GCACGGCAATCTCCGAACTCCGCGACGCCACGGCGGCGTACATCGTGTTCACGGCGCCGAAGATCGCGCCGATCCCCATAATCGAGGTGATCATCACCGCGAGGACGCGGAGCACCGTCCCCAGCAGTTGCGACTGGGAGGCATAGAAATCGATCTCGCGGTACGCGTCCACCGTCACGCGCCGGTCGTCCTCGAGTGCGCGCTTCACGTCCTCGAAGGCCGATGGATCGTTGAGCCGGAAGGTCACCGACTGGAACGCCTCGCCGCGCATCACGGGCATCACCTGCTCGTTGAGTCCCCAGATCTCGGACTCAAACGACGAGCCCGCGGCGCTGAAGTGGCAGACGACGTCCCACTCGGTGCCGGCAAACCGGATGGTCCCGCCGATGTCGGTGCGCGGGAAGCGCCCGGCCAGCTTGGTGCCGATGCAGACCTCGCGCCGCCCGACCTCCGGCTTTCGCCCGTCCACCACCGCGAGGTTGTGCCGCACCCCCCACACCTGCTCGCTCACGCCGCGCACGACGACGTTCGCCAACTGCGTGGTGTCCTGGATCCGGCCGAGCGGCACCACGACGAAGACCTCGGGGCTCGCGAGCGCCCGGCCTGCCGCGTCGCGCGCCACGTGGGGCGACGACGCCAGGATGCTGGCGTCCCCGCGGGACAGCCCGCTCGACATCTCCGAGTCGGCGCCCTTGCGCAGGATCAGCACGTTGTCCGCCGACCCGGTGGACGTCAGCGCCGCCGCAAAGCCGTTGGCGAGCGCCAGCATCGCAATGAACACCGCCACGACGAGCCCGATCCCAAGCGCCGTGAACGCGGTGGAGACCGGTCGCCCCTTGAGGCTCCGGATGTTGTAGGCAATCGGGATCTTCATTCGACGTTCCTCAGCGCAGAGACCACGGAGAGCCGGGCGGCCCGCATCGCCGGCGCGATCCCGCTCGCGAGCATCAGGAGGAGCGCAATCGCCGTGCCGAGCACGATCGTCTGGCTGCTCACATCGAAGCCGGGGAGGAATCCGCCGGCGTTGAACTTCGTGGCCCGGTAGAGCACCTTCGCGCCGCCGAGGCCGATCAGCGCGCCCAGCAGCGTGATCCCGCCCGCCTCGGCGAGCACCAGCACGAAGAGCCGGCGGTCCGTGAAGCCGATGGTCTTCATCACCGCGTACTCGCGCCCGCGCTCACGCGTGCTCATCATCATCGCATTCGCCGTCACCAGGAGGATCGCGAAGACCACGGCCGTCCCGATGGCGTTCAGCAGCAGCGAGATGTTCCCGAACATCGTCGCGAAGCTGGCGTTGAACGCCTGCTCCGTGCCGGTCTTCGTCGGCGTCGTCGAGTTGCGGAAGAGGTCATCCACCGCCTTCGCGATGTTCGCCGCATTCTCCGCGCGGTCGATCTCCAGCGTGTACCATCCGGCCTCGCCGCGCCGTCCGGTCCGCTCGTCGAGGTACGCCCAGTGGAACATCATCGCGTCGTCGTTGATCGCCGGGTCGGTGGGCGTGTAGATGCCGCGGATCGTGAACGTCCACTCGCCCGGGAAGATCGTGCCCTGGAGCGTCACGTTCTGCCCGACCTGCCAGCCGAAGAGGTCCACGAGCCGCGCGCCGATCAGCGCGCCGCCGCGGTCCGCGAAGAATGCCTCCCTCTGCTCCGGCGGCACCGACATCTCGGGATACATCGCGAGATAGCTCTCGGCGTCCACCGCGAAGCTGGCGAAGAAGCGCTTCCCGTCGCCGTAGCGTCCCCCGAACCAGTTGATCCACGTCACGCCGCGCACGCCCTCGACCGCCGCGAGCCGGTTGGCGTAGGCAATCGGCATCGGGAAGGTGAAGCCCGTCGAGTTGGTGGTGATCAGCCGGCGCGCGCTGCCGAACTGCGCCGTCTTGTCCAGCGTGGTCAGCACCGTGCGCAGCGAGGCGAACAGGAACAGCGCGAGCGCAACGCTCGCGATGGTCAGCACCGTCCGCCACTTGTGCCGCCCCAGGTTGGCGGCGAGGAGACGGAGGAACTTCACCGGGCCGCCTCCGCCTGTTCGACGAATATGCCCTTCTCGAGGTGCAGCGCCTTGCCCGCGTGCTGCGCCGCCTGCGCATCGTGCGTCACCATCACGATCGTCTTCCCGAACTCCGCGTTCAGGCGCCCGAGCAGGGTGAGCACCTCCTTTGAGCTCTTGGCGTCGAGCTGGCCGGTCGGCTCGTCGAGCAGCACGAGCGTCGGGTCCGCCACGATCGCGCGCGCGATCGATACGCGCTGCTCCTGGCCGCCCGAGAGCTGCCGCGGAAAATGATCCATCCGGTCCGCGAGGCCGACCACGCCGAGCGCGATCTTCACGCGCTCGTCGCGCTCGGACTTGCTCAGCCGCGTGAGGAGCAACGGGAGCTCGACGTTCTGGTAGGCCGTCAGGACGGGGAGGAGGTTGAACGACTGGAAGACGAAGCCGACGTGGCTTGCGCGCCAGGTGGCGAGCTGTGCCGCCGTCATTGCGCTGACCACGGCGTCCTTCACCTTCACCTGGCCCGAGGTTGGCTTGTCGAGTCCCGCCATCAGGTTGAGCAGCGTCGACTTGCCCGAGCCCGACGGCCCCATCAGCGCCGTGAAGGTCCCCTGTTCGATATCCATCGTCAGGCCGTCGAAGACGACCACGCGCTCGGCGTCACGCTGAAAGCTCTTGGAAACGTCCCGGATCTCTACGAGGGCCATCGATCGCTCACGGTTGTGGTGTGGTTACGGTGTCGTCACCTGCACGCGCATTCCCTGCACGGGACGCTCGGTCCCGGACGTCAGCACTTGTTCCCCGCCGAGCAGCCCGCGGCGCACTTCCCGGAATCCCGCGCTCACCGGGCCCGCCTCCACCTCGCGGAGGTCGAGGCGCCCGTCGCGCACCACGAACACCACCGACTTTCCGTCGACGGTGCGCACGGCCTCGGCCGGCACGCGGAAGCGGGGCGGGGCATCCGCGCCGGCAGCCTCGGTGCGCGCCGGTGCCGCCGGCGTCACGAAATCCACGCGCGTCCCCATTTCGGGCAGGATGCGCGGGTCGCGGTCGGTGATGGTGACCTTCACCTGCACCGTGGCGCGCTGGCGGTCGGCCGTCGGCACGATCTGCCGGACCACGCCGCGGAACGCGGTGTCCGGGTACGCGTCGAGCGTGATGCGCGCGGCCTGCCCGTGCTGCACGCGTCCGATGTACGCCTCGTTCACGTCAACCTCCACCTCAAGGGTGGACAGGTCGGCCATCGTGACGACGGCGCCGCGCGTGAGCCCCCCGCCTACCGACGGCGCGACGACCTCGCCGACCTCCGCTTCCTTGCGGAGCACGGTTCCCGTGAAGGGGGCGCGGATGAACGTGTTCTCGAGCTGGACCTCGGCGCTGCGCAGGGACGCGTCCGCGGCGTCGACGCGTGCCGCCGCGGCCGTGGCGCGCGCCGCGGCCTGTGTCGCGCGCGATTCCGCGGCGTCCAGCTCCTGCTGCGAGGTCAGGTTCGGGTTCTCGCGCCGGATCCGCTGGAGGCGCTCGGCGTCGCGTCGCGCCTGCTCGCCGTCGCTTTCGGCCTCGACGCGCTGCGCGCGGGCGTTGGCGACGTTGGCGCGCGATTGCTCCACCGCCGCCACGAACTCGCCGTTCTCGATCTGCGCGAGCAGTGCGCCGCGCTGCACGAACGACCCCTCGCTCACGTTCAGCGTCGCGAGCCGTCCCGCGAGCTTTGCGGCTACCGAGGCGCGCGTGCGCGCCACGACGTAGCCGTTGGCCGTGACGGCCACCGCCCCCGCCTCGGGTGCGGCGCCTGCGGCGGTGCGGTCGAGCGGCGTGGCGGTCACGACCTGTACCGGCACCGCGCCGCCGAGGAGGAATCGGACCGTCAGGAAAAGGATGACGGCAACGAGGGCGAACCCGCCAATCACCCACGCGACCGGGCGCCGGGGCGGGGGCGGGGACGGGGACGCGCGGTCGATGCGCAGTCGCGAAAGATCTAAATCAGGTGAAGTCACCACCCGAATATATAGCGAAGGGTTCGGCGTGCAAGCGCACCCCTCCAGTGGCCCCGTCCGCGCCCTTGGCATAGGCTTCGCCGCGATGACGGACTCCAAACATCCCGTGGTCTCGCTCACCTGGGCCGAAGGCCGGTATTTCGACCGATGGATGCTGGTCCACTTCATCAGCGGCGTGGCGGGTGGGTTCTCCAACATCTATTTCGGCCTGAGCCTCGTCCAGCTCTACGGGCTCGCGCTCGGCCTGATGCTGCTCTGGGAGGTTGGCGAACTCGCGCAGGCGGTCCACGAATCGCTTACCAATCGGGTGCTCGACATCGTGGTCGGCCTCGCGGGCGTGCAAGTGGCGGTGTGGATCACGCCGCGTCTGCCGGAGGGGAGCGGGCTCGCGGCGTTCCTCGTCACGCTCGGCGTCGGGCTTGTCGGGATGGCCTTCGGGGTCCGCGCGTACTATCGACGCACGCGCTGAACGGCGGGGCTGCGGGAGCGAGCCGGCTCCGGTACAGAGTGATGAATCACTGCACCGGAGCCGGTTAAAACCTGCAGCATCCAGGAAATTTGCAGAGCCGAGACACTCGAGAATGCTTGATTGGCGCGTTGCTCTGTAAGGTAAGGTTACTGTCGCCGAGGGTGCTTGCAGACGGTGCGTGCTAATGTATGCGTCGTCTCACTGAAGGAATGTCATCGAGATCTACCTTCAGGCGCCTGCCGCGAGCGGCCAGCCCGAACATTCCCTCAGGAGCGTGCCTGAGTTCCTGTAGCCAGAGCGAGTTACGCTGTTGGGCCCGCGTGGTTGCCACTGCTGAGAGTCGATGGTCGCCGATCTTAATTCGGACCTCTCCTGCGCTGGCTGCGGATGTTGGAATGGAGTCCAGGAATGCCAGACTCAGGAAGGCCGCTTCGAGATGCTTCACCCGCGCGGTTGAGGTGTCAATTACCACAGTTGGTCGACCGCCATCATTCAAGGTTCCGTAGACGTAAGCAAAGGCACCATCATCAACCGCGCCCCCGCCCACGATGTCCACGCTCACCTGCCGTGAAGTCTGACCCACCACCACTGACGACTCATCAATTCTCACTTCAGTGGCCAGAATCCACTCGCAAACCTCAAAGGGGTCTCCCAAAGGCTCCCAAGTAACACCTCCGTCGTACGAAATCTCATATTGTACCATCACACATTGGAAGTTCCAGCTTCCGCCCCCCCAGCCGCCACCGGAGCAACTCAATGATGCGGCGTCGTTGCCGATCTCAGGTAGCGCGCGCATCTCGGCCGCCCCTTCTTCCTGATCGCAATCTATAGGGTCGTCGAAATTGCAGACGTCATTCACGGGTAAAGTCGTCGGTCCCCACGTCGTCAATGCTGGCGGGTAGACGGTTGTCTTTTGCGCTGCCGTTCGCAACGAACCGACCAGGCTGTTCCGCCTGGCCTCTGCGCACGTACCACCCCAGGACTGCTGTACTTCAGCTTGATCGATGCCTCCGTCCGCATCGAACCACGGGAAGAGGTCGAGGCCCATCGGGTAGCCACGCCTCTCGACCCAGAGATTTGCTGCTGCTCCGACGTTTGCGTTTGTCCCCGACGTAGTGATGTAGGCGCCGCCGGTATAGGTGAGTTGCGATGCCCAGAGATTCGGGAGCGAGTACGTTCGAAGGCAGATTTCGGTGTTTGGATCGCAATCGAGGCCCCAGTTTGCGTCGGGGTCCGTATGCTCTTTCACGCCATCAATGAGGAGCCGAGTCGCGGGGGTTGTCCTGACGGTAGGTGCGGCTGCGGGTGACTGAGCTTGACTGATTCCTCGGACAGAGGACACATCAACGCCAGGAGGAACAATGCCGCGGCGAAGGCTCATCTCTATCCAGCCCCGGGGCTTCGGGGCTGGCTCGACATTGATCCTGCGAACTACAACACCTGATTCGTGATTCGATGTTACATATGGATGATCACAACCTGAGATCGCTACAATCGCGCCTATCGAGACACATATCTCTAACAGCACCGCGGGAAAACTGAATCGCATCGTTGCTCCAATGGTGAGAGGAAAGAAGCATTGCGCGAGACTGCCCTACTCTTTCAGCCGCGACCAGAATGTCTGCAAGCGGTGGGCCCCTGTGACATCGCGATCGAAGCCGAGAAACGAGAGGTGAACCTCCCCTCGCGCCGACGTTGTAAGGTGCGCGCTGTGTGGGGACAGTGATGGAAACAGGGTCTCTCGAGTCGACCACCGGCCGCTGAACACGGCGTGTGAGAGCGCCATGCTTCCATCTATGATCTCCTCGAGCGCAACGTGGACGTTGCCGCACGCATCGATCGTAAAGGTTTCCCCGCCGGATTCCTGTGGTATAAGGAGGTCGTGCGGAGGTGACCACTCGCCACTAGTACCTTCAACGCTTCGGTGTCGAAGCACGCTCCTGTCTCGTGCCGCTGACTCTCTCCAGAGCACGTGCACCACACTCTGGCTTGCCAGAACCGCGAGACCGTGAATAGGCGAACTCCGATCACCGCCGCCGAGCACAAGAGGCTCAGACCACGTTGCGCCACTATCTGTCGAGCGAACTATGGCAACAAGGTTGTGGGGGCTAGTCGCGTGAACTTGTCCAACGAATGCCATCCACGTGTTACCGTCAGAATGCGCAAAACCGATTTGGGTACTGTTCCCGGGGAGCGGGACAATTCTCGTTTCCCACACTCCGCGGACGAAACGAAAAATCACAGCCTTACTCCTTCCGCGATCTCTGGGCTGGTTTCCCATAGGCAATAGCGCAGCCGTCGAGAGGTGTTCACCTTGAGACCGAAGGTCCGGTGTCTGCGGCACCCACCAGATCGGTTGTGCGGGCGTTCCGTCAATGAGACGCGCTGGGTTGCTCCATTCCCAGCTTGCCAAGTTGAACTCGGCTGTCCAGACGGCCACTATTGGTTGAAGGACCCAGTCGATCGCAGAGCGAGGCCATGAGGATTCGGTTGACTCTCCCCATAGCAACTGAAGCGTGCCGTTGCGCGAATCGATTCCTGCGACAGGAAACGCGAAGACAAAGTCGCCAGGGGGCCGACCTAGCAACCGCCCCGAACTGTCCGCTAAAAAAAGGGTGGCGGTTCTTGAACCAGACATTCGTTTTTCTTCGTCCGTTCCGACTAAGTAGCGGCGCCGATCGTCTATGACGAGACGAGAAAAACGAACAGCACGAATGTTGGCTGTGTCGGTGGCGATGGGCTGTTCCCATCCTTGCTTCGGGCAGCTCAGTTCGTGGTTTGACATAGAGACCCTGTATCGGTCCGGGATGCCGCCGAGAACGCCTACGCCAGCGAACAGCGCATAGGCGATTGCGCACTTTCGTGCGTCGCGAGTGCACTTGGGCCATACTCGCGCAATGCGATTCAAAATAGCACGGATGCTTTCAAAGCATTGGAACGGAGACAACACGCGTCATCGATAGCCAGTCAGTGCTACTGTGTCAAGTTGCCAGGTTCCTTGCCTGTCGCTTCCGTCGATACTCGTATCGGGCGCGAGCCGAAAGGGGCAGTGGATGCAGTCGCGACGCGAGGGAATGACGAGCGCCGCGATTACGGGGACGTTCTGGCGTGAGCGCTCGCGCTGAAACAAGATTGGGGTCTGACCGCGCGGCGTTTGTTTTTGCCAGCGGCCAGCGTCCCTTCACCCACTAGGTGATCGCGGCGTCATCGCATTCCACCGCCGCACGCCGCGCCGATCCACGTCGATCCGACGTGCCGCGTCCATATGCACTTCGTTAGCCGCCAGCAACGCAATGGCCCGGTGCCGCCAGCATTCCAAACCCGCGACTCGGTGGTCGCAGCGCACGCCCCCGGACCGCAACACACCGCTTAGGACTATAGTTTGTACGGGCCTCATTAGTCGTGCCCGTGGCAGCGTCCGCGGCCCGCGCGCTTGGCCGCGAGGAGTCGGCGGTCCGCCACGCCCATCAACGCCTTCGGCGTCGCGGTCGCGTCGTCGTCCGGCGTCCCCGCGATTCCCGCGCTGAAGTCGATGGTGAGCGTGCCCGCCCCCTCGAGCGCGAGCGGCGTCCCCACCACCTCGCGCCGGAGCGCATCGATTCGCACCAGCGCCGCCTCACGCGTCGTGTTGGGCATCAGGATCACGAACTCCTCGCCGCCGTAGCGCGCCACCAGGTCGGTGCGCCGCATCGAGCGCGCGAGGAGGTCCGCCACCTGGCGCAGCACGCGGTCGCCGAGCCCGTGGCCGTGCTCGTCGTTGATCCGCTTGAAGTGGTCGACGTCGAGGATCGCGAGCGAGAGTGGGTGCCTGTCGCGCGTCGCCTGCGCCATCGACGACACGAGGGCGCGGTCGAAGTGCCCGCGATTGTAGAGCCCCGTCAGCCGGTCGTGCGCGGCGAGGTAGAGCAGGCGCTGCGCGCGGCGCACGATCGTCACCGAGAGCAGCGTCGCGATCCCCAGGATGATTAGACGCGTCCAGAGGTCCACCGGGAGATACGGCCCCGCGTCCGCGACGTAGCTTGGGTCGCGGAGGTCGTAGTTGGCCGCCGCGTACGCCCAGAGCCCGCTGTACTGCGCGATGGCGATCGCCCCCACCACGAGGCAGATGCGCGCGTCGTACCGGAGCGACGTCGCAACCAGT
Organism: uncultured Gemmatimonas sp.; assembly: GCA_964466515.1. Classification (GTDB taxonomy): domain Bacteria; phylum Gemmatimonadota; class Gemmatimonadetes; order Gemmatimonadales; family Gemmatimonadaceae; genus Pseudogemmatithrix. The sequence goes on along the minus strand of CAYXQS010000017.1, from coordinate 12,052 downwards.
GCGAGGAAGTACATCTCGAACGTCACCGTCGAGTTCAAGGCCACCAGCGGCGACGCGACGACGTGGAACGAGAGCAGCGCGAGGCTCACCATCGAGACGTCGAAGGTGCTGGACGCGAACCCCACCCAGGGACGCCACTGCCCGACGCTGAGGAGCCACCAGATCGCGACCGACGCCACCGCGGTCGCGAAGGTCACCGCGAACCCCGCGACGTGCATCGGCTGCGCGCCCGCGAAGAGCAGGTTGTAGGTCGGCGCGATGAGCAGGAGCAGCATCGCCACGACGCGCACGCGGGCGACGATGTATTCGCCCTCGATGCCGGCGGCGGCGAGGGCGGGGTCGGGGCGGCCCCAGATCGGGGGCCGGGCGGCGTCCTTGGTGAGGGAGGTGGCGGACGCGGGCGTGGTCACGCCGTAGTGTCTCGTCCGGGGCGGGCCGGGGCAAGGGCGGGAATCACGAAGTGGCTCTCCGGCCCGGGGCCCCTCTGCCACGTTCACATATGCCGTTCACATATGCCAGCGCGCCGTATACGCCTTGCAGGTGCGATCAATGAGGCCCTGATACTCGGCGTCAATATCTATCCCGAGCGGATTGTCGCGCGGGAGCTCCGGAGGATGGACGTTGTCGATCCAGACGGGTACGAGCACGACGGAGTCATAGGCCCGAATATGGGTCTGCGCGGACCCGCGGGTTGGCAGGGTGCGGAAAAGCTCGAACGTCTTCTCCGGCTCGTTTGCGCGATTGTTGCTGATGGCCCAGTCAAATTGCGTGAACAGCGACTCGTCCCCTGTGGAGAGCCGCGGGCGGACCTCGCGATCAAACGCTTCGTCACGTCCCCGGTAGAACTTGTGCACTTGGTCAGGGATGTTCAGCACTCGTTGGGCGAGGCCGATTAACACCGTCGCGATGAGGAGCGCCTCCGGTCGCTCGCCTTGCACCGCAGCCAGCACCTTCTTGAGGTCGTCAAAGCGGTTGGTGCGATTCCGGTGCGCGGTGATCACGGACTTGTGCTCCACGGCGATGCGAACCTTCGCCATATCCGGCTTCCCCTCTGTGTCCGGTTCGCCGACGAACAGGTCAACCCTGCGCTCTCGGTCCCCTGGGGACGACACGTTCTTCCAGACCTTGACTGTCCCGCGGTCGAGATCCTGCTTGAACGCAACGCACGTCCGGGTCAAGTCGGCGACAATCCCGTCGCTGACGATATCCGAATGCGTCTCGAGTCGGTGATTGTGGTAGCCGGCGCGCGCGATGGCGGCAATTGCGGCGTCGAATGGCGTGCTCACGCGGGGCGAGCCTGTGGTTCGACGAGCGATCCTGCGAGCGCGCCGAGCCGTGGCTCGAACGATGCGGGCAGGGGCAGTCGTTTCAGGACGTGACTCTGCATACGCAGGTAGCCCTTGGTTGCCCGCTGGCAGTTCGCGCGGAGCCACGCCGAGGCTTCTGCCGAATTCAGGTACGCGGCTAGCGGGCCAAGATCCGACGGATCCGCCGGGACCACGTAGTACACCGAGTGGCGCGGCACGATATCACCGCGATGATCGACGACAAAGTATGGCGATTGCGTGATGTCCTTGCAGAGCAGCTTGGGACGGAGCATTGCGTCCAACGGGAGGTTGTCGTGGAAGGCGTACCACCGCTTCCGGTCGGTACAGGTCCGTGCCTCAAGCAGTGCACGGCGTTCCGGAACTCCGAGGTATCTCCCGAGCGCCCCGAGTTCGCGTTCCGGGAGTAGCTGCCCCGCACGATTGTACGGTGCAAGCATCACCCGATCGTCGCCGAGGAATCGTTCCGCTGAGATCTGACGTCCCGAGACTGTTGGGTGCGCGAATCGAAGTAGGGCGGCCGGCAGATCGCTCCGTCGCGCGACGAAGACCTGGTCTGCGCCGGTTGCGACGCCACAGCTGACGCGGAGCGCAACATCCCCGAGCGTGACGCCGCCGATGCGGGTGGGATGGCCGCTGATGCCTGGGAGCCAGGAGGCGGCCCCCACGAGGTGGGCCGATGTCGTCGTACCGTCACGTCGCACGACCCGGGTCGCGGCGCGACTTCGACTGGCGGACACCGTGGTAATGAGCGGATAAGTCACGAGGTCGACGAACGTCGCTTCCGCCGCGAAATGCAGTTCCTCGACGCGATGTTGGTTGAGGAGGGCACGCAGCGGTCGCGCACTTTCCACGTACAGGTACTTCTCCGGGGTGATGAAGACGAGTCGACCGTCGGCGGCCAGCAACCGCAAGGCCTGTTCGAAGAACAGGAGATAGAGATCAAATCGCCCCGTCGCCGTCGCGTAGGCCGAGCGATAGGCCTCACGTTCGGCGGAATCCAGGCCGAGGATGGAGACGTATGGGGGGTTCCCGATGATGAGGTCGAACTGGCCGTCGAAATGGTCCAGGAAGTCGCGCCGGACAATCTCGACCTGTGGGATTTTTGCGAACCGCCGCTTGGCCGTTGCCGCGCGGTTGGCGTCCAGCTCGACGCCGATGATATGGGGCACGGGCCGACCTGTGTCCCGGCACGCCCGGATGACGCCCGCAATGAACTCGCCTTCGCCGCATCCGGGATCGAGGATGGTCAGCGCTCGGCCGCTTGGGATGCCGGCGAAGAGCTTGCCGACCATCAGATCCACGGTAGGAGCGGGCGTTGGGACGAAGCCCTTCATTGATGGATTGTCGGGGTGAAGGGTTACCGAACGGATACCGAAAATATCAAGTATGCACCACGCTTTGGCAATGCCAAATGGCGTGCATTTGCTTAGTGGGTAGATGCCTTCACCGCCCCCACCCCGCGCACCACCCCCGCCGCTCCACCCGCGAGCAGCGCTGGGAACGCCAGCGTCAGCACCACCACCGCCGTCGGCCCGACCGACATCGCCGCGCCGACCACCTCGGCCACACGCGCGGCGCCGCCGCCGGTGACGCCGGGAATCAGCAGGAGCGCGCCCCATCCGACCATCGCGGCCAACGCCGCGAGCGACATCACCGCCGCGTCCTCGCGGCGGATCCACGCCCACGCGCCCGCGAGCACTGGCACCGCCACCCAGCCGAACGCCCACGTCCCCAGGGCAATCCCGGCCGTGAGCGTCAACGACCAGATCCACCGTCCGCCTGCTGTGCTCATCGCCACGGTCTCACTCCGGCGTGAAGGTCAACACACTCATCGTCTGCTCCGCACGCAGCGCATCGGGCGTGCGCGGGACGCGCAGCTCTGCCAGCTCGCCGCGCTGCCAGAGGCCGAGCCGGTCGTCGTACCGCGTCGACAGCGGGTTCCCCGACTGGCCACCGGGATACGTTCCCCACGCGCGCACCTCGGGGCCCATCTCCACCACAAAGCGCCACGACGCGCCGTGCGTTCCGCCCGCGTCCGATGGCGAGAGGGTGCCCGGCCCGGACGTCACGGCGAGCGAGTCGCGGCCAAACCCGCCGAGCCGCAGCAGGTGGTGCACGCGGATCACGCGCGCATCCGACCACTTCCACGCGAGCGGGTCGTTGCCGAACCGCGTCCGCGTCGTCGCCCACGCCTCACGGAGCGCGGCGAGCACGACCTGGTCGCGATCCTCGCGCACCTCAGGCGTTGCGAGCTCGTCCCACCACACCGACGTCGGCTCGGACAGCAGTCGCACGAGCATCATCTGGCTCGGCGTCGCCACGCGGCGATTCTCGCCGGGGATCACGAACTCGTCCCACGCCTTGCGCGAGAGGGCGGCGAGCACGGCGTCAAAGAGCACCGGGCCGCCGGCGTCCGGTGTGAATCGCCCATCCCACTTCTCCAGGAAGGCGAGCGCGGCCTCGTCGTCCGCGCCCCACGTGCCGGCCACGCGCGCCGCAAAGCGCGCATCGCCGAGCGCGGTGAAGATGAACGGCAGCACCTCGCTGCGCGGATCGGTCTGGAACTGCCGCATCAGGTCGGGCGTCATCGCCGGATTCCCGCGCAGCAGGTTGTTGATCCGCATCGCGCGCCACGGACTCGGCCAGTCGCTCCCGTGGTAGCCGGGGCGCGCCGCGGGATCGAGCGGCTGCTGGTTGGCGCTCGCGAGATACCCCTGCGCCGGCGAGAGCGCCTGCGGATACCAGTTCACCGGCCGGTCGCCCGTCCAGTCGCTTGCGCTCGTGCTCCCGTCAAAGACGAGGTCGCCGCGGCCGTCGCGGGGACGGATCGGATACCGGCCCGTCGAGCGGATCCCGATCGTCCCGCGGCGGTCCGCCACGAGGAAGTTCTGCGCGGGCGTGCGATAGGTCGCCATCGCGGCGTACCACTCCTGCGCGGTCGTCGTACGCGCCGCCGCGTGGAACGACTCCCCTTCGTTCGAGATCTCGCGCGCGGTCCACCGCACCGAGACCCAGCCGAGGGGCGTGAGGTAGAGCGGCCCGCGATGCGTGCTGAGCATCGTATCCGTCGCGATGACGCGGCCCGACGGCGTGCGGTACTCCTCCACCCGCCGCCCCAGCTCGCGCCACGCGCCGTCGAGCTGGTACTGCGTCGGCACCAGGGTGTCGTTCACCGTCTCGCGGTAGAAGTCGACGACGTCGTTCCCGGTATTCGTCGCCGTCCACGCGACGTCGCGGTTGAACCCAATCGGCACGATCGGCGCGAGCGGGAGCGTCACGCCGTACACATCGAGGCCGCCCTCCACCACGAGATGCGCCTCGTACCAGATGCTCGGCAGCGTGAGCTGGAGATGCGGGTCGCCCGCGAGCAGCGCGTAGCCGTTGGCCGTCCGCGCCGGCGCGACCGCCCAGTTGTTGCTGCCCACCACCGCCTCGCCGCGGAGCAGCGACCCGCTCTCGCTCGCGCGGCTCTCGGCCGTCGCGACCACGTCGGCGGCGTCGCGCCATCGCCTTGCGTCCGCCACGCGCGCGGCGTTCGCGAGTACCGGGGCGGGCAGGGGAGTGACCGGCGCCATCCGCGCCTGTCGCCGTCCGGCCACCGGCTCGATCGGCTCCTGGATCGGCGCGTCGATGGGAAAGAGCGCCTCGGCCGCCGCACGGCCCACCATCTGTTCCGCCGCCCCGAATCGCAGTTCGCTCTCCGCATACGACAGCGTCTGCGACATCCGCCCCAGGAGATAGTAGGTGTCCACCGGATCGAAGTGCCGCGGGGTGCGCCCCAGCAGGCGGTATTCGAGCGGCAGGTCCTGCGGCCGCATCGCGTCCACGTAGGCGTTCACGCCTTCCATATAGGACTCCACCGCCCGCCGCACCTCGGACCCGGCGGGGATGGCGGCCCACTTCGCCTCGCCCGCCTGCGCGAGTCCGAGGCGTCGCGCGTCGCGGTCCAGCGGGAGCGCCCGCGCCCCGACGAACTCCGTGAGCGTCCCCGCCACCGCGCGCTGCGTCAGTTCCATCTGAAAGAGTCGGTCGCGCGCGTGGACCCAGCCCAGCGCGCGGTACGCGTCGTGCTCCGAGCGCGCGAAGATGTGCGGCACGCCACGGTCGTCGTAGCGGACCTCGACGGCCGCGCCGAGACCCTTGAGCGCCTCGGACTGGGCTGTCGGCAGCTCCGCCGCGCGCCCCACCGACCAGATTCCGTGCGCCGGGTCGAGGAACCGCCCAAGCGGCGGCACCGGGCCCACGGCAAAGGCCCCGACATAGAGACCGCCCATCAGGGCGAGAGCGAAAACGACCGTGCTGAATCTGCGCATAGGCCTCGAGAGTAGTGGCAGTGTCACTTCCATCCCCATCTCTTTGCATCCGACACGGACTGTCCCCGCCAGAGGACACCCAGGCAATCACCGCCAAACGTAGATTGCGGTCCGGAAACAACTTACGTCTCTAGGTCAGTCTGGTGCAAACACTGCATTATTACGAGTGCGGCCGGGGGCCCTGCCTCCTGCCAACGTCCCAAACCCTCCGTTCCAGGAGTTCCCTATGCTCCGTTCCAAGGCAGTACTCGGCGCGCTGACGGCCGTCCTGGTCCTTACAGGATGTTCGATCAAGCGGGTCGAGCGCATCGATCCCAACTCGGTCACCGATCTCTCGGGTCGTTGGAATGATGCCGACTCACGGCTCGTCGCCAACGAGCTGATTGCCCAATCGCTCGCCGGGGCCTGGGCGCGGGACTACGCGGCGGCCCACGGGGGCACCGCCCCCACGGTGATCATCGGCGAGTTCCGCAATCGCACGATGGAGCACATCCCGGTCGGCACCTTCGTGCGCGATCTCGAGCGCGCGTACGTCACGAGCGGCCTCGTCCGCCTTGTCGCGAGCTCGGAGGAGCGCGAGGAGGTCCGCGCCGAGCGGCAGGACCAGCAGACGAACGCCTCGGCCGAGACGCGCACGCGCCTCGCTCGCGAGCTCGGCGCCCGCTATATGCTGCAGGGCGACGTCCAGGCCATCGAGGACAGCGAGGGCCGCGAGCGCATCGTGTTCTATCAGGTGGACGCCACGCTCATCGATCTCGAGACCAACGCCAAGACGTGGATCGGCCAGCACAAGATCAAGAAGTACATCCAGCGTCGTCGCTTCACGCCCTGAGGAGGGAACGCCCAATGCTACGTCCCACAGTTCTGTTGTCGCGCGGCCAGCGGGCCGCCGTCGGTGTCGTGTGCGGGTGCGTCGTGACGCTGGCCGGATGCGCGTCGCCCTACCCACAGCGCATCGAGCAGCCGGTGGTGATCCCCAACAATGCCAACATCCCTGCCGCCGAGGGCGCGGATGCCGCGGCCGCGGCCGGGATGGACCGGATGCGGATCAAGCAGGCCGCGGATTCGGTGAACGCCGTGGCGCTCGCCCATTGCGCGCCGGCGCACTGCGAGGCGATTGCCCGCGGTGAGCTCGCCATCGGGATGAACGAGGCGCAGGTGATGGCCGCGTCGCGTTCGGCCCCGCAGGCCTGGATGGTGCGCCGCAGCGACGGGTACGCCGTGATGGTCCCCGCGACGCCCTCGGCCGCGCCGAGCGATCGCACGGGGGAACTGGTGATGGTGCAGATGGAGCGCGGCGGCGTGTCGGTGATCTCGCGACGCGGCCCGCAGGGGATTATGGTGGTGAGCCGTCCGCAGGATGCCACCGCGCAGGCGCAGGGGCGCGCGGCGGCCGAGGCGCTCGTCCGGGAGGGCGACGACCTCGTGGCGTCCAACGATCTCGCGGGCGCGCTCAACCGCTACGACCGGGCGAGCGTGCTCGACCCCGACGCGCCGGACATCGAGTACAAGGCCGCACGCATCCTCGATCTCCAGCTCCGGCCGCAGGAGGCGCTGATGCGCTATCAGCGGTTCCTCCTCTCGCTCGACATCGAGCGGATCCGTGCGCAGGGGGAGGCGAGCGCGAGGATGGCGGAGGCGATCGCGCTGGCGCAGCAGCGGATCATCGTGCTCGAGAAGCAGGTGCGCTGAGGTCACAATGGGCAGACGCGTGCGCCGCGCCGCCCGTGCTGTGGGGCTCGTCGTCGTGTGGCCGGTTCTGCTTGTGGGGACCGGCTGCGCGACGGCGGGCGCCGCGTGGCGTTCCGGCCCGGCCGGGATTCCCGCGGAGTGGAGTCTGCGCGATCACCTGAGCTACGGTCGCGCCGGGGCCGCGTGGAAGTCGATGGGCGACCGCAAGGTCGCGCCCTCGGACGCGCTGTTGCGGCATATGTACCGCGGCGTGATCGGCTACTACGCCGGCGAGTTCGACGGCGGCGCGCACGCGCTGGATCGCGCCTGGACCATTGCCGGCGACCGCTACACCAAGCATGTCTCGGCGGGCGCGGTCTCGCTCGTGACCTCGGACGCGGCGCTCCCGTACTATCCGCTCACCACGGAGTGGATGTTCATTCCGTACTACGGTGGGCTGAACTGGCTGGCGCGCAACGAGCCGTTCGAGGCCGCGGTCGAGGCGCGTCGGCTCGCGGCACTCCTTGCGGCCGATGTCGGGCCGATGCCGCCCGCGCAGCTCCAGGGCGTCCTGCGCTACGTGAGCGGCGTGATCTTCGAGGCCGCCGGCGAGCGACAGGATGCGCTCGTGGCATATCGCAACGCGGCCGCGCTCCTCGGCGGGCTTCCGGGCGATACCACGCTCGCGAGCCCCGGCGAAGGCGACGTCGTGATCCTCATCGAGGACGGCTACGTCGGGCGCCCGGCGCCGCGTTCGCTCGGCATCTATATGTCCGGCGATGAACTCGTTGCGCTCACCAGCGGCAATGACGCGTCGCGGCTTGCGGCGGCGCAGGTCGTCGAGCGGCGGAGTTGGGACCGCCGGAACGGATTCGACTCGAAACTCGACGTGGGCTGGCTCACCTACGAGGTGAACTGGTCGACCTTCGAGATGCCTGCGCAGAACGGGCCGCCCCTCGGCGCACGCGTCGGCGTGCGGGCGGCGGAGGTGATCACCGGCGACGTGAGCGCATCCGTCCGCGAGGACTACGACCGGGGCCAGGGCGCGCGCCTGACGCGCGCCATTGCGCGCACCGCCATCCGGTTCGCCGCGATGGAGGCCGCCGAGAAGGCGTTCGACAAGGCGAGCGAGACGCGGAAGGACCGGAAGAAGGACGGGAAGAAGGGCGGCGGCTGGGGGAGCATCCTCCTCGGCATCGGCCTGGCCGCGTCGTCGGTTACGTCCGCGGCCATCGATCAGCCCGATCTGCGGGCGTGGCAACTGCTCCCCGACCGCCTCTCGGTCGCACGGCTGCGGCTTCCCGTCGGCGAGCATCCCATCGAGGTCGTGCGTGGCGAGGAGGTGGTCTCGCTCGGCACCGTGACCATCACGCCCGGCGGCGTGGCGGTGATGACGCACCGCTGGTGGCCGGGCGGGCGACGGGGAGCGCCGGTCGCCCGCGTTCCCTAGTCCAGCGCCGCCGCAAACTCCCGCACGATCTGGGCGGCCGGCCGGATGTCGTGGATTCCGGCCACCGACTTTCCGGCCTGCCAGTACTCCGTCGTCGTGTCGGTGTGCATCAGCGACTGCTTGAGTCGCCGCAATGAGTTGAGCGCGTACCAGGTGCGCATCCAGTGCTTGCGGCGACGTCCGCGCAGCATCCAGCGCGCAAAGGGGCCGGCCTTCGTGCCCAGCTTCTCGATGTACGGATTGCGGATCACCGCCACCGGCACGCCCGTCAGCCGCTCGGTGAGCACGATGTCGTCCGCCTCCGCCTGCACGATCGCCGCCTTGTAGGCTTCGCTCGCCTTGCATTCCGGCGTCGCGATGAAGCGCGTGCCAAGCTGGACCGCCGCGTATCCCATCCGCAGATGGCGCGTGAACTCCTCCGGAGTCCCCACGCCGCCCGCCGAGACGATCGGCAGGCCGAAGGGCGCGAGCTCCGCGTAGAGCGCTTCGGGGTCCTTCGGCCCGGCGTGGCCGCCGGCACGCGCGTTCACGGCGACCAACCCGTCCACGCCGCCGTCGACGCCCTTCTGCGCCCACTTCCGCTCGGTGACATCGTGATAGACCACGCCGCCCGCCGCGTGCACGCGCTCGCACACCCACTTGGGGTTGCCGAGCGACGTCAGGAAGAAGCGCACGCCCTCCTCGAGCGCGACGTCGATCCATCGGCGCATCCGGTCGAGATAGGCCTTATTGGCTCCCTCGATGAGCGCGTTGAAGCCGATGGGCTTCTGCGTCATCGACCGGATGTAGCGGAGTCCCTCGCGGAAGTCGTGGCCGTGTACATAGGTGAGCGAGATCGGCTGCACGACGCCGAGCCCGCCCGCCTCGCTCACCGCAGCGACGAGCTCGGGATTGGAGCAGGGGTACATCGGGCCGCAGATCAGCGGCACGGTGACGCCTGTCCGGCGCGTAAACGCGGTTTCCATCAGCGTGGCTCGGAGGGGACGGGGCCGAGGCGCCAGCGCACGGTGGCGGTTGCCACCACGGAACCCTCGCGATCGAAGCAGTCGGCCGTGACGTCGATGTCGCGCGGCTCGGTCACGGTCGGCACGCTGACGTGCGCCACCGCGCGGATCGTGCCGCGCGCCTTCTTCCTGTACATCATCGAGAGCGAGGTCACGATTCCGCGTACGCCGGCCGGCAGGCCGGCCATCATCGCGAGCCCACTCGTCATCTCGCCGAGGTTCATCAGCGCAATGGCGTGGACGGAGCCGAGGTGCTGGCGATTGGAGCGCCGGTCGGGGATCTCGACTTCCGCGTGGCCCGGCTCGAGTCGCCGAACGCGCGGCCCGACGGATCCGGAGTAGGGCACCATCCGGCCAAACAGCACCGAGAAGAGCCACGGGCCGCCGGGCCAGGGCGAGAGGCGGCGCCAGAGCTGCAGCAGCCGCGCGCCGGGGTTGGTGCTCATCCGTGGAAGGTAATCATCGCCGGGGCGACGTGAGGCGGTCCGTCCCCCCTGCCGCTAGAATACACCCGTCCTCCAAGGAGCCGACCGTGCCTCACCTGCGTCGCCCGACCGTTCTCGTTCTCTCGGCCTTCTCCGCCCTACTTGCCTCCGCGGCCTTCCACGCAATGAACGCCCAGCAGCCCACACCGCCCGTCGCCAGGCAGATCCCCGTGGTCACGATCCTCCACGGCGAGACCCGCACGGACCCGTACGCCTATTTCCGCGAGAGGGACCATCCCGAGACCATCCCGTATCTCGAGCGCGAGAACGCGTACACCGACGCGATGACGGCGCATACCAAGGCGCTCGAGGAGCAGCTCTACACCGAGATCGTGGCCCGCATCAAGGAGGACGATGCCAACGTCCCCGTGCGGAAGGGCGACTGGTACTACTACTCGCGTACCGAGCGCGGCAAGCAGTATCCGATTTTCGCGCGCAAGCATCGCTCGCTCGATGCCCCCGAGGAGATCTACTTCGACCAGAACAGGGAGGCCGAGGGGTACGCGTTCCATTCACTCGGCGGAATGGAGGTCTCTCCCGACCACCAGCGGCTGGCCGTGCTGGTCGACACCAGCGGCTACGAGGACTTCGTGCTGCGGGTGAAGGACCTGCGCAACGACACTTGGCTCCCCGACCGGATCGAGCGGCTCAGCTTCGGGCTCGCGTGGGCGAGCGACAATCGCACGCTCTTTTATATGACGATGGACTCCGCCAAGCGCGGCGACCAGGTCTGGCGCCACGTCATCGGCACGCCGCGCGAGCGTGACGTCTCCGTGTATCACGAGCCCGACGTGCTCTTCAACGTGAGCGTCGACCGCTCGCGCAGTGACGAGTGGATCGTGCTCGGCAGCAGCTCCTTCACGTCGGCCGAATGGTACGTGATCCCGGCGGACGACCCGACGGCCGCGCCGCGGCTGCTCGCCGCCCGGCGCCCCGGGGTCGAGTACTCGGTGAGCGCCGGCGCGGGATACTTCTACATCCACACCAACGACGGGGCCACGAACTTCAAGGTGATGCGCGCGCGCTTCGACGCCGCGCCCGGCGTGCCGTGGGAGGAATGGCTCCCGCACCGCGCCGACGTCTTCGTCGAGGCCGTGATGCCGTTCCGCGAGCACGTCGTGGTGATGCAGCGCCGCGACGGGCTCCGTCGCCTCAACGTCACCGACCTCGCGAGCGGCGCCGCGCACGAGATCACCGTCCCCGAGGCCGCGTACGGCGTCTTCCTCGGCGGCAACCCCGAGTTCGACACGCGCACGCTGCGCTTCACGTACAGCTCGCCCGTCACCCCCAACTCCGTGTACGACTACGCGATGGACACGCGGGAGCGCGAGCTCCGCAAGCGCGACGAGGTCCTCGGCGGCTACGACCCGTCGCGCTATGCGGTGGAGCGCACCTATGCCACCGCGCGCGACGGCGCGCGCGTGCCCGTGTCGATGGTCTATCGCAAGGACCTCGTGCGCGACGGCAGGCGTCCGCTGCTGCTCTATGCCTACGGCTCCTACGGCGCGACGATGGAGCCCACGTTCAGCTCGGTGCGCTTCTCGCTGGTTGACCGCGGCTTCATCTACGCCATTGCCCACGTGCGCGGCGGCGAGGAGATGGGCCGCCACTGGTACGACGACGGGAAGATGATGCGGAAGATGAACACCTTCACCGACTTCATCGACGTGGCCGAGCATCTGGTGCGGGAGGGCTACACCGCCCCCGACCGGCTCGCGGCCAATGGCGGCAGCGCGGGCGGGCTGCTGATGGGCGCGGTGGCCAACCTGCGTCCCGACCTGTTCCGCGTGATCGTGGCCGA
>CAYXQS010000016.1:15063-26330 GCA_964466515.1 uncultured Gemmatimonas sp. | reverse complement strand
CCCAGCGCGCGGATGTAGTCGAGCGGGTGGTAGTACGAGATGTGCTGGAGCGCGTCGGCGATGGACTGGATGAAGTCGTCCTGACGGATCGTCGTCATCCTACCAATCTATCGACTTCAGTCCCAGGAATGGGTGCGGCGCCAGACGCGCCGTTCGAGGCGCCAGTTGCGCTTGACCGAGAACTCCACGTCGTCCGCGGGGAACATCTCCGGGTCCTCGATGGCCTCGTTGAAGTCGTTCCCCTTGGCGGAAATCTGGTCCGCGAAGTGCAGGACCTCGGCCTCGAGCGTCATCGGGCGGACGGCGGCGCCGTACTCCGGGATTCCGTGGTGTGACTGCACGAAGTGGTGGAGCTCCAGGCGCTGCGGTTCCGAGAGGGTGCCCGCGGGGAGCGTCCCGATGCGCTCCTCGAGCATCAGCGAGCCGAGGACGATGTGGCCGAGCAGGTGGCCCTGTTGCGTGTTCTCGAACCCGGTGAGCGCCACGCTGTAGGCCTCGACCTTGCCGATGTCGTGGAGGAGCGCGCCGACGGTGACCAGCCCGACGTTGCCACGCATTGCCTTCACCGACGCGCGCGCGATGGCCGCGACCTCGCAACTGTGCAGGAGGAGGCCCCCGACCTGCGCGTGGTGGCCGCGCGTGGCGCCCGGCGCGCGCGCAAAGCGCTCGCGGAACGCCTCGTCGCCGAAGAAGAGGTCGAGCGCCGCGCGCAGCGGCCCCTTCACCTCGGCGCGCCACGCATCGACGCGCGCCCAGAGCTCGTCGACGTGCTCGGCGATGTGCGGGAGGAACTCGTCCATCGTCGCGGCCGTGGCGGGGACCACGCGCGGTGCGGAGGTGAGCTTGAGCTGCCGCCGCCCCTGGTACATCTCGATGGTGCCGATCACCTGCACGATCTGCCCCGGCCGCACGCCCTGCACGCTGGGCACGTCCTCCTTCCAGACGTTCGCCGAGAGCACGCCGGTGGCGTTGCCGAGCTTCAGGATGATGTAGGGGTCGCCCGTCTTGGTGGTCCTGTCGTCGCGCTCGCGCACGAGGAGCTCGTGCTGCACGCGGTCGCCGACCGCGGCCCTGGCGATGTCGAGGCGGGCCACGTCAGCTCTCGTACACGATGTCGCCGTCGTCCTGGATGCCGATCTCGCCCTGCGTGCCGCAGACGCCGCAGACCTTGGTGGCGATCCAGGCCACCCCGAGTTCGTCCTTGATGGCCTTCGACGCGACCTTCACGCGCAGCTTGCGATAGGTGTACTCCTGGCAATGCGAGCAGGCGTGCGCCTTCGCGATCCGCTCAGCGCGTTCGCGAGAGATCTTGGCCACTACTTGTCCTTGTCCGGCACGGCGGCCTTGGCGGCGATGCCCCCGCTCGCGCGGAGGAGCTCCTTGATCCCGCCGATGGCACCGAGCACGCCGGTCGCCTCGCTCGGCAGAAACACCGTTGTGCCCTTGCCGGCGGCGAGCTGCGGGAGCGCATCGATGTACTTGAGCCCAAGCAGATAGGTGGCGGCCTCGCCCGGCGGCAGTGCCGCGGCGATGCGCTTCACGGCCTCGGCCTCGGCGTCGGCCATTGCCAGGCGCGCCTGCGCCAGGCCCTCGGCGCGGAGGATCGCCGCGCCCTTCTCGCCCTCGGCCATACGGATCTGTGCTTCCTTGTGGCCCTCGGACTCGAGGATGGCGGCGCGCTTGGAGGCCTCGGCGTTGGTGACCGCCGCGCGGCGCTCGCGCTCGGCGCGCATCTGCAGTTCCATTGACTGCTGGATGTCGCGCGGCGGCTCGATGCTCTGCAGCTCGACGCGCGTGACGTCCACGCCCCAGCCGATCGACGCCTCCTCTATCACCTCGCGCATCTTGCGGTTGATCATATCGCGCGAGGCGAGCGTCTGGTCGAGCTCGATGTCGCCGACGATGTTCCGCAGCGTGGTGCGGGTCAGCGTCTCGAGCGCGTACGGGAGGTTCTGGACCGAGTACGTCGCCTTCTGCGGGTCGGCCACCCGGTAGTACATCACGGCGTCGATGTCGATCGTCACGTTGTCCTTCGTGATGACCGGCTGCGACGGGAAGTTGAGGACCTGCTCGCGCAGGTCGATGCGCGCGGTGGCGCTGGCGACGACCCGCTTGAGCCCGGTGGCGTCGCTCTCGAAGTAGCGGACGTCGATGGTCTTGGCGCGTTCGACAAAGGGGATCAGGAGGTTGAGTCCCGACCGCGCGACGCGGTTGAAGCTGCCGAGGCGTTCGACGACCATCACCTCGGCCTGCCCGATGATGCGGACGCTCTTGGCGAGCACGACGGCCACGAGGAACGCGACGACGCCGAGTACGATCTCCATCAGATGTCCCTCCGGGGAGTGAAGCGGGTTGCTACCAGCGGAAATCTGCCACGAAGAGGTTCGTTTCGCCCGGGGTGGCGGCGTGGCGGTTGCTGGCCCAGAGGATCCGCTTCCCGTCGGGGTGGAAGATCGGGAACCCGTCGAAGGTCTCCTGGAAGGTGACCTGCTCGAGCGCGTCGGGGCCGGCCATCGAGGCCTCCGCGTCCACGAGGAAGAGGTCGAAGTTCCCGCTGCGCGGGGCCGGGAAGTTGGACGAGAAGACGATCTTGGTGCCGTCGGGGCTCCACGAGGGGCCGAAGTTGGCGCCGCCGAGGGCGGTGACCTGCCGCTGGTCGGAGCCGTCGGCGTTCATCACGAAGATCTCGACCTTGCTGGGGCGGATGAGTCCCTGCCGGAGGAGCTCCTGGTAGGCGGCGAGCTCCGCGGCGTCCTTGGGGTGGTGCGCGCGATAGACGATGCGCTTGCCGTCCGGTGACCACCAGGCGCCGCCGTCGTAGCCGGGCGTGGTGGTGAGCTGCCGGACGTCGCTGCCGTCGACGTTCATCGTGTAGATGTCGAGGTCGCCGTCCTTCAGCGACGTGAACACGATGCGCGTGCCGTCGGGCGAGAGGATGCCCTCGGCCGTGTAGGTGTCGTAGTGCGTGAGGCGGCGCATATCGCTGCCGTCGCGGTTCGCCGTGTAGAAGTCGTACCTGTCGAGCGGCCAGACGTAGCCCTGCGACGGGTCGGGGCGCGCGGGGCAGGCGTCGTCGTGCGCCGTGGACGAGGAGAAGAAGAGCCGCTCGCTGCCGGGCAGGAACCACCCGCAGGTGGTCTTGCCGCGGCCATCGGAAATGCGGGTGATCCCCGTGCCGTCGGCGCGCATTACGTACTGCTGGTCGCAGGAGCGCCCGTCGCGGGACGACTGGAACGTGATCCACTGGCCGTCGGCGCTCCAGTACGCCTCGGCGTTCTCGCCGCCGAAGGTGAGCTGCGTCAGGTTGGAGAGGCGGGTCTCACGGGCATCGCCCTCGACCCGGATGGCGGGGGACTTGCCGGCGCAGGCCGCCGCGCCGACAAGCGCGGCGGCGAGCAACAAATGCTTGGACATCGGAAAGGAATGGCTGGCAGTGGGAATCAATCGGGCCGGCTGGCCGGCGCGTTCGGTGCGGCCGCGAGCGCGAGGAGGTCCGCGGTGGTGCTGCCGCGGCGCAGGAGCGAGATTGCCGTGCGGAGCTGCACGTCCTCGGGAATCTCGCGCCGCTTCGCGGTGGAGTCGCCGAACGCGCGCCGCGCGATGCGGTTGCCCAGGAGGCGGTCGACGTAGGTGCGGCCGGCCTCCCACTCCTCCCGTTCCACCACGATGCCCTTGGCCTGCAGGCGCGTCCGGAACTCCTCACGCATCGCGGCCGTGACGGCGAAGTCGGCGGTGACCTTGTCCTTCAGGCTGAAGGCGTAGTCGTCGAGCGTGATGTAGACGTCCTGCGACCGCGGCACGAGCGCACGGGCGAGCTTCTGCTCGGCGCTGGAGATGGTGTCGTACGGAATGATCACGTCGGGCGTGATGGCGCCGCCGCCGTAGACCGTCCGACCGCCGAGCGAGTGGAAGATCGGACGGGCCTCCCGGGCGGTCTCCGCGGTCTCGAGCGAGTCGGGGACGACCTCGACGAGGCGGCCGTTGCCGTCGAGCACGCGCTCCTTCTGGATGGAGCGTCCGCTCGGCGTGAACCACTTGCCGGTGGTGAGCTTGATGGCGTATCCGCCCTCGAGGCGGTACACCGACTGCACGAGTCCCTTGCCGAACGAGGTGGTGCCGACGACGAGCGCACGGTCGTGGTCCTGGAGCGCACCGGCGACGATCTCCGAGGCGGAGGCCGAGTAGCCGTCGGTGAGGATGACCAGCGGGATGTCCGGCGCGATTGGCGTCGCCTCGGCGACGTAGCGCTCGACCTCGCCGCCGCGCTGGCGCACGGTGGCGATCTCGCGGCCGCGCGGGATGAAGTAGTTCGTCATCGCCAGCGCCTGGTCCAGGAAGCCGCCGGAGTTGCCGCGGAGATCCACGACGAGGCCGGTCACGCCCTCGGCGCGGAGACGGCGGTACTCCTCCGCGAACTCGCGCGTGGTGGTCTCGTTGAACTGCTGCACCGGGATGTAGCCGACGTTCCCGTCGACGTTGAGCGCGAAGGGGATGGCGGGGATGCGGATGGTGCGGCGCGTGAAGTCGACCTCGAAGGACTGGGCGACGCCGGGGCGCGCGAAGCGCGCCTTGACGCGCGTGCCCGGGACCCCGCGGAGCGCGCCGGAGACCTGGTCAATGCGCCACCCGCGCGTGGAGGCCGTGTCGACGCCGACGATGCGGTCGCCCTCGCGGATCCCGGCTTCCTCGGCCGGCGTGTGCGGATAGACGCGGCTGATGATGATCGAGCCGTCCTGGTCCTCGATCAGCATTCCCACGCCGCCGTAGAAGCCGCCGGTGCTGGTGTTGAACGCCTCGAGCTGCTTGGGCGTGTAGAGCTCGGAGTAGGGATCGTTGAGCTCCTCGACAAGGCCGCGCGCGGCGCGCTCGTAGAGCTCGCGGGTGCCGAGCGAGTCGACGAATCGCTCGTTGACGATCGACAGGACCTGATCGAAGAGCCGGGCGCTGCTGAGCGCGGCGCGTTCCTGCACCACGAAGGCCCCTGCCACGAGGGGCAGGAGGAGCAGTCCGAGGATGGTGACCGAACGGCGACGACGCATAGACGTGCGACCTCTCAAGGTGGATTTGGAACGTAGTCTCCTGCCCTCGCAGGGACTACCCCGCTAGCGGGTGTATTCGACGTTCCAGATCCGGCCGGATTGGGAGAACCTGGCCTTTTTGACGATCCCGGCGGCCACGAGCATCTCGTGGGCGGGCTGGAGGACGCGCTGGAGGTGCGAGGGGTAGCGCTGCGCCAGGGGGAGGAGCTCGGCGAGGCGTTCCAGCGGGAGGGTCCAGGGGCCGCCGTCCCCCTCGGCGCGGACCGCCTCGAGGAGGCGGTACAGTCGGCGGGCCACGGGCGAGGACAGCGCGACGTAGCGCGGTGCGTTGAGGGTGACCGAGTGGCCCGCGGCGATGTTGGCGCGCAGCGGCGCGGCGAGGGTCACGTGCGCGTCGCCCGGCTCGTTGGATGCGAGCGCCGGGAAGAGCGCCAACTGGTCGCGGTCCGTGAGCCGGCGCCGGTCAATGGCGACGGCGGAGAGGAGGGTGAAGCGCGCGTGGCCGTACACGCCCTTGGCGGCGTCGTACCACGCGCCTTCGCTCTCAAGCACGGTGCGCTCCAGGCGCGCAAGCGCGCCGCGCAGCTGCTCGTACGTGCGGCCGTCCACGCGACGGCCCATCGACCGGAGAAAGGCGTGCAGCGTAAAGGAGAGCACGCCGTCCGCCGGTTGCTCCGCCTCGTGGAAGCGACGCGCGAGCTCGACGTAGACGTCCTGGTCGAAGGTGCCGGGAAGCCGCTCCCCGGGCGCGGGCAACACGCGCCACCGTCCGCCGTTGTCGGCGGTGAAGGAGACGACTGTATCCTCCGAACTATCGGAGAGACGGAAGAGCGGGAGTGCCTCGATTGCGCGGTCGAGCAGGACCACGCGCGAGAGCGGGCGGCGACGGGGAGCGGCCATCAGGCCCTAATGTCGTCCCGCTCGTGAATCCGGGCAAGAGTCTAGCGTACATCCTCACGACCGAGGGCGGCGCGGACCGCCTCGCGGATGGCCACGAGCGCGCTCTCCCGCGCGGCGGGCGAGTCCTCGCGCACGTGGAGCTCGATCCCATCGGCGACGCCGAGGCGACGCCAGGTGGCGGGGGCGTCATCGTCGTGGCGCACGCTGGTATCGGCGCCGTTGCCGAGTGCCGGGGCGAGCGCGGCGGCCACGCGCTTCTCGAGCTGGTCGCCCTGGAGATCCGCCATCTCCGACTTGATTACGTCCAGCGTCTGCCCCTCGCGCTGGCGGATCTTGATGGCCAGGAGCTGGAGCAGGTGCTTGTAGTGGTACGTGGCTGCGGTGCCCTTGCCGTCGGGGTGATCGAGCAGCCCGTTGGCCACGTAGAACCGGATGGCGCGCGCGCTGGGCGTGGCGCGGGCGGAGGTGTTGGTGGGACGCATCCCGGCGGCGTCGACCAATGCCGTCGCGTGGGAGGCGAGTCCTCGCGCATTCCACGGGGCGTGCCGTGAGTGTGCGCGGAGCAGGGCGACGGGCGAGTCCGACATCGTCCGCAAAGACTAACGCGGATCACCGAGCACGGATAGCTCGCCCGACGCGCGCCGAACTACTTCTTCTTTGCCGGCTTTTTCGCTTTCGCCGCTTTCTTTGCGGGCTTCTTGGCCGGCTTCCTTGCCGCCTTCTTGGGCCTCGCCGCCTTCTTCGCCACCTTTTTCGCGGCCTTCTTGGTGGCGGGCTTCGCCTTCTTGGCGCTCTTGGCCACGGCCTTCTTTGCGGCCTTGGAAGCGGCAGCCTTCACGGGCTTGGCGGCCGGTGCTTTTGCGGCTGGCGTGGCCGCCTTCGCCGGCGCCACCGGCGCGGGCTTGGCCGCCGGGACCACGGCCTTCACCACCGGCGGTGGGACCGGGATCGGATTCTCCCCCGTCTCAAAGATGCTCCGCACCCGCGGCTTTTCGGCCGGCTTACGGCCACGACGGCGCGGCGCGATCGAGTCGCCGAAGAGATCGCTCTCCTCGTCCTCTTCGCCCGCGTCGGCAATCGGCGCGACGCCACCCTCCTCGTCGTCATCGTCGGACTCCTCGGTGGAGTCCCAGAGGGAGTCGGAATGGTCCTTGTTGATGGCCCACCCGCCGTCCTCATCCTCGTCGTCATCGTACGACGCGCTTCCGCCGCCCCCGCCGCTGAAGCCTTCGTCGTCGTCATCCCTGTCGGAGAACAGGCTGTCCACGAGGTCCCTGCCTGCCATAACTCCTCCCTGAATCGGATGGATCGCCCTACGTTAGACCGCTGAATACACTAGGCGACCCCTCCGCGTCAAGCGGGGTTCCCCGCCCGTTCGCGGGCGAGCGCCGGCGCCTCTCCGGGCACCCCCGCCGGGACGGCCTTCGCCGCGGCCCGACGGCGCGCCGCCCATTCCGAGAGATCGTCCAGCAGCGTATAGACCGCGGGCACCACGAAGAGCGTCAGGATCGTGGAGGTAATGAGTCCGCCGATGACCGCGTGGGCCATCGGGGAGCGCTGCTCGGCGCCCTCGCCGATGGCGAGCGCGAGCGGAAGCATCCCGAAGATCATCGCCGCCGTGGTCATCAGGATCGGGCGGAGCCGGATGCGGCCGGCCTCGAGCACGGCCGCCTCGCGCGGCCGTCCCTCGCCGCGCGCGTGGTTCACGAAGTCGATCAGCAGGATGCCGTTCTTGGTCACGAGCCCCATCAGCATAATGATGCCGATCATCGACATCACGTTGAGCGTGCCGCCGGTGACGAGGAGCGCGAGCGCCACGCCGAGGAAGGAGAGCGGGAGCGAGAGCATAATCGCCAGCGGCTGGACGAACGACCCGAAGAGCGACGCGAGGATCAGGTAGATGAAGACGACCGCGAGGAGGATCGCCTCGAGGACGTAGCCCTTGGTCTCGTTCAGGTTCTGCACGTCGCCGGTGAAGACGGTGCGGTAGCCCGGCGGGAGGACGAGCGAGTTGAGCGCGGTGAGCGTGGCCGAGGCGACATCGCCCACGGCCGCGCCCGGGAGCACGCCCGCCGAGATGGAGATCTGCCGCTCGAGCATCCGGCGGTCGATCTGCTGCGGACCCACGCCCGCGCGCACCTCGGCCACCTGCGAGAGGGGGATGGCCGCGGGAAGTCCGGTGCGCGGGTCGATCGCGGTGCCCGTCACGGGGATGTTGCCGACGTCCTTCGCCGCCGCGCGCAGCGAGTCGGGGTAGACCACGCGCACGTCGTGCGAATAGCCGAGTTCGTCCTGCCAGAGCGTGGCGCGCGCGCCGGTGAAGAGCGGCTGCAGCGTGGCGGCGATGGCGCCGACGCCCAGTCCCGCGGCCCACGCCTGCTGACGGTCGACCCGGACGTCGAGCTGCGGGATGTCGCCCTCGTCGCTCGAGAAGGGCTCGGCCATCCCCGGGATGCCGCGCATAATCTCCGCGACCTGGCCGGCGATGAGCTTGAGGCGCGCAGGCTCGGGACCCTGCACGTTCACGACGATCGGCTGGCGGAAGCCGCCGAAGATGGAGCGCGTGCCGTCGATGCTCGCGCGCGTCCCCGAGACCAGCCGGAGCTGCGGGCGCAGTTCGTTCTGAATTTCCGCCATCGAGCGCGAGCGGTCGTGCGCGGGCTTGAGCCGCACGAAGAGCTGGCCGTTGGTCGTCGTGCCGCGGAAGCCGGAGCCCACCGTGAGGTAGGTGAAGTCCACTTCGGGAATGCGGTTGACGATGGTGTCGATCGCCATCCCCTTGCCGACGGCGTAGGTCAGGCGCGAGCCGGGCTGCACGCGGTAGCTGACGTTGAACTCGCCGGCGTCGTAGTCGGGCATAAAGGTGAAGCCGAGGCCGGCCGCGATGATGAACGCGACGACCACGGAGACGACGGCGCCGCCGAGGACGAGCCACCGGTGGCGCAGCGCCCGGGCGAGCATCGGGGGATACTTGTCCGCGAGCCGCTCAAAGGCCGCGTCGAAGGCGAGCGCGACCTTCCGGATGGGGCCGGCGCGCCGGCGCGCTTCCTCGCCGTGCTCCTCGGCGTCGGGGTCGTGCCAGACCGACGAGAGCATCGGGTCGAGCGTGAACGAGACGAAGAGCGAGACCGAGACCGCGAAGGCGACGGTGACGCCGAACTGGAAGAAGATGCGCCCGATCATCCCGCCCATAAACGCGACGGGGATGAACACCGCGATGACCGCGAGCGTGGTGGCGAACACGGCGAGGCCGATCTCGCTCGTGCCCTCCCGCGCGGCGCGGTGGTGGTCCTTCCCCATCGCGACGTGGCGGACGATGTTCTCGCGCACGACGATCGCGTCGTCGATGAGGAGGCCGATGGCGAGGGAGAGCGCCAGCAGCGTCATCGTGTTCAGCGTGAAGCCGAAGACCCACATCGCGAAAAACGAGGAGATGATCGCGACGGGGAGGGTCAGGCCGGTGATGACGGTCGAGCGCCAGGAGTTGAGGAAGAGGTAGATGATCATCACCGTGAGGATCGCGCCCAGGACGAGCGTGAGCTCGACGTCGGCGAGGGCCTCGCGGATCTTGGAGGAATCGTCGCGGATGATGGTCATCCGGATGTCGCCGGGGAGCTGCCGCTGCAGCTCGGCGACGACCACGCGCACCTGGTCGGCGACGTCGACGGTGTTGGCGCCGGTGATCTTGAGGATGTCGAGCGAGAGCGCGGTCGCGGTGCCCATATAGCTGGCGGAGCGCTTTTCGGCCGTGCCGTCGATGACGCTGCCGACGTCGCGCACGCGCACGGGGCTGCCGTTGCGGACGACGATGGTCACGTCGCCGAAGGCGGCGGGGTCGGTGACGCGCCCGGTGATGCGCACGAGGCGCTCCGAGTCGCCACGCTGGATGCGGCCGGCGGGGACTTCCTGGTTCTCGCGCTGCAGGGCCGCGACGACCTGCGCGGGCGAGATCCCGTAGGCGCGGAGCGCGTCGGGGTTGAGCTCGACGCGGATCTCGCGCGCCGCGCCGCCCACCACCTGCACGCCGCCCACGCCCGGGATCGCCTCGATCCGGTTTCCGATGATTTCGTCGGCGAGGTCGGTGAGCTCGCGCATCGGGCGCGTGTCGCTCTGCAGCGCCACGCTCATAATCGGCCGGTCGTTGGGGTCGAACCGGATGATGATCGGCTCTTCCATCTCGCGCGGGAGCGCGCGGCGGATACGCGCGACCTTGCCCTGCACCTCGGGCTGCATCTGCTGCACGTTCACGCCGAGGTGGAACTGGAGGCGGACCAGCGAGGCGCCCTCGCTGCTCGTGGAGGTGATCTCCTTCAGGCCCTCCGTGGTGTTGAGCGCCTCCTCCAGCGGCTTGGAGAGTTCGCGCTCCACCACTTCCGGCGATGCGCCGGGATAGACCGTCTGCACCACGATCACCGGATACGTGATGTCCGGATACTCGTCGACCGAGAGCCGGAAGAAGGCGACGAGTCCGAGGACGACGAGCGTCACCATCATCATCGTGGCGAAGACGGGACGCTTGATGGAGATGTCGGAGAGGAACATCGGAGACCTCGAAAAGGGGCGCGCGCCTACGGGCGCGCGCGGTTGGCTTCGGTGCCGATCAACTGGACCTGCATCCCTGCGCCGAGCATCCCCACGTTGCCGACGACGATCTCATCGCCGACGGCAAGCCCCTCGAGGACCTGGACCACGCCGCGCGCCTCGTCGACGATGCCGAGGCGGACATCGGCGCGCTCAAGCACGCCGTTGACGTGGCGCCAGACGAAGGGCGTACCGCCCGCACTGGCCGCGGTAAGGCGGACGGCACCCTGCGGGACGAGGAGCTCGGCGGGGAGCGAGCGTTCGATGATCTGGCCGGCGGCGAAGGTGTTGCCCTTGAGCGCGCCGGTGGGGTTGGGGATCTGCACGTAGACGGTCACCGACTGCGACGTGGCGTCGATGGTGGGGCTGATGCGTGCGACCGTGCCTTGGATGAGCCGACCGTCGGCGGTGAAGCGGACGGTCTGGCCGACCTTCACGCCGGCGATGCGGCGGGCGGGGACGGCGGCGGTGAGCTCGAGGACGTCGGTGCGGACGAGCGTGAAGAGCTCGGCGCCGCGTGCGGCGCGGACGCCACGCTCGATGTTGCGGCGCTCGATGAGCCCTGCCACCGGCGCGGTGACCCGCGTGTCGCGCTCGAGGAGCGCGGCGGAACGGAGCCGCGCGTCAGCGGCCGCCAGGCGCGCGTTGGCGGTGGCCGCGGTCTGCTCGGCGGCGCGCATCTCGCGCTCGGCTACGGCGCCGGCGCGGAAGAGGTCGCGGGTCTGCTCGAGGTTCCAGGCGGCGGTG
>CAYXQS010000016.1:0-15053 GCA_964466515.1 uncultured Gemmatimonas sp. | reverse complement strand
GCCCGCCTCCGTTTCGGCGGCGAGCTTGTCGGCCTCGGCCGAACGGAGGGCGGCCTCCTGCTCGGTGCTCTCGAAGCGGGCGAGGAGCGCGCCGCGCGCCACGGCGTCGCCCTCGCGCACCGGGATCTCGAGGACGTCGCCCTCGATGCGCGCACGGATGCTCAGCGTCTCGATGGGACGCAGGCCGCCGCTGATGGGCACGCCTTCCTCGATCAGGCTCGGCGCAAGCCGGTAGAGGTCGGCGCCGGAGAGGACGACGGAGCCGCCGCTGCGCGCGGCGGCCGGGACGTTGGCGGACGAAGCGGCCGGCGTCGGCGCGGCGCCGGGGGGTGAGGCGGCTGCGGCCTCGTCGTCACCGGTGCAGGCGAGCGCGCCGAGCGCGGCAGCGGCCACAAGAAGTGCAGGGACAAGGCGCGGGCGCGTCGCCGCGCGGAAGGGCGAAGGCATCGGGGTCATCGAGTGGTCCGGGTGGGCACAGTGCCCCCATTCGGAAGCGGGATGGGCTCGGCGCGTACGCGCGCCAGGTCCGCCACCGCGAGATAGAGATCGAAGGTGGCGCGCGCCTCGGTGGAGCGCGCGCTGAGGAGCGCGAACTGCGCATCGGAGACCTCGAGCTGCGTGCCGATGCCGCGCTCGAAGCGCAACGTGGCGAGCGCAAAGGCCTCCTCGGCCTCGCGCACCGTGGTCTCGCGCGCACTGGCCACGGCGCGCGCCCGGTCGAGCTCGGCGCGCGCACTCTCGACCTCAATGGCGGCCCGCTCCCGGAGCTGACGCACCTGGAGGTCGGCCACCTTGGCCTGCGCCTGCGCGAGGTCGATCTGGCCCTTGGCGCGGAGCCCGTCAAAGAGCGGCCAGGTGAGCTGGATTCCGAAGTTCTGGTCGGGATACCAGCCGTTGGCGACCTCGATTCCGCTGGGGAATCCGTTGATCTGCGGGAGCGCGAGATAACCCATCTGGGCGCTCGCGGTGATGGTGGGCAGGAGATCCGCGCGCGCGACCTTCACGCCGGCGTCGCGTGCGGCGGCCGTGAGTTCGGCGGCGCGCACGGCGGACCGGACGCCGGCAGGCCGCGCGTTGTCCGCCGCCGCCGCGGCGAGCGAGCGCACCGACACCGGGTCGAGTGCCGTGGCGAGCGTGAGCGGCCGATCGACCGGGAGGTCGAGCAGCCGACGGAGTTCGAGCTCGGCGAGGATGCGGTCGCTCTGCGCCTGCAGGACGAACGGCTCCAGGTTGGCGCGCTCGACGCGGGCGCGGAGGACCTCGTAGCGCGAGGCGCGGCCGGCCCGCTCGAGCTGCTCGACCTGCGCGAGGCGTTCGTCGGCGAGGCCGAGGTTGCGCCGCTGGATATCGGCAATGGCCGCGGTGAAGGCCGCGTTGAGATAGACCCGCTGCGCATCGACGGCGAGCTGCGCGCGCGTCTCGTCGCGCGTGTGGACGGCGGCGCGCCCGGCGCGCGCGGCCACCTGCGAGGCGGCAACGATGCGGCCGCCCTGGAAGAGCGACTGCGTGAGCAGGAGGTTGGTGTTGTAGGTGTAGCTCTGGCCGAAGACGGAGCCCACGATCGCGGCGCGCGCGTTCTTCACCACCTGCGAGTACGTGGAGGCGAGGCGGAGCTGCGGGAGCGCGGCGGCGCGCGCCGAGGTCACCGTGGCGTCCGCGACCTCGATCTGCGCGTTCGCGATCCGGACCTCGTCGGACGT
Organism: uncultured Gemmatimonas sp.; assembly: GCA_964466515.1. Classification (GTDB taxonomy): domain Bacteria; phylum Gemmatimonadota; class Gemmatimonadetes; order Gemmatimonadales; family Gemmatimonadaceae; genus Pseudogemmatithrix. The sequence goes on along the minus strand of CAYXQS010000016.1, from coordinate 13,353 downwards.
CGAGAGGATGCGCGCGACGGCCTCCTCGACCGTGAGGCGGAGGGTGTCGGCGGCCTGCGTACGGCCCACGGCAGGGTGCGCCGCGATGGCAAGGAGGGCGGCCACAAGGACGCCCCGGAGCGGCTGGGGAAAAGTCGGTGCAATCATCAGAGTATGTACGCGGAGCCTCCCCGCGGCGTTCACTCCGCCGAGGGGCGGCGGAGGGGCGGTCAGTCCTTGGAGGACTCGAGGAACTGCAGGGTTTTCCGTCGCGTGACGACGGCGCGGAGCGCGGCGAAGACCGTCGGGTCGAGCAGGATCCCGCTGCGTTCCTCGAGGAAGGCGATGGCCTCCGGCGGGGACATCGAGTTGCGCCACGCGCGCGGCGAGGTGAGGGCGTCGTAGGTGTCGGCGGCGTTGAGGATCCGGCCGCCCATTGAGATCTCCTCGCCCTGCAGTCCCTTGGGGTAGCCGCTGCCGTCCCAATGCTCGTGATGGTGCTCCACGAACGGGAGCACGCGCGCGAGGGGCTTGATCTGCGAGAGGATCTCGAGGCCCTGGGCCACGTGGTCCTTCACGTGCTCAAACTCCTCGGCCGTGAGCGCGCCCGGCTTGTTCAGCACCTCTTCGCGCGTCCCGATCTTGCCGACGTCCATCACGCGGCCGGCAATGCGCACCGCCTCGACGTCGTCGTCGGAGAGGCCGAGGCTCGACGCGATGGTGGCGGCGAGGTCGGCGACGCGGTCGGAGTGGCCGGCCAGGAAGGCGTTCTTGGCCTCCTGGGCGCTCACGAGGGCGCGCACGACGTCGACGACCATCGAGTGCAGCATCGCGCGTTCGACGCGGAGCTCCTCCGTCTGCGCCGCGACCTCTTCGCGGATGAGCCGCTCGACCTTGCGCTGCTCGATGGCGAGGGCGCGCTTGTGTAGCGCGCGCTCGACGGCGGCGGCGAGATCGCCGAGCTCAACGGGTTTCATCAGGTAGTCCATCGCGCCGAGGCCGAGCGCCTCGGTGGCGGTGGGCGCATCGTTCACCGCGGTCAGCATAATGATCGCGACATCGGGATCGCGCTGGACGATCGAGGGCACGAGCTCAAGGCCGCTCATTCCGGGCATCCGAATGTCGCAGAGCACGGCGACGAACCTCTCGGTGGGCAGCGCCTCGAGGGCCGCGGCGCCGGACTCGGCGGTGGTGACGTCAAAGCCGCGGCCGCGCAGGAAACGCGCGACGGCGGTGCGGATCGACTCTTCGTCATCCACGACGAGCACGTGTCGCGCCGTCGGCTCGGCCGCGGCGCGAACTGCTCTCGTCAGACGTCCTGGTGCCGTGCGCGGTGCGGTCATCTCATCCCAATCAAGGTGGACCCTGCCACAAGTTGCACTCAGGCGTCGACGAATTCCACGCGGACGGGTCCCGGAATCAGACCGGCCTGTACCCCGGCCTCGAGGAATCGGCGGATTGCCTCGCGGCCGCGGGGGCCGTAGTCCAGGGTCCAGTCGTTGACATACATCCCCACGAAGGTATCGGCCTTGGCGCGGTCGAGGCCACGGGCGTATTGCATTGCGTGGTCGAGCGCTTCCTTTCTATGGCTCAATGAATATGCGATACTGGCGTGAAGATGTCGCGCAATTTTCTCCATCATTTCCTTGCCGAAGTCCTTCCGGATGACGTTTCCGCCCAGCGGCAGCGGGAGTCCCGTCTCCTGGAACCACCATTCGCCGAGGTCGACCACGAGGTGGAGGCCCGAGTCGGCGAAGGTCAACTGGCCTTCGTGGATGAGGAGGCCGAGATCAACCTGCTTGTCGGCGACGGCCTGTTCGATCTGGTCGAATGGCAGCACCACGGCCTCGAAGTCCGGCTCATAGAGCCGCATCGCGAGGTAGGCGCTGGTCTTGAGCCCGGGGATGGCGATGCGCCTTCCCTTGACGTCGGCCTTCGTTGTCGGCGTGCGGCCCACGAGACGCGGTCCGTAGCGATCGCCCATCGACGCGCCGCTGGGCAGCAGCGCGTAGTGGTCGGCCATCGCGGCGTATGCGTGGATGGAGACGGCCGTTACCTCGAGCTCGCCGCGCAGCGCGCGTTGATTGAGCGACTCGATGTCCTGCAGCTCGTGTACGTAACGGAGCCCCTCGGTGTCCACCTTCCCGGCGGCAAGGCCGTAGAACATAAAGGCGTCGTCGCTGTCGGGAGAGTGCGAGACGTGGATGGTGCGGTCGTTGGAGGTGTTGGTCATTGGCGGGGTTCGCGCGCGGCGGCGTCGATGTCGGGCTCGTGGTCGATGTACTCGGGGAGCCGTTTGGCGCGCTCGGCGGTGAGCGCGGCGGAAAAGCGCGCGGCATACTCGCGGCGCGCGAGGGTGTCGCGCTGGAGTCCGGCGGCGCGCATTCCGAGGATGAGCCCGAGCAGGTGCGTGGGGGCCGCGCGGAGAATGGTGTCTGCCTGGGCGCGCGCCATCGGGCCATCGCCGGAGACGACACCGATGAGGCCGAGGTCGTAGCGGCGGTGCGGGTCGAGGGGGGCGAGCGCCTCGATGCTCTGGATGGCCATTGGCGCGAAGAAGAGCACCGAGTCGGCTTGGCCGGCGGCGACGTATTCCATCACGCGGTTGAAGAGCCGGTCGGCGCGCTCCTCGGGGGACATCCGCGAGATGTCGACGGCCCGGCCCGGCGCGGCCGCGATGCCGGCGGGCGCATTTTGCGAAGGCGCGTTGCGACGCCAGTTCTGTCCCACGATAAACGCCAGGAGGCAGAGGAGCGCGATGCCCGCGACGGTCCAGGGGAGGACCGTGTTGGCCGCAGGCGGCTGCCGATTGCCGACGCCCCCGTCGCGCGGGGCGCCGCAGCGATGGCAGAACTTCACCCCATCGCCGAGCCCGGCGCCGCAGTTGGAGCAGAACAAAGCCATCGGGGAAAGGTAATCGGCCTACGCTCCCCCAATGGCGCGGGGACGGTGGCGGGGCTGATATTCCCCGCTATGCCCTCCAAGCACGATCCCCAGGCGACCGCCGGCTCGCTGGCCGACGCCACCGCCAAGGACATCCTGGCACTTGCCGCCTCGCAGAACGTCCGGTTCCTCCGGCTGCAGTTCACCGACATCCTCGGCGTGATCAAGAACGTCGAGGTGCCGGCGTCGCAGTTCGCCAAGGCGCTCGCGGGCGACATCCTTTTCGATGGCTCGAGCATCGAGGGATTCGTGCGTGTCGAGGAGTCGGATATGCTCCTGCGCCCGGACTTCTCGACCTTTCGCGTCTTTCCGTGGGGCGATCCCGCGCAGCGCGTGGCGCGCGTGATCTGTGACGTGGTGAGTCCGGACGGCGCGCCCTTCGCGGGCGATCCGCGGCAGGTGCTGAAGCGCCAGATCGCGCGGGCCAAGCTGATGGGGTTCGTGATGAACGCGGGGATGGAGGCGGAGTTCTTTCTCTTCCGGCCCGCGGCCGACGGCGGCGCGGCGACGCTCACGCACGACGTGGGCGGGTACTTCGACCTCGCGCCGATGGACCGCGGCGAGGACGCGCGCCGCGCGATCGTCGAAGTGCTCGAGCAGCTCGGCTTCGAGGTCGAGGGCGCGCACCACGAGGTCGCGCACGGACAGCACGAGATCGACTTCCGCTACGCCGATGCGCTCACCACCGCCGACAACCTCGCGACGTTTCGCTTCGTGGTGAAGCACGTGGCGCAGCAGTTTGGCCTCGTGGCGAGCTTTATGCCCAAGCCGATCTACGGACAGAACGGGAGCGGGATGCACACGCATCAGTCGCTGTTCCGCGGCGGCGAGAACGCCTTCTACGATCCCAGGGCGGAGTTCGAGCTCTCGGTCACGGCGCATCACTACATCGGCGGGCTGCTCAGGCACGCGCGCGGGATGAGCGCCATCACCAATCCGCTGGTGAACTCGTACAAGCGGCTGGTACACGGCTTCGAGGCGCCGGTGAACGTCGCGTGGTCCATCCGCAACCGGTCGCCGCTGATCCGCGTGCCGGACCGCCGCGGTGCCGGCACGCGCGTGGAGTTACGGTCGCCGGACCCCGCCGCCAATCCCTACCTCGCGCTGGCGGTGATGCTCGCCGCGGGGCTCGACGGGATTGCCACCGAGGCGACGAGCCGCGAGCCGGTGAACGAGAACATCCGCGAGATGAGCCACCGCGAGCGCCGCCGCCTGCGGATTGACGACCTGCCGCACGACCTCAACGAGGCGTGCGACGAGCTCGAGAAGGATGCGGAGATGGTGGACGCGCTCGGCGCGCACGTGGCCGCACACTTCCTCGCCGCCAAGCGCGAGGAGTGGCGCGACTACCACACGCAGGTCTCGAGCTGGGAGCTGGAACACTATCTCGCGAAGTACTGAGCGGAGGGCACGTCCTATGCGCGTACGTTCGCGGTGGTTGGCCGCCCTCGCGGCGGTCGTGCTGGCGGCCGCGGGCTGCGCCTCGTCACGCGCCGTGCTCGAGACAACGCCGTTTGCCGCGGAGGCGGAGGTTGCGCTCGGCGAGATGATTTGGGACCGTCGCGGCTACTTCTATAGGGACATCCTGGTGGGCGAGGGGGCGGTGGCCGAGAGTGGCCGGACCGTGGCGATTTCCTATGTGGCGCGATTGGCGAACGGCGACGAGGTGGACCGCGTGGAGCCGAACGCGCCCGCGGAGTTTCGCGTGGGCGAGGGCAGGGTGATTCCGGCGCTCGATATGGCGATCCGCGGGATGCGTGGCGGCGGCGTCCGGCAACTCGTGGTGCCGCCGGCGCTGGGCTACGGCGCGCGCGGCGTGGGGCCGATTCCGCCGAACGCCGTGCTCGTGTTGATGGTGCGGCTCCACTGAACGTGAGGCGGCGGGATCACCACCCCCCGCCCCCGCCGCCGCCCGAGCTGCCGCCGCCGCTCCCTCCACCGCCCCCGCCTCCGGAACCCGAGCTACTTGGCGACGGCACCGAGGCGGCCATCCCGCCGACCGCGGCGGCGAACGACGCGCTGGAGCCGGCGCCGGAGAATCCGCCCCCTCCCCCAAAGCCGCTCCATCCGCCGCCTTGCGATCCACCGTGACTGGTGGTCGTGCCCTGCGTGGCGAGCACGCTCTCCGTGGCACCGCCAAAGGCGCGGAACCAGCGATCCGTGTGCTTCCCCAGCCCAAAGCCAATGATCCAAGGGAACCACGCGTCGAGCAGTGCGGGTTGCGCGCGGCCGAGCTCGCGGGCGAAGAACTCACGGGCCGCGGCAAGGCGCTTGCGCAGCGCAATGCGGTCGGCGCTCTGCCGCGCCGTGGCGATGTTGAAGAGGCTGTTGACGAGGGCGAGGCACCAGAGCGCGGTGCCGGCGAGCACGAGCGGGCCGGTGCGTCCGGTGTTGGCGAGGATGATGCAGCTCACGGCCCAGAGGCCGGCGCCGATGGGGATCAGTACGCGCAGCAGGTGCGGCGCGGGGTTCACGACGCGGCCCCGCCACAGGAAGGCCTGGAGCGCGGTGAAGAAGTAAACGGCGGTGGCGCCCGCGGCGACGAGGGCGAAGGGAATGTCGTTGGGCCGCGAGAACCCGCCGACGATGAAGACGAAGAGCCCGAGGAGCAGGAGCGCGAGCGTCGGCTTGAGCGACGGCGCGGTGAGTGCGCGTCCGGCGGTCGATACGTCCTGGTCGAGCGCGGCGTGGAGGAACGGCCTGATGAGCGCCGCGGGGTCGAAGCCGGTGGAGCGGTATCGCGCGCGCACGTCCTCGGTGGACGTCGTTTCCTTGCCCGGGGAGAAGAGCGCGTCGACGAGCGCGCGCTCGTGGCCGGTGAAGGCGTTGCGCGGCACGAGGAGGCGGAGGTGGAGCACCTGCTTCCTGAAGAAGGCGACCTTCTGCTCCTGCACCTCGCTGCTGAGCTTCCGCTCCGCGATGAGCCGCGCAATGGTCGCGGCGACCTCGGGCGCGGCGGTAGAGTCGTCCCACGCGGCACCGGCCACCTCGGGGGCGAGCGAGAAGACGTGGTGGTCGAGCCACTCGCGGGTGATCTCGCCGGGCGCGGGAAGCCGCGCGAAGCGGCCGATGCGGATCTCCCGCGTGAGGAACCGGGTGAAGGCCAGGACGGAGAGCGCGAGCAGCGCGCCCACCAGCGTGTGCCGGAACGGCGACGAGGCACCGAAGAGCACGGCGGTCGGCCGGCCCTCGCGCGTGTAGCGGACCGGGACGGTGACGGCGTACCCACGGCCGGGCGGGAGTGGCGCGAGCGACCATTCCCCCGGGAATCCCGGCGGCACCTCCCACGCGGGATCGACCGTGAGCCGCAGCGTGAATCGCTCGATGGTGTCGTCGCGGTCGGCAAAGGCGAAGTCGTGCGACAGGACGAAGCGGTGCGCGTCGTCGGGCGCGGACGCATCCGGCTCGAGGATCCGCTCGTACACGAAGTCGAGCACGTAGATGAGCGTGTCGTTGGCGTGCGGCGGGTCGCTGGGGAGGCGGCTTCGCCACCGAAGGAGCGCGCCGGAGAAGAAGCGGAACTCGTCCACGGCATCGAGGTCGCCCTCGCCGAGGGCGTGTGCGGTGCCGGTGCGTGGATCGACGCGGGTCATCGCCGTCAGGTCGAAGCGCTGCCCGGGGGCGAGGTGGAACCGCCGCTGTGGGCCGTTCCAGTCGCCCGAAAGCACGATCGCCTGGCGCTCGCGGACGAGGAGCCGTCCGGCGGAATCGAGGTGCGCGGTGACGTCGATGGCCGGCCAGTGGAGCCGCCGCGCCTGCGCGTCGAGGCGCGGGGCGGGGAGGAGCAGGGCCAGTGCCGCGAGCAGTGCGAGGGTCCGTGTCACGGGGGCGGGCCGCCGGGGTAGGGGGAAGGATACTTCCCATAACGTGGCGCGCCGGCGCGTCCGGCACCACCGCCACGCGGCCAATGCGCTAGGTTCCCTGACCGCCCTTTCGACCCCGACTGATGACCGCCCCTCAAGCGCCCGCCGGCAAGTCGTTCGACCGCTCGATCGTCGAGGGCCCGATTGCGCGCGCGGTCTGGATGCTCGCCTGGCCCACGGTGCTGCAGAACGTGATCGGCGGACTGCAGGGCATCGTCGACCACGCGATGGTCGGCCACTACGTCGGCTACCAGGCGAACGCCGCGGTGGGGATCTCGCTCCAGATCTATCTGGTGGTGGTGGTCTTCGTGATGTCGCTCTACGCGGGGATGGGCGTGCTCGTGGCGCGCTTTGCGGGCGCGCGCGACTCGGCCCGGGTGAATCACACGGTCTATCAGGCGTTCCTCGCGACGCTCGCTTTGTCGATCGGCGTGCTGGCGCCCGTGGGGTGGGTTCTCTCGCCGGCGCTGCTGGGGTTCGTGAACGCGGCCCCCGACGTCCGCGCCGAGGCGCTGCCGTACCTGCGGACGATGTTCGTGGGGAGCATCGGGACGCTGCTCTTCTTTATGCTCGGCGGCGCGCTGCGTGCGTCGGGCGACGCCAAGACGCCGCTCCGCCTGGGGATCGCGATGACGATCCTCAACGTGATCTTCAATATCATCCTCATCCGCGGGATGGGGCCGATCCCGGCGCTCGGTACGACCGGCGCGGCGGTCGGCACGTTGCTCTCGGGGCTGATCACCGGGCTCGTCGGGCTGTGGCTGCTGACGTCGGGGCGGCTGGTGATCCAGTGGCACCGCGGGATGTCGTGGGGGCCGGACTGGGCGACCATCCGCGAGCTGTTCCGCTTTGGGCTGCCGGCGGGGCTGCAGGGCATCGCGATGGTCGTCGCGGGGGTGTTTCTCGTGCGGTTCATCGGCTCGCCGGCGCAGAGCGGCGCCGCGCAGGCGGCGTACGCCATCGGCTATACGGAGCTCTTCTCGTTCATCACCTGGACGTCGGTGGGGTTGATGGGCGCGGTGGCGGCGGTGGCGGGACAGAACCTCGGCGCCGGGAAGCCGGAGCGCTCCGTGCTCGCGGTGCGGACCGCGGCGGGCTACGGCGTGGGGATCGCGATCTTCGTCGGCGCGCTCTTCCTCACCGTGCCGCGCTTCCTGCTGGGGCTGTTCGGGATGGAGGATCCGGTCGTGCTCGCGCTCGGGAGCGAGCTGTTGCGCTGGCTGAGCGTGTCGGGGCTCTTCATCACCGTGGCACTCACCTACACCGGCGGGCTGCAGGGAACGGGCGACACCAAGGGGCCGCTCTACATCTCGATTGCGTCGCAGATCCTCGTGCCGCTCTCGCTGTGCTTCCTCATCCAGGCGATGCGGCCGCTTGAGCCGGCGGACATCTGGCTCGCCATCCTTCTCGGCCACATCACGCGCTCCGTGCTGAGCGTGTGGCGGTTCCGCACGGGGAAGTGGCGGGGCATCACGGTGAACCTGGTGCCGTTGCGGTAGCCCGTGCGGTAGCCGGTGCGGGGCACCCCCTTGCCTTGGGCCGGGGAATGCTATCTTCCATATCGCAATGCACATCGTATTCCGGCGATGAGTGCAGGTCCGCGGCCCGAGCCGCTCGCGCCCCCACAGGGGCGCCCTATGGTCGTCTGGGTGCTCGTCCCGCACATCGAGACGGACGACGAGAACCTCGCCTGGTACTGCGACTTCACGCAGAGCCGCGCCGAGTTCCGCCGCGCCTTCGGCGAGCTGGGGATTCCGTGGCGCTGGCAGCGCGTCACCCTCGACGACCACGCGGCCGTGATTGCGCGGATTGCGCGCAGTGCGCGCCGCGCGCCCGAGCAGGAGGTGGTGGTCCTCAATCTCTGTGACGGCGATGAATCGAACGGCGTGCCGGGACTCTCGGTGATCCGGGAGCTCGAAGCGCACGGCCTGCGCTACACCGGCGCCGACGAACGCTTCTACGACGGGACGACATCCAAGATCGATATGAAGCGGGACTTCGACCGCGCGGGCGTACCGACCGCGCCGTGGGAGGTCGTCGCGCCGGATGCCAAGGGGCGTCGCGGGATCTTCGCGCGGCTCGGCAGTCCGCTGATCATCAAGCCGGCCGTCTCCGCGGGGAGTATGGGCGTGACGACGAAGTCGGTGGTGTCGACGGAGGCGGAGCTCACGGAGCAGATGGCGCGATTGCGCGCGGGCTACCACGGGTGGGACCTCACGACGGGCGGCGTGATCGCGGAGCGCTTCGTGACGGGCCGCGAGTTCACCACGTTCCTCGTGGGGAGCCACGACGCGCCGTCGCGGAAGATGATCTATCCGCCGGTGGAGCGCTGCTTCCACGCGGCGTTGCCGGAATACGAGCGGTTCCTCTCGTTCGACCGCCTCTGGGGGATGTACGAGGTGGAGTCGCCGGTGGGGGGTGACGCGGACGAGGATCTCTGGAAGTACCGGCCGGTGTCGCGCCGCGAGGCGAAGCGGATCCGCGAGGTGAGCTGGGCGGCGTACGTGGCCGCGCGCGGCCGTGGGTACGGACGGATCGATCTTCGGCAGGATGCGCGGACCGGCGAGCTGGCGGTGCTCGAGGTGAACGCGCAGTGCGGACTCTCGGAGGACGAGACCTTCACCTCGATCGGCGCGATCCTGCGTTTTGCGGGGAAGCCGTTCAGCCACGCCATTGACGCGATCCTCGCCGCCTCCGCCGCCCGCGGACGCCGCGTCCCCCGTATCCAGGCGGCCGTCGCGTGAGGATCTGCGTCCTCCAGGTGGACTATTCGACGTCGGTGGTGGAGTACAGGAACTACGATCCGCCGCGCAACCTCGCGCCCTTTGCGCCGGGGCACGAGGTCGACCACGTCTTCCTCCACAAGCTCTCGACGTACCGGCAGCTCAAGGAGCTCGCCACGAAGGGCTACGACATCTTCGTGAATCTCTGCGAGGGCTATCTCGAGTGGGACGTGCCGTCCATCGATGTGATCCACGCGCTCGAGATGCTGAACCTCCCGTACACGGGACCGACGGCGTCGATCTTCGACGTGCCGAAGCCCCTGATGAAGTACGTCGCCTACTCGATGGGCGTCGACACGCCGCGCCACGCGGTCGTGACATCGGCCGAGGACGCGGTGCGTGCCGTCCAGCGCGCGGGGCTGCGCTACCCGCTCTTTGTGAAGCCGGTGAAGGCCGGCGACAGCCTCGGCGTGGACGAGCACTCGCGCGTGCCGGACGCGGCGGCGCTTCGCGCGCAGGTGGCGGCGACGATTGCCGGGTATCCGGAACTGCTCATCGAGGAGTACGTCGAGGGACGGGAGTTCACGGTGCTCGTCGTGGGCGATCCGGAGGGACAGGGGCGCGGGCGCGCGCTCGCGCCGGTGGAGTATCGGTTTCCCAAGGGGCACGCCTTCAAGAGCTATGCCCTCAAGACCTCGGAACTGCACCCCGAGGCGAACACGTGCGTGCAGGACCTGGCGCTCGCGGAGCGGCTCAGACGCACGGCGGAGACGGTCTTTCGCGGCTTTGACGCCACGGGCTACGCGCGAATGGACTTCCGGATGAACGCGGCGGGCGAGCTGTTCTTTCTCGAGGTGAACTTTTCCTGCTCGGTATTCTACACGGACGGCTGGGACGGTTCGGCCGACGCGATTCTCCTGATGGATGGGCTCGGGCACGCGGGATTCCTCGAGCGGATCATCGCGGAAGGGCTCGCGCGTCACGCACGCAAGCAAAAGGCCTACGCGTTGCGCGGCGACACGATTGCCGGGTACGGGATTGTGGCGACACGCACGCTTGAGCCGGGTGACGTGGTTTTTCACGGTGAGGGGCAGTCCCACCGTATCATTACGCGACGGTACGCGGAGGCGAACTGGCACGAGGAGGAGCTTAGCCTCCTCCGACGCTACGGCTATCCGCTGAGTGACCAGATACTCGCCTACTGGGCGGCGGATCCATCGGAGTGGGCGCCGCAGAATCATTCGTGCGATGCGAACACCGCGTTCCGCGGGCTCGACGTGGTGGCCTTGCGGCGCATCGCCGTGGGTGAAGAATTAACGCTCGACTACGCTGCGTTCCTCGATGCGACATCCGAGCCGTTCCAGTGTCGTTGCGGTGCGCCGAGCTGCCGAGGATTGGTGGTGGGCACGCCGGATGTCTCCGTGACAACGCGCGAGCAATCGGGCGAAGTGACGGCCAACTGAAGGTTCACCCCACCACACAGGATCGTACAATGCGCGACGTTGTCGTGAAGGCCGCCACATTCCTGATGGCGCTGGTGCTGGGCGTCACGCTGACGCCGGCGAACGCCGAGGCGCAGAGCCACGCGGACCTGGTGTGGCGCCAACTGAACCGGGTGTATGAGAACGTCGCGAGTGACGGCTACTCGTCGCGCAACTACATCATCGGCCGGATGGACGAGGACGCGAGCGACAGTTGGACGTTCTCGTTGACGGCGGGGATGACGTACCGGATCGTCGGTGCGTGCGACGGGGACTGCAGCGATCTCGATATCGAGGTGCTCGACGGCACGACGAGCATCGCGAAGGACGTGCTGGCGGACGATATCCCCGTGGTGACGTTCCGGGCGGCGAAGAGCACGCGGTACACGGTCAAGGTGATAATGGCGGCGTGCTCGTCGGAGCCGTGCTTCTTCGGGATTGGGATCTTCCAGAAGTAGGGGAGGGTTCCGTGGTCGGGATGGTAACGGCAACAGCAACGGTTTTCACCACGAAGACACGAAGGGCACGAAGGGTGCCCTGCGGACAAGTAAGATCTGACCGACGTAGGAAAAATTGATACAGGGGGCGCGGCGGAAGCATCTCTCCGCCGCGCCCCCTGTATCAATTCGTGCCTTCGTGGTCACCGCCCCGCATCAAGATCGTTCCAATGCAGGATCGCGTTGAATCCGAGGAAGAAGGTGCCGTGCGTCTGCCACCGCCAGAAGGGGCGGATGGCGAACATCACGATGTGGCCATCGCCGAGTGGGGCATCGACGACCTGTGCGCGGCCGGTGAGTGCTTCGCCGCCGGCGATGGTGCCGGAGAGCAGGAGGTCAGCGGCAGCGGTCGGGAAGGCGAGCACCACCCGCGGACGATCGGCGAGCGTGGCAGGCTGTCCACCCTGTCCACCCTGGCCGCCTCCCTGCCCACCGCCCGGTGCCGCGGCGGGTGGCGCGGCCGGGGTTGGGGCGGCCGGGGTTGGCGTGGCCGCGGCCGCGGCGGCGCGTCCACCGCGCGCAGGCGCCGCCGCGCTCACCGTGCCTTCCGCCGCCGCAAAGTCCCACGGTGAGAGCGTCAGCCGCGACGCCATCGGCGTGGTGTTCTGGCCGGTGGCGCTCGTCCCGCCACCACCGCCAAAGCCGCCGCCGAATGCGCCGCCGCCCACCCGCAGCACCGGCGCCTGGTTGAAGTAGACCGGCACCTGCGCATTGTAGCCATAGGCGATCGGGCTCTTCCGGTCGGAGACGACACCGCGCATCACCGAGCCGCGCGCAAAGAGGTCCGTCGGCTCCTCGACCGTCACGCCGGTGGTGAGGTTATACGCCGGGAAGATCGTCGTCGTCGAGCCCTCGACGATGAGCGTGCCGCCCTCCTTCACGAACTTGTAGAGCTCCACGAGCCCCTCGTATCCCATCCCGCCGCGGATGTCGTCCGACTCGTCGAGCGTGCCGAGGTTCGGCGTCTCGTCCGTGCGGCGATACGGGAGCGGCAGCGTGCCGGTCATCGCAATGCCGTTCACCTGCGCCGTCGCGGAGCCGCCGACGTGCGGATAGATGATGACGTCATACTTGGCGCGCAGGCCGCCCTCACGGAGCGTCTGGTCCGCGAAGTAGGTGTACGGCACGCCGTAGGTATCGAGCGCGGCGCGTACCCACCCTTCGTCCTGCGTGCGCTGCCAGCTGTGGATGTAGCCGATGCGCGGGATGTCGAGATCGTGCGACTTCACGGTCGGTGCCGCCGCCATCGCGTAGCCGGTGAGGCCGAGCTCGGTGAGCACCGGCCCGATGCGCGCGGCATCGGCGTTGGCGATGATGAACGCGCCGGCGCGGAACTTCCGCCCGCCCGCCTCGAAGTCCTCCTCGGCCGCCTGCATCGCCACGTCCTGCAGGCGATACCGCATCGTCATCAGGTTGTTGTCCGTGGTGTGGTCAACGACGATCACGCGACCCGAGCCGGTGACGCCGCCGGGCGCGCGCGCGGGGACGGTGAGGCGTGTCATCCGTGCCGCGAAGATCCCGGTGTCGGCCACGGCGTTGATGACGACGTTGCGCATAAACTGGAACGTCCAGCCGGTGTCGTCATAGGGTCGTGGATTGGATGGCGAGAAGTTCTGCACCGAGAAGTACATATCGGCGAGCGTGCGGTAGGGCTGGTCGCCGCGCACGATGTAGTCGCCGCGCTCGATGCGCGTGCTGCCGATGGTCGCGGCGGCGTCGGCGACGTGGATCTCGAGGCCCTGGCGCAGGAGCTCGTTCACCGCATCGACCGCGTCGGCCTTGCGGCGCTGGCCGGCGGGGATGACCCACGCGAAGGTCGGGCCCGCGCGCCCCTTCTCCACCGACCGTTTGTTCTTGAGCCAGTAGT
>CAYXQS010000015.1:19518-26352 GCA_964466515.1 uncultured Gemmatimonas sp. | reverse complement strand
CCTTGGGGATGTAGACGAACGAGCCGTCGGAAAAGACCGCCGAGTTGAGCGCGGCGAAGAAGTTGTCCGAGAAGGGCACGACGGAACCGAGGTACTTCTGCACGAGCTCCGGATGTTCGCGCACGGCCTCGCCAAACGAGCAGAAGATCACGCCGACCTTCTGCAGCTCGGCCTTCATCGTCGTACCGACCGAGACGGAGTCGAAGATCGCGTCCACGGCCACGCCGCTCAGCCGCTTCTGTTCGGTGAGCGAGATGCCGAGCTTCTCATACGTCTTGAGGAGCTCGGGGTCGACCTCCTCGAGCGACTGGAGCGGCTTCACGCTCTTGGGCGCCGAGTAGTAGGTCTGCGCCTGATAGTCGATGGGCGGATACGTGACGTTGGACCAATGCGGCTCGGTCATCGTCTGCCACCGCCGGAACGCCTTCAGCCGCCAGTCCAGCAGCCACTCGGGCTCATCCTTCTTGGCCGAGATGAGGCGGACCGTCTCTTCCGTGAGCCCGCGGGGAATGGTGTCCGACTCGATGTCCGAGACGAACCCGTAGGCATACTCCTTATTGACCAGTGCTTCGATGGATGTCGACATAGGGCCGTAGCGTAGGGCTGGGTCAGCCAGACTGAATATAGATGAATCTAGTCGGGTATCCCCGGGAATCAAAGCCAGCCGACGCCCCTGTGCCCCTGCGGCAACGGCCTACCCCTCTCCCTCCAGGAACACCTCGTTCCGGTCCCGTCCGAGCGCCTTGGCGCGGTACATCGCCTTGTCCGCGTGGTCGATGGCGGCCTCGATCAACTCCCCTTCACGGAGTGGGGCAATCCCCCCGCTCGCCGTGATTCGGACCTCGGCCCCGTTGGGCAGGACCACGGGGGTCTCCCCCACGGCCTTCCGCACCCGCTCCAGCGCCATCAGCGCCTGGGCCGGCGAGGTGTCGGCGAGGAGCACCACAAACTCCTCCCCGCCGAACCGTCCGACGATCTGCTCGTCACGCAGCGTCTCCACAATGCGGTCCGCGATGGCCTTGAGGACGAGGTCCCCCGCCACGTGCCCGTGCGTGTCGTTGATGTCCTTGAAGTGGTCCAGGTCGATGAGCGCCACGGACACCGGGAGCCCGCGCCGCCGGCTCGCCGCGATCATCCCGTCGACGTCGTCGAAGAAGGCGCGCCGGTTCTTGAGTCCCGTGAGGTCGTCCACCATCGCGAGGTCCGACATCCGGGAGAGCGATTTCTCGAGCTGCAGCTCGCTGGCCCTCGCGTTCTCGAGCGCCTCGTCGCGCTCCACGATCACGCGCACGTTCTCCACGAACTGCAGCCAGCTCGTGCGCGTGAAGAGCAGCGCGCAGAGCGTGAAGACGGTGATGGCCGCGGGAAGTACGGGGAGGTCGGCCTGGTCGAAGCGCGCCGACTGCGCCACGAGCGTGACCATAAACGGGAGATAGAACGCCCGTGACGCCCGCGGCGACGACGAAAAGAACGCCACCGCGCCCGCGCAGAGCCCCGCGAGCATTATCACGAGCGTCGCGCGCTCGTCCGGGCCGCCGAGTGGGAAGAGGATGTACGCGACCAGCGCCCAGATGAGTCCCGCGGCGAACGAGAAGACCAGCGCGCGCTGCTCGTTCCCGTGGCTCACCGTCTCGGGGCGCCGTCGCTTACGGAGTCGCCGCCAGCTCATCGCCGCCGGGATCCAGAGGACCGTCATTCCCGCGACAAACACGATGAGGAAGGTGTCGTCGATGCGCCCCCAGTAGACCAGCGCGACGAAGCTCGCGAGGAGGGGATTGGCGACGAAGACGGTGGGGAGCTGCCGCACCCGATTCACCGCTTGGGAGACCCGGATCGCGCGCTGGAGCGCCTCGGAGTCGTCGGGGATGTGCAGCCGCATCGCCACAGGATATTGCGCGGGACACCCGGGAGCCAGACTTTAGCCCATTCCATATTCCGAAAGGAGGCCCCGATGCAGTTCCTGCTCGAACTCTGGCTACCGATCCTCGTCGGCACCGTCGCCGTCTTCATCCTCTCGGCGGTTGCCTGGACCGCGATGCCGCACCACCGGAAGGACTACCGCCAGATCCCCAACGAGGACGCCATCGCTGACGCGATCCGCGCGGGGAACGTGGCGCCCGGGACGTACGCGATTCCGCACTCGGGCGATTCGGGGTCGATGGGAAGTCCCGAGATGGTCGCGAAGTTCAAGCGCGGTCCGCGCGCCTTCATTACGGTCGCCAAGCCCTGGGACCCGGGAATCTTCGCGCCGATGCTCATCCAGAGCTTTCTCACGAACCTCGTGATCCTGCTCTTCGTCGGCTACGTCACCTACCACACCCTCGCACCAGACGCCGTGTATCTCACGGTCTTCCGCGTGGCGGGCACGACCTGCTTTATGGCCTTTGCGCTGGGTCAGCTGTCGGATTCGGTCTGGTTCTCGAAGCCGTGGGGAGCGTGGGTCCGCCACGCCGCCGACTCGCTCGTGTACGCGCTGGTCGTCGGCGGGATCTTTGGCTGGCTCTGGGGCTAGGCCTACTTCCCAGTCCCGAAGTTGATGAGCGGCAACGCCTTGAAGGGGGCTGGGTTGTCTCGGACGATGTTGATGACTCCGAGTTGCACCCCCTTCAAGCGTTCGGCGTAGTTCACGATTCCGACCGTCAGTCCCACCTGACTCCCCCGGACCGCGTTCACGCTTGAGACGGACGCGCCCGTGATCGAGCCGCCGATTTCGGTGCGGAAAAGGATCGGCGCAATCACGACGCCCTTGGTGGTCTCCGCGCCGACAAGCAGCGCGGCCATCCCGCCCTCGAGGCGCGGTGCGCCGATGCCGAGTCCGGCGACGGTGAGTCCCCAGACCGTGCCGCCCGCGCCGACGCCCACGCCCGCGACGGTGACACCCGAGACGCGGCCACCGGCGCCGACACCGACGCCCGCGACCTGGATGCCCGACACCGTGCCGCCACTCGCGACGCCGACGCCGCCCACGCTGATGCCGCGGACCCCGCCGCCCGCGCCGACGCCCACGCCACCTACCGTGACGCCCCGCACGCTGCCGCCGGCACCCACGCCGAGTCCGCCCACGAGCAGGCCGCGCACGCTGCCCCCCGCACCGACGCCCAGGCCGCCGACCGCGGCGCCGCGGAGGTCACCCCCGACGCCCGCGCCCAGCCCACCGACCAGGATGCCGCGCGCACTGCCGCCGGCACCCACGCCGAGTCCGCCCGCCGCGAGCCCGCGCACCTGACCCCCCGTGCCCACCCCCAGCCCGCCGACCGCCGCGCCGTGGACCGACCCACCCGCGCCCACGCCGAGCCCGCCGAAGGAAAGGCCGCGGATCTCGTTTGACGCGCCGAGCCCGAAGATGCCGAAGCCGATCCCGTGGATGTTTTCGGCGCCGGTGGCGGGGAGGCCCAGCGCGATGCCGCGCACCGTGCCTTGGAAGTCATCGTCGTAGGGGACCCACATCGTCGCGTTGACGCCGCGCACGAGGTCGAGGTCGTGGTCGCGATAGTTGAGCCGGATGCCATCGACACGCGGATAGTGGCCGATGGAGATGATGTAGCGTACCGGCGCGCCGTGCCCCTCTTGAGCGCCGGCCGGGGGCGCGATGAGTGCGGAGGAGAGGAGGAGGCCGAATCCGACGGCCAGCCCGTGAGGTACGCGCATAGAGGAGCCCGGTGGAGTGGAGACAGCGCCTGCGACCAGCCGTACGCGACCCCTGCGGGAGGGTTTCGCGAACGACTGACCATTTCACTCCCTCAGACCGGGGTTGGGGGGTGGAGGGTTTGAACACCCCTGAGGACGGGTGGAAACCCGCGTTCAGGGCGTCGCCGGGGCCGGTCCCGGCGGCACGAGCGTGAAGATGACCCAGTCGCCCAGCGTGCGACGGGCGCGCCCGTCGACGCTGTCGAGATCCGCCACGGGGACGAAGCTCACCACGCGGATCCGCGCGCCCGGCATCCGGCGCCTGGCGCGCTCGGCCGTGCCGAGCCGATAGTCCGAGTGGAACGCCCCGTTGGCGTGCACCACGAGCGTGCCGTGTTCGGCGAAGGCCTTCGCGACGGCCTCGCCCATCGTCTCGTCCTTCACGCACTGCGCCTCGTACACGCGCCAGACCGTGGCCTCGAGCTGCTCGGGGGTGAGTTGCATCCCGTGGCCGCTCATATCGCCCATCGTCTCGCGAAAGCGGCGCCAGTAGCCGTCGCGCGGGCAGGAGAGGTCGGCGGCGATGAGCGCACGGTCCGATTCGGGAATCGAGTCGAGTGCGGCGAGTCCGCGGCGCGAGACGACCTGTGCGAGACGGCGTGGGACGTTCCCCGCGATTACCGGCCAGTTTCGAGCGCGGGCATACTCCACCAGCGGACGATAGTCCGTCGCATAGTTGGGCCAGGGGCGCGAGCCGGCGAGGAACGTGGACTCGGGCGCCGTGCCTGCGAGGTAGGCGTTGAGCAAGGACTGTGCGTCACGCTCAAACATCTCGAGCGCGAGGACCACCGGGCCGCTCCGGCGGCGATCGACGCCCTCGAGAACGGCCGCCTGAAGGCGGTGCGTGGCCGGATCGTTGTGCTGTTCGCCGAGGAAGACGACATCGGCACGGGAGAGGGAGGCGAGCATCGTCTCGAAGTCCACGAAGCGTTTGCGCTTGGTGTCGTAGACGCGATGTGGGACATAACTCGGCGAGATTGCGGCAATGGCCGCGGACGCGGGTTGCTGGGCGGGGAGTTGGTTCGCCATCACCAAAACAAGCATCAAAAACAAAGAATAGCTTCGCATAGTTTATTTTACTGGTTATCTGTAATGTTGCTTATTCTGATAAGTTCGTATAATTCGTTGTTAATACAGATATAATGATGTAATTTTTCCTAGTCCATATGCCGTTAAACGAGACCATCTCGCCGACCGCCGCTCGCCTCATAGAAGAGGCGAGCGACGAGACTGCGCGGCTGGATACGCTCTGTTCCGTGGCCCCAGTGGCCTTCTCGATTGCGCTCCGGTGCGGAGCGGCGGCCGGACTTCAAGCTATGCCAGATGCCGTGGCCCTATTGACAGTCGCTGAAGCCGACTCGACGCGCAATCAGGGACTTCCCGAAGAGTTCCGGCAGTGGGCGGAGCTGCTGGACGCCGAGGAGCGGCGGGCGCGAGGCGGAACGCCACTCACGGCGGCACGAGTCGCAGCGATCCTCGCGGGTGAGGGTGGCACCGCCATCGCCGATCCTGCCGCCCTCGACGCGGCGCTCCGTCCGGGCGGTGCGCCGCGACCGGTCTGGGTCCGCGCACTTTCCGCCGCCGCCGCAATCAACGACGTGTCCGGCTCCGAGGTCGTCGCCGCGCTTCTCCTCTGCGCCGCCGGCGTCACCGACCGCATTCGGTTCCTCCCGTTTGTCGGTGTCGCCGCCGCCGAGCGCGCTACCGCCATTGGCGCGTGGCGCGAGGGGAACGCCGAGCCTTGGGCGCGTGCCGCACTCGGTGCCGCCGCCGCCGCCGCGCGTTCGCTGCGCGTCGCCCTCGGCCGCGCGCACGCCGCCCTCGCTACGGACGCCGCGCGCCTCGATGCCCTCGGCCGCGCGGCCATCACCGCCCGCCGCGCCGTCGCCGCGCTCCACGCCCGCTATGCGCTGACCGTCCCCACCCTCGCCCGGCACCTGGCGTGCTCCCGCCCCGCCGCGGGCGATGCACTCGATCGCCTGGTGGAGACCGGAATTGCCGCAGAGGTGACGGGCAGGGCGCGAGACCGGGTGTTCGCCCTGGCATCGGCCTACGCACTCGTCAGCGCGGAGTGACGTTCCCCGCGCGGAACTCGTAATGTGTGCAGTGAACCGCACTTTCATTCTCTGCATCGCCGTGCTCGGAGCGGTGGCTTGTATGGGTCCGCCCCCGAGCGAGATCCCGCGCCCGATGACCGAGCGCGAGTATCTGCGGCGTCGGGACCTGATGGTCCCCGTCGACGGCATCCGGCCACGTGACCTGCGCGACACCTACAACGCCCCGCGCAGCGGCGCGCGCGCACATCTCGCGCTCGACGTGATGGCGCGCCGCGGCACGCCGGTGATCTCCGCGGACAACGGCACCGTGCGCCGCATCGGCACCAATGCGCTTGGCGGGCGCACGGTCTATGTGGTGGACGACGCGCAGCGATTCGTCCACTACTACGCACATCTGGAGCGGTGGGCGCCGGGGCTCAAGGTCGGGCAGCGCGTGCGCCGCGGCGACCTCCTCGGGACGGTCGGCACCACCGGGAACTCGCCCTCCAACGCCCCGCACCTGCATTATCAACTCCTGCGATATCGCGACACGCGGATGTGGTGGACCGGGGACCCGGTCAATCCAATCCCCTACCTGAAGAAGAAGGGCAACAGACGATGAGCGAGACCAGGGGGATGACGGGCAAGGAGCGCGCCGCGCTCCGCTCCGAGTGCAACCGGCTCAAGCCGTTGCTGCATATCGGTCAGGAGGGGATCACCCCCGCCGTGGCGACGGCGCTCGATGACGCGTTGCGCACGAAGGAGCTGGTGAAGGTCCAACTGAACAAGGCCGCCGACGTGAGCGCCCGCGAGGCCGCGGACACCTTGGCCAAGCGGATGCGGGCCGAGGTGATCCAGGTGATCGGCAAGACGACGACGCTCTACCGGCGCAACCCGCAGTTGCAGCGCAAGGCAGGCTCCGTGCCGCCCTGGCGCGAATAGGCGTCCCACGCCGACGGGATTTTCGCACTGTCAGTCGGCACCCTACCCGCCTATCTTCCGAAGGTCAGGCAGTTTGCACGCACATCTACCGGGGACCGAATGCCGTACGTGATCACCGAAGCCTGCATCAACACCAAGGACAGGTCCTGCGTGGATGTCTGCCCGGTGG
>CAYXQS010000015.1:0-19508 GCA_964466515.1 uncultured Gemmatimonas sp. | reverse complement strand
GACTGCATCTATGAGGGACCGGATCAGTTGGTCATCCATCCCGACGAGTGCATCGATTGCGGCGCGTGCGAGCCCGAGTGTCCGGTGACGGCAATCTTTCCGGAAGAGGACGTGCCGGCGAATCTCAAGTCGTACATCGCGCTCAATCGCGAGGTCTTTGAGAGGGAACCAAAGCCGGGGCGTCCGCAACGCTGATTCCGGGAATGTAAGACGCAGGATATAGGGAAGGCCCCACGGCCAGCTGTATAGCTATCTGACGGCTGGCACTCTATACTCTTACCGATGCCTTCCGGTAAGCCACGAGTGGGCGGAGTGCCTGAGATCACCATCGCGCTGATCGAGGACAATCGACTCGTGCGCGAAGGCCTGACCGCGCTGATCGACCAGCAGGCGGGGCTCAAGGTGGTGACCAGCCACTCCTCCGATACCGCGCGGCAACCGTTGAAGGTCGAACCCGACGTGGTGCTGCTCGACATCGGGCTGCGCAACGGCGACAGCCTGCGGATCGCGGCCAAGACGCGTGTCGACTTCCCGGGCGCCAAGGTGATCATTATGGATCTCCTTCCCGTGCACGAGGACATCGTCGAGTTCGTCAACGCGGGCGTCTCCGGCTTCATAATGAAGGACGCCACGCTCGAGGACCTCGTGATCACGATCCGTGCCGTCGCCGCCGGCGAGAGCGTCCTGCCGGTGACGATGGTCAACACCCTCTTTTCGCAGATTGCGCGCGACGCGGTCAGCCGCGGGCGGGCCGACGTGCTCGAGGCCGTGCGGATGACGCCGCGTGAGCGGCAGGTCATCAACCTCATCGCCGAGGGGATGAGCAACAAGGAGATCTCGGCGCGCCTGCACGTGGCCGTACACACCGTGAAGAGCCACGTGCGCAACGTGATGGAGAAACTCGCGCTGCATTCGCGTCTCCAGATCGCGGCGTATGTGCATTCGGAGACGCACCCGTAGGTCACCCTCTTGTGCGATACCCGCGTCCGGGACCCGCGCCTAGGTTGCGCGTATGCCATCCGCCCGTCCGGTCCTCTGGGCCTATACCTACCGCCTCGACCCTCCGCTGCCCGCGAGCAGGCTGAAGGGGATCAAGAAGCTCCTCGAGCGTGAGCACCTGATGTCCAAGGCGCGCGAGGGCACGTGGGAGGGTCGGATGGTCGCTGATGTTCGTGTGGCGAACATCCTCGTCGTCTCGGATACTCCCGACGTGGGTGGCGCCGCGAATCATCGGTTGGAGGCGGCGCTGCACGCCCTCCAGGCGTCCTTTGAGCTGACTGTTCCGATGGTCGTCGCCGCCACACCGTCCGTGGACCTCCCGCCAACGGACTAGTCCCTCCGACGGAGCGCGTGCGTGGGTTCTCCCGCCGCCGCGCATCCTGCTCGCCATCCCCACCAAATCAGCCCAACGGCCGATGGGCCGAGGCTCCCCTGACCGGCATCCTTCGGGGTGCGGCGTAGTGGCCGCATCTCACGCAAGGACCAAGGAGCCTCAAATGCAGTTCCGCACGATTCTCTCGGGCTTGTCGGCCATCGCGCTCTTCGCGACGGCCTGCGAGCCGCACGCCCTCGGCGTCGCCGGCGCCGTTGCCTCGATCGACGTCAATTCGGATGTGACGCTCTCCATCGGAGGCACGCAGCAGTTCACGGCCGTCGGATATGATGCCGACGCGCAGGTCACCACGATCGTACCGGTCTGGGCGGCTTCCGCGGGCGGCACCATCAATTCCACCGGCTTCTTCACCGCTGGCACCACCCTCGGTGTCTTCCCGGGCGCGGTCTCCGCGACCGCCAACGGCATCAGCGGGACGGCCACCGTCACCGTGATTGCCGGCGTGCTGGCGACCATCACCGTGACGCCGAACCCGGATACGACCGTGGTTCTTGCGACCCGGCAGTTCATCGCCGTCGGTCGCGATGCGGGCAATAACATCGTTGCCATCACGCCGACCTGGACCGTGACGTATGGCGGCGGCGCCATCGGCGGGACCGGCCTCTTCACCGCCGGCGCCACGCCCGGCACGTTCACCAATACGGTCCGCGCGACGAACGGCACCATCTTCGGCACCGCGACCGTCGTCGTCGAGGCCGGTCCGCTCGCGACGATCACCGTCGCGCCGAATCCGGACACGCTCGCCGTGGCGGACAGCACGCAGTTCGTCGCCGTCGGCCGTGACGCCAGCAACAACATCGTCCCGGTCACGCCGGTCTGGTCGGTCTTCAATGGTGGCGGCACGATCGACCTCGTCGGGATGTTCACCGCGGGCGCCGTCGCTGGCACCTTCACCAACACCGTCCGCGCGACCAGCGGCGCCATCTTCGGTTCCGCGACCGTCGTCATCGAAGCCGTCGTGACCCCGCCGTTCGTTCCGCTCGGCGCTGCCGAGTTCCACGGCATCCTGGCCGGTACGGATATCACCTGCATCACCGCTGGCTTGATCGATGCGGATATCGGCGTCAGCCCCGGCAACACGCTCACCGGCTTCGGTCCCTGCGTCTTCACCGGCGTCGCGAACCTGGCCAACGCGGTCGCGGCGCAGGCCCAGCTCGACCTCACCGCCGCGTACAACACCCTCGCCGGGCTTGCGTGTCCGCCGGCGAATGCCATTGTCGCCGATCTCGGCGGCACGACGGTGCCCGCCGGCGTCTACTGCTCGGCGATCGGCATCGGCGTCACCGGCCCGCTGACGCTCGACGGCGGTGGCGACCCGGATGCGGTCTTCGTCTTCCAGGCCGGAAGCGCATTGACCACCGCGGGCGACGTCGTCCTCATCAACGGCGCGCAGGCGAAGAATGTGTACTGGCAGGTCGGCAGCTCGGCGACCCTCGGTACCGCGTCGCAGTGGCAGGGCAACATCCTCGCCCTGACCAGCATCACGCTCGTTGACACCGCAACGCTGTTCGGCCGGGCCCTGGCCCGCAACGGTAGCGTCTCCCTCGGTTCCAGCAACACCATCACGCTGCCGTAATCGGCCGCACAACAGGAGCTCCATATGCTGAAGAAGACATTCATCCTTGGCGCCGCGATGTGCATCGCGGCCCTCCCCGCCGCAGCGCAGGACCGCGGCACGATCGAGTTCGGCGGTTTCGCCAGCTATAACGTGTTCGACAACGCCTTCCAGATGGACAACGCCATCGGGTTCGGCGGACGGATCGGGGCCTTCCTGGACCCGCGCTGGTCGATCGAGTTCGACGTCAACGGTGGCACCGCCACGCGTCCCGCGGGCCTGGCGGACCGCTCGTTTATGATGCTGGATGCGCGCCTCGCGTTCATT
Organism: uncultured Gemmatimonas sp.; assembly: GCA_964466515.1. Classification (GTDB taxonomy): domain Bacteria; phylum Gemmatimonadota; class Gemmatimonadetes; order Gemmatimonadales; family Gemmatimonadaceae; genus Pseudogemmatithrix. The sequence goes on along the minus strand of CAYXQS010000015.1, from coordinate 16,233 downwards.
CCGATTAAGGTCGGTCGCGCGTCGCTGATCCTCGGCGGCGGCGCGAGCCACGTCGATGCCAACGTCAGCGGCCCGGCCCAGGACCAGAACTTCGGATTCCACGCGCTCGTCGGCGGCAAGATCCGGATGACCGAGACCTCAGCGCTGCGCCTCGACTACGTGATGCACTTCAATGACGACGCCCAGCATAGCAATCTCCGTGCCGGGATCTCGCTCTACCGTCGTCCGCAGGGCAAGAACACGACGGTCTATCGGACTGCCGCCGCCCCGGCGCCCGTGGTGCGCTACGACTCGGTGAGCGCTGCCGAGACCGCCCGCCTCCGTGCCAACGACGCGCGGTACGCCGCCTTGCGTGATTCGCTCGTCCAGCATCCCGTCGTCGGGATGACACCGTCGAACGTGGCGGCGCTGGCCACGATGCTCGAGATGGTCCACTTCGAGCGCGACCGGTCGGACCTCGATGACGTCTCGCGCGCGATCCTGGATGACAAGGTCGCGATCTTCAATGCGAACCCGGAGATGAAGATCGTCATCACCGGCTACGCGAGTGCCCCGGGCACGGACGCGTACAATATGGCGCTCGGCCTGCGCCGCGCGACTGCGGCGAAGGCGTACCTCGTCTCGCGCGGCGTCCATACCGATCGGGTCGAGATCGCCACGCGTGGGGAGAACAACCTCCTCGTCGAAGGTCCGAGCGAGGTCGCCAACACGGCCAATCGCCGCGGGCAGTTCCGCCTCCTGATTGCGAATCCGTACCTCGTCACGAAGTAAGGCCGACCGATGAAGTCCGCTCTTGTGGTCCTCATCGGTGTCGCCCTCCTCGCGGGGGGCGGCTACGCCCTTCTCGAGGGCGGGCACTTCACCACCCGACGGCAGGTCGCTGAGATCGGCGGCGTCGAGATCACTGCCAAGCAGAAGAACACGATTGCGCCCTGGATGGCCGGCAGCGCGATGGTCGTCGGGACGGCGTTCCTGTTCGTTGGCTTTACCCGCAAGCTCTAGCTCGCTCACCCTATGCGCAGGCGTACTGATATGCTCGAACTCCTGATCGTTGTTCTCGTCGCCCTCTGGGCGCTCGGCTACTTCGGTGGTTTCGTGGCCAGCAGTCTGATCCACGTCCTCCTCGTGGTCGCACTCGTCGTGCTCGTCCTCCGCGTCCTGTCGGGCCGCAAGCTCCTCTGAACGCCCCCGCAGGCCGCCCTTTCCAATGAGGTCCCAATGCACAGCACTACCGCAGGACGCAGTACCCGAGTGGTCCGCGCCGTCGTTCTGGCGACGCTCGCCTTCACCGCGACGGCGTGTGCCACGTGGGGCAAGCGCGAAGGCGGCGCTGCGATTGGCGCCGGCGCGGGTGCCGCGGTCGGTGGCATCATCGGCAACAACACCGGATCGACCGCGCGCGGCGCGATCATCGGTGCAGTCGTCGGCGGTGCGACCGGCGCCATCATCGGCCATCAGATGGACCAGCAGGCGAAGGAGCTCAAGCTCGAGATCCCGGGCGCGACGATCGAGCGCGTCGGCGAGGGCATTACGGTGACTTTCGCGTCGGGTCTGATGTACGACTTCGATTCCGACGGGATCCGGGCAGAGGCTGGTGTCAACCTGCAGAACCTGGCCGCGAGTCTGCGGAAGTACCCGAACACCTCGCTCCTGGTCGTCGGGCACACCGACGCGCTCGGCGCGACGGCGTACAATCAGGACCTCTCGGTGCGCCGCGCGAACGCGGCGGTCAACTACCTGGGTCGCTACAACATCAGCGCGAGCCGCGTACAGTCCGCGGGGCGTGGTGAGATGGAACCGGTGGCCTCGAACGAGACCGAAGCCGGCCGTCAACTGAACCGGCGGATCGAAGTCGCCATCTTCGCCAACGCGAACGCTCGCGCGGGCAACTGACCGAACCCCTACAGGAGCACGTCTATATGAAGGGAATCCCGTGGTATCGTGTGGCCGTCGTGGCGCTCGCGGCCGCCGTCGCACAGCCGGTCGTGGCCGTGGCGCAGGGCGGCGTGCCCAGCCCGTTGACGGCAACGGCGTTCGCCGCGCCGATGCAGCCCTCCGCGCCGCTCGTCGGCCCGCTGATGGTGCAGTCCGGCGTCACGCGCGCAGTGGCCGCGCCACCGGCGATGGCGAGTATGCAGCACGCCGCGTCGCGCCGTGATGTGTCGTGGATGATCGTTGGTGGTGCCGCCGTGATCGTCGGCAGCATCGTCGGCGGAGACGGCGGGACCATCATTATGGTCACCGGCGGCGTCATCGGGCTCGTCGGGTTGTGGCGGTACCTGCAGTACTCGTGAAGGGGTAGGCCGCCCGACTGCGCACGAACGCGGGACGGCAGGGATGGGATGGGGGATACGAGAAAGGCCGCCCGTTTGGGTGGCCTTTCTCACGTCCCGCGATCCTCCGCCCGCTAGAGCAGTCGATCCTTCAGCACGAAAAGCCCGATGATCACGATGTACTGGAGGAAGGTGCTGACCTCGCTGCGCCACGCTTCCTTCCAGAAGAACTCTCCGTCGCTTCCGCCAGCCGGCACTCGCGGGATCCAGCGCGCCGTGCGGGACTTATACGCGAGGTACTCCTCGCCGAAGATGCTCTCCAGCACGCCTTCCTCATACCGCACGATGTAGAAGTACTCCACCGCGAAGATCACCGCGGCCACGGGGAGGAACCACAACACCCCGCTCAGCGTGATGATCCCCATCCAGATGAGGAAGTTGCCGTTGTAGAGCGGATTCCGGCTCCACGCGAAGGGGCCGTGGCTGACGAGCTTCTGCACGTTGCGCGAGCGGCGACGGGTGACCGTCCCTGCGGTCGCGACGCCCCAGAGACGCCACGCTTCGCCGACGAGCATCAGGGCGGCGGCAATCCAGGTCGTGCGCGGGGACATCGCGCCGGGCGCGATGAGTGGGACGAGCAGGAATGGGACGGGAAGCCAGCCACGATTGCGAAAGAGGACGGCGCCGACGCGCGCCGAGCTACAGAGTTCGGCGGCGCAGGGTGCCGCCGCAGGAATGGTGGTGGTGGTCAGGTGTCCGGTCCTGTGCGGGGTGGGAGGCCGGCAAAAGTGGATGTGATGAAGCCGGAGAGCAAGGCGTTGAACGCCGCCGGGTGCTCGAGACAGCTCGCGTGCCCGGCGCCGGGGATTACCGCCAACTGACTCCTGGGAATCGCCTTGTGCATCGCTTCCGACTCCGCGACCGGCGTAAGCACGTCCTCTGCGCCACAGACAACCAACGTCGGGACTGAAATTGTCGCGAGCGTCGGTGTGGAATCGTCGCGCGTGCGCATCGCATCCAGCGCGTCGACGATTCCCCCTACCGGCGCGCTCCGCATCATCGCGTCGAGCATCGCCACCACTTGCGGTCGCGTCTCACGCGTCGTCTTGCCGACCATTCCCGGGAGCTGCTGTTCCGCGACGACTCCCGCGCCCCCTGCCAGCGCGAGCGCCTGCAGCTCGCGGCGCTTCGCCTTGCCCTCTTCCGAGTCCGCACCCGGCTTGGTGTCGGCGAGGACGAGGGCGCGGACCCGCTCGGGATGGCGGCGCCAGAGCGCGAAGGCGAGATATCCGCCCATCGAGAGTCCGCAGATGACGACCTTCGGCAGCGCGAGGGCGTCGCAGAACTCAATGGTCCAGTCGGCCCAGGCGTCGAGCGACGGGACATCGAGCGGACGGCTCTCGCCGAAGCCGGGGAGGTCCGGCGCGATGAGTCGCGCGCCCGCGGGTGGCGCGGCGAGCTGCGCGCTCCAGAGCGTGCGGTCGTGCGGGAAGCCGTGGAGCATCACCACCGGCACGCCGGCCCCGGCCTCGTCGTAGCCGACCGAGCCCGAGCGCGCGGCGACAATCACAGCTCGGTCCCGCCGCCGACCGGGGTCGCCATCTCCGGGAGCGATGGCGGCTCCTCATCGACCCAGAGCGTACGCACGGCCACCACCGCGGTCGCGAGCAGCGGGATTGCCACGAAGAGCCCGAGGAACCCGAACACGAACGCCATCACCACCTGCGTGACGAGCGTGAGCGCCGGCGGCAGGTCGAGCTGCTCGCTCATCAGGTACGGAATGAGCAGGTTGTTCTCGGCGAATTGGATTGCCCAGTACGCCCCCGCCACGATAAGTGCCTTCTGCGGCGAATCGACGAAGCCCATCAGCACGGCCGGCACGCCGGCGAGCAGCGGCCCGACGTTCGGCACGAACTCGAAAAGTCCCGCAAGCACGCCCAGCGGGAGTGCGGCGCGCACGCCGAGGACCGTCAAAATGAGCGTCGTGACAAGGCCGATCACCACCATCGCGATCAGCTGCGTGGCGAACCACGTGCGCAACGTGGCGCCGATCCTGGTCATCAACGTGGCGATCCGCTCGCGCCTGTCGGGCGGGATCAGGAGCAGCGTGCCGCGTCGATAGACCTCGGGATCCGCCGCGATGTAGATCGTGAGGAACACCACCATAATCACGGCCGCGCCCACCAGGAGCGTGGACTGCAGCACGCCGAAGACGAAATCGGTGAGCGTGGGGATGTTCTTGGAGAGTACCGGGACGAGCCGGCTCCCACCGGCCGAGTCCGGCGGCGCAATCAGGTCGAGCATCTGCGGCTGCTTTTCAACGAGCCACGCCTCCACCTTCACCACCGCTTCGGGGAGCTTGGTGCGCAGTTCCTGCGACTGCTCGACGAGTTCAGGGCCGGTCCAGATGCCGATGAGGGCGAGGAAGACGAGCACGCCGCCCACCACGCCCGCGGCCGCGATGCTGCGCTTGATCTTGACGCGCTGGACGATCCAATCGACCGCGCGCGCCGCCGAAAGCCCGAAGAGGACGCCGAGGAACGCGGTAAGGACAAGGAAGCGTGCCGCCCAGAGGAGCTGGAGCCCCACCAGCGTGGCGACGACGATGAGCGCCGCGCGGACGAGGTCCTTGGAGTCGAGGGGGCGTTCGGGGGCGGGAGCCTGGGCGGACGTGGTTGGGCGCATCGCGGAAGGTGGGCCACGCCGAGGCCGAGGGCAAGCCGCGGGCCGTCCGCCGTCCGGGCGTTAGATTGGGAGCCAGCTTCCCTCCCACCCGACCGCCGTGCCTCGTTCCGCCTCCCCCGCCGCCTATCTCGACTCCGATCCCTCCGTCCGGGATTGGCTCGCGAGCGTGCGGAAGGCGTCCCGGATCGCGCTCGACACCGAGGGGGCGAGCTTCCATCGGTTCGTCGACCGGATCTATCTCCTCCAGCTCTCCACGGCCGACCGGCACGCAATCATCGATCCGCTGCCGATCTCCAAGCCCGCGCTCCTGGGCGAGATCGTCGAGGATCCCAACGTGGAAGTCGTCTTTCACGACGCCGACTACGACCTCCGGCTGCTGCATCAGGACTACGGATGGCAGATCCGCAACGTCTTCGATACGCGGATCGCGTCGCAGCTCATCGGGTTGAAGGCGTTCGGTCTCGCCTCGCTGCTCGAATCGCGGTTCGGCCTCAAGCTCGACAAGAAGCACCAGCGCGCCGACTGGTCGATGCGTCCGCTCACCGACGATATGCTCGACTATGCGGCGCAGGACACGATGCACCTCCTCGGCCTCCGCGACCAGTTGCACGATGAACTGAAGGCAAAGGGGCGGCTGTCGTGGGCGAAGGAGGAGTTCGAGCGCCTTGAGACGATTCGCTGGGCCGCGGACGAGGGCGGCAACGGATTCCTGAAGGTGAAGGGTGCGCGCGACCTGTCGCGGCGCGAGCTCGCCATCTTCCGCGAACTCGTGCAGTGGCGCGACGTGACCGCGCTCAAGCTTGACCGCGCGACCTTCCGCGTGGTGTCGAACGACGTCCTCTTCGAGGCCGCGCGCACGACGCCCGATACAAGGTCCGCGCTCGGCAAGCTCAAGGGGATGCCGCGCGGGATCCTCGAGCGGCAGGGGGACGAGATCCTCGCCGCGATCGCGCGCGGGGTCGTCGTACCCGAGGAGGAGCTCCCGAAGTTCCCCAAGGGCGCGCGGTGGGATCGCGATCCGGACTTCGATCATAAGGTTGGCGCACTCAAGGCCGTGCGCGACGCGGCGGCGGCGCGACTCGACATCGATCCCGGCGTCCTCAACTCGCGCGAGCGGATGGAGGCGGTGGCGCGGCTGATGCCGCCCGAGCCCGCCGCGATCGGCGTGATCCCCGAGTTCCGGCGTTGGCAGATCGAGGAACTGGGACAGGGCTACGTTGACGCGCTCAGGCCGTGGCGGAAGAAGGCGGCGGCAGAGTCACCGTATCGGGAGTAAGTCCATCCGCGAACTGCACTTGGCCACGGAGGACGTAGGGGAGAACCGAGTGGATGACTGACTGGGTTCGTCGGTGTCGCTTCTCCCCGAGCATTCTTCCTTCTGGTGAACACCGCGCGTCGAGAAAGCATTCTCACTGGACTCAATCGCGCTGCTGGGCGCCCTGGCAATGTCGTGATTTCACACGCTAGTTGCGGCGGGATATTCTACGCATTCGGATTGACGTGGTTCTTCGGCACATACACTTAGCCGTTTCAATTGACGGCTAACAGCTATCGCCGCAGTTCCGGGGCGAGGCTGACGGTTTGGGTTAGTGCTCGAATCGTGCTGACGACACAACTACCAATCGAGCGGTGGCACAAAACAGCACTGGCGCAGAGTTGGAATAGGAAGGGATTGTCAACGGTAACTGTAACGGAGAGTCCTTGATGCCGTATTGGAGAATCCTCGTCATTGCGTGGCTTTGTATCGGAACAGCCGCGTGCCAAGGATCGGAGCCGACTGTAGTCGTGGCAGAAGCAAGCATGAATTTCTTGGCCGATGCGCCTGGGTGTGGCGTTGTCGTAAAAGACGCGAATGGAGAAAAGCGGCTAATAACCTTGAAGCGTGGGCGACTTCCACAGGACTGGTCAATTCGAGGTCGACGGTTTAGTCGAGGCGTCGATCGGCACGAGATGTTTCGAATCGTCAATATTCCGTCACACGACTTCGGTGCGGGGTCCACAGTCGTGGAAGGAGTCTGTGCCGTACCCTTTGATGCTCCTGCGCCGACTGCAATAGCCATCCGGGATGCAGTTTCGCAGCAGCTCGCACGTGGAGGGTACTTCGAGCGTGCACTCAATGCCGTCGACATTGATGCCGGCGATCTTGCGATGCGGGCACTTATCGCCGAAGAACTTGAAGCTGCCGGACTCAGCCTGAGTGCTGGGACTCGACGGAAGTCAATCGCCAATCCCTCGTTACGAGCGATTGAAGGAACTGGCGTTCCCGAAGCGTCTCTCGGCGGCGTTCATACTATGGCAACCATCACCGTCACGGCATCACCGTGGGGAAACTGGTTTTTTGATATGCGCGCAATCGCAGGAATTTGGGCGGCCTTAAGTCATTGGTCCAACCAACTCGACGTTGAGTTCGTTTCCTTCGAAGGCAACATACACCCCTGTGCTGTTCTTTCGGAGACATGGCATCAGCTCGAGGCTGTACGTCAAGACCTACTTACTATGCTACAGCTGCTGGCTGGCAACGGCGGAGTAGCTCAAGATTTTGACGCGACGAACGTATGCCCGGACTCATTGATGACACCAGGGCAGACTTGCTTGGATTTCTACATCGCAACAGCCACTGCCACAATTATGGCTGGAGACAACCGGGGAACTGACCCCTACGCAAATATTCACCAGTCTAAGGTTTTCGTACTCGACGACTTTGACAACAATACGGTGAATATTTTTGTGAACGGATCGACTGTGCTGATTCCCTTCAGTTGGAGGCTGTCGGCTCCGCATGTATTCACAATCGGATTTCCGGCGAACCCGTGGGCGCAGATCAAATCACTGGAAATCGAGATTCCGGATGAGAATACGCGCGAAGTGACGATAAGCATCGCAAACGCCTTTTGCGCAACTTGGGAATACTACCTTTTGGGGATGTTCCCCGGCGGCGTGCCTGAGTCGACGCGCAAGGCAGGATGCCCTACGATTGACGCCAAAATTCGATATGCGCGCGATGGGCTTGGTTGGCACCCAGTTCATGTTATTCGCGATGCTTTCCCGAATCTTGACATCTTTCGCAAAATGCCGGACGGGAGTATGGCCTTGCTGAACCAGTCGAATGCGCGTACTCGGGTAGGCGGTTGGATCTTCCTCTTGGGAATCAATCGCCTGATTTATGACATTGAGCAGCAGCAAAATGAGCTTATGGGCGAGATGACGAGCTCGAACTGCGGGCTCCAGTAAATCCGCCTTTGCAAGGCACTTCCTGCGCTTGGGGGTCCTCGATGACTAGGTATGGTCGAGTAGGAGCGGCATTGCTCGCCGTCTCCCTCATTTCAACGGTGCAATCCATTCGAGCCCTCGCTTTTGCTGTCACCGGAAGTGAGAGGTACGAGACGACTTCGCTACTGACAACCCCTGTTTCGTTTGGTGGGCGAACCGTGGCGATACGAGACTCGAGCGAGAGCTTGGATGCGCACAATCGACTGACGGCGGTCGTGTGGGTCACGCTAGACGATTCCGTGATTTTCAAACCGCAGCGCATTCGAGTGCGGCCCAGCGGATACGGCCTTGGCCGGTACCACGGTTGGCTGAGCGCAACGCGCTTTCGGGATCGCGACAGTGGGGAGACGCGCGTAATCATCGCTCGGCAGGCGACTGGCGCCATCGGCGAACGAATACCCGAGTATGAACTGCTTCAGGTGACGGATGGCGGATGGGAGCACCGAGCCATCCCTCGGTCCGCTCGGGCATCGTCGTGGCCCGTCTACCACTCGATTGAACTCTTCAGCGATGTGAATGGAGTCCCCTCTCACGCGTTCTCGGGGTTGGCGCTCGGGTTCCCGATTCCCATTTTGGCGCCGATCATTTGGCCGTGGGGAACGACGCTCCTTGGTAGCATCCTTCTGGCGTTCGGGCTTGTGAGGGCTCGTCGCGGTCACCACGCGACGTGAAAGACCACCGGGTTCCGCTATGGGTCTATGCCGTGGCCCCACGAAGCGTGCCCGCGACACTCGTCACAATGGTTACAGCGGCGCTATTGATTGGAGGTGCGTTGTCGGAGCGTATCCCCGAGGCCCTTGCCCTAGGAACATTCTTCGGGCTTAGTATCCTGAGTGTCGGCGTGCCGGCATCGCCGGATCGCATCGCTGCCGCGGATCCACGGACAGCATCGCCCATCGGCACGGTATTGACGGCAGTTGCAGTGGCGACTGCGGTTGCACTGGCGTTCTGGCTCGGCTCGGACCCTCGAGTGGCGTGGTGGTGGATCTTGGGAATCGCACCCTTCGCCGCCTTCGGCGGCTGGGTATTCGTCCGGCTCAGAATCCCAGGTACGCCCTGACCCGCGGCTCGATCCGCTCCGGCGACCAGGGCGGCGACCACACAAGGTTCATCGTCACCGTCCCGATGCCGGCGAGCGCCTTGAGCTGGTTCTCCGCGTCCTTCATAATCTCGGGTCCCGACGGACATCCGGGCGACGTCAGCGACATATCGACGGTCACGTCGTTTCCGTCGACGTTGATTTCGTAGATCAATCCGAGGTCGAGGATGTTGAGATTGAGCTCGGGATCCTTCACACGCCGCAACGCGAGCTTCACCTGATCCTCGGTGAGCGCGGGGGTGCCGTCGGTGGCGGCGAGCGGGGGGACGACGGGGTCGGTCAAGGGTGACTCGGAAGGTGCGGCTCAGGGACTCGACGCGGCGCTCTGCCGCGGCAGGGTGGTTGGACGACGAACCGCCACGCGCGCGGGAGGGTTCCAATCGGCGGCCTGATCCACCCGGAAATCGCGCGGCCAGGTCACCTGCCGGAGCGTCGGCACGTCGGCGATTGCCAGCGCCGCCGCGTCCGTCACGTCGTGCCGGATGTCGGCGATGATGATTCCCGGCCGCCGCGCGCGCGCCGCGTGCACCCGGTTGGTCATCAGTACCACAAAGAGCTCGCGCTCGGGATCGATCCAAATGGACGTGCCGGTATATCCCACGTGCCCGTACGAGCCGGGCGTGAGGAACTCCCCCGACCCGCGCTCGCCGGCGGCGACCTCCCAGCCGAGCGTGCGGTTGTCCTTCACGTGCGCGGTGAACCGCCGTACCGTGGAGTCGGCAATCAGCCGCACGCCATTGTAGGTGCCGCGGTTCACCATCATCTGCGCAAAGATCGCGACGTCGCGCGCGGTGCCAAACAGCCCCGCGTGCCCGGAGACGCCGCCGAGCGTGAAGGCCGATTCGTCGTGTACCTCGCCCTGCAGCGCGTAGCCGCGCGGCGGATGCGTCTCGGTGGGCGCAATGCGCGGCCTGAGCGAATCTGCCGGCAGATAGAACGTGTCGTGCATCCCCAGTGGCCCGAAGATCCGCTCCGCGGCAAAGCGGTCGAGCGGCATTCCGCTCACGCGTTCGATGACCTTGCCCATCACGGCCGCGCCGATGTCCGAATAGGTCATCGTGTGCATCGGGGGGAGTTGCGAGGGCGCGGCCATCACCTGTTGCCACGCCTCGGCCGATGACTTCGCCGTGAGCCAGAGCTGGCGGCCGGCGGGGAGCCCCGCGTGATGGCTCAGGAGGTGCCGCACGCGAATGCGTGCCTTGTTCGGGCCCGCGAACTCGGGGAGGATGTCGACCACCCGCGCGTCGAGGTCGAGCGTGCCCTCGTCATAGAGGATCATCGCCGCCGTGGCGACGACCATCGGCTTGGTGAGCGACGCGAGATCGTAGATGGTGCGCTCGGGGTCAACTGCGGCGCTCGTGGACGGCCAGCTCAGCCGGCCGTAGCCGCGCTGGAGGACGGCTGCTCCCCTGCGTCCCACGATGACGGCCGCGCCCGGGTAGGCCCCGACGGCAATCCCCCGGCGGATGATCCGGTCGACCTCGGCAAGGCGCTCGGCGCTCATCCCCACCGTCCGGGGCGCCCGGACGGGGACGCCTGGCCCCCGGGCAACCGGGGCGACCTCCACAGGGACCCCCCCACCCACCCCTGGAGCGAGGGGGGCGAACTGCACGAACGCGAGGAGGAGGACGAGGGGGATCAGCACGGCAAATAGGGGACTCCGGACGGCGGTCCACCGTCACCCCTCGGAGTCTAGTCCGGGCGGCCTGAGAGGCAACCCTTGTACCCCACCGGGTGACAGAGTCACTGTACGGTATGGCCATCGACCCCCTCACCATCCGACGCGCCGTCAACGGCGACGAATCGGCGATGCGCGCGCTCTGGGTAGAGCACGCGCCCCGCATCGATGCGGTCGTGCGGCGGCTGGTCGGTGACGCGGATCAGGCCGCGGACATCGCGCAGGAGGTCTGGATCCAGATCTTCCGCGCCCTGCCCACCTGGCGTGGGGATTCGCAGTTCTCCACCTGGGCGCACCGCATCGCGGTGAATCGCACGCTCAATGCGCTGCGTTCGGTGCGACGGCTGGCCAAGATCGAGGTGATGATGGAGGAGGACACGGTCTCCATCGACGAGGACCCGGATCGCGGGTTCCTCGCGCAGTCGATTGACGAGGCCGTGCAGCAGCTCTCCCCCGGCGCGCGTGCGGTGTTCGTGATGCACGACGTCGACGGCTACACCCACGAGGAGATCGCCGAGGAACTCGGCATCACCTCGGGCGGGTCGAAGTCCCAGCTCTTCAAGGCACGCGCGAAGCTCCGTCGGCTGCTCGCGCATCTGGTCGATGCCCCCTCGCCGACGAAGGACCAGGTCAATGTCGCACCTTTCGATTGATCGTCTCGCCGCGTTTGCGGACGACACCCCGACGCCCGAGGAGGCGACGCACCTCGCCGGCTGCTGGGATTGCCGCGCGGAGGTCGCCGCGTTCCGGCGGCTCGCGCGGATGTCGGCGATGGCGCCGCTTCCGATGGAACCGCTCACCGCGTGGTCGTCCCTCGCGCCGCAGTTGCGCGCGGAAGGGTTGATTGTCGATCGCGCCGGCGGCGGCGGAGCCGGGTCCTCGGGACAGGGGGCGCGAAGGACGTCGCGGGGGGTTGTCCCTGCGGTGCCCGGGTGGGCGTTGCGTGCGGCGGCGGGGTTGGCGCTGGTGCTCGGCGGCGCCTACCTCGGGCGCACGACGGGCACGGGCACGCCCGAACTCCGGCCCTTCGTGACCGCCGCGCCATCAACGGACGCGCCGTACCGCTCGCCCGATGAGGCGCTGCGCGCGCTGGCCGTGGCGCAGCGGCAATACCAGGATGCGGCCGCGTTCCTGTCGTCGCAGGACACCTCGGCCCGCTTTGTGGGGATGAGCCAGGATTCATATCGCGCGCGGCTCGCCGCGCTCGACGAGATCGCCGCCACGACGCGCGCCGCACTCTACCGCGCGCCGCAGGACCCGATGCTCAACCAGTACTATCTCACCACGCTCGGCGCGCGCGAGGCGACGCTGCGCGAGATTGGCGCGACGCTCCCCGAGACGCGCCGGCTGGAGCGCTACTGATGCGTCGCGCTGCGTGGATTGGGCTTTCGCTCGCGGTGGCGGTGCCGATGGCGGCTCCGCCGCTCGACGCGCAGCAGGCACCGGCGCGCCGGGACTCGGTCGTGGTCAAGCGGCCGCTCCTCGTGGCAGACACGCTGGCGTTCTCCGGGCTGAACGCGAACGACCCGGAGCACGTGCTGAGCCTCGTTCAGCAGTTGCGCGCGCGCGAGAGTCAGTTGGTCCGCGCGCTGGCGAACACGGGGCCGAACGACGTCCAGACGCGGCAGGCGCTCTCCGAGCAATTGCAGCGCGTGGCGCGCGAGGCGTTCACGGTGATGAGCGTGATCGAGGCGCGATGCTTCGTGGAGCGGCAGCGCGCGTCGGGGTTCATTGGTATCAACATCACCGCCGAGGTGCAGTTGACCGGGCGCGAGGTGACCGTGCGGCGCACCTCGATCACGAGCGTCGAGCCCGGCTCGCCGGCGCAGCGCGCCGGGCTCGAGCGCGGGGACGTGCTCGTGGAAATTGCGGGCCGGGACGCGCGCGGTGGGATCCCGGACCTCAACGATGTGCTGGAGCCCGGTCGGCGCGTGGCGGTGCGCGTCGAGCGCAACGGCGAGCCGCGCGAGTTCGCGCTGGTCATCGCGCCGCGGCCGGAGACGTTCAGGACGTCGTGCCCGGAGATCGAGCGCGCGATGCAGCCGTTGCAGATGGGCGTCGTGGGCCGCGTTTGGATGGTGGACTCGGCGGATGCGCGGGGGCAGCGGCAGATGTATATGCTCACGCCGCCCACGCCTCCGACCCCGGCAGTCTCCAGGACGCCGCCGACCCCGCCGGTGTCGGAGCCGGTGGCACCGGCGCGCCCGCAGGTTCTCGTCTTTGGCGGCACGGCGAGCGCCCGGATGCCGGTGAGCTACTTTGCGGGCGCGCAGTTCCGCACGCTCGACGACGATTGGCGCAACGTCCTTGGCCTGCGCGCAACGCAGCAGGGCGTGCTGGTGAACGAGGTCGCGCCGGGGTCGGCGGCGGCGCAATCCGGCCTCAAGTCGGGCGACGTGATCATCGAGATCGGTGGCGCGGCGGCGACCTCGCCGTTCGTGGTCACGCGGCTGCTCAGCGTGAGCGAGGAAGGGCAGGCGATCCTTCGCGTGATTCGCGCGCGGCAGCAGCGCACGGTCACGATGCGGTGGAATCAGCCCTGAGTGGCGCGCGTCCGCTGACGCGCGTCCGGGCCCTTCTCCTTCTATTGTAGGAGCCGCCCGGGCGGGAGGTCGTAGACGAGGCGGACCGTGCGACGGTCCGCCTCGCTCAGTTCGGTGACCCAGATCCGCGGCGCCATCACGTTGGTGGTGTCGCGCGTATGGTCGAGGCCGAGGAGATGGCCGACCTCGTGCCGCGCAATGGCGCGGATGCCGTCGCGGTCGAGCGCGACGCCGTCGGGCTGATGCAGCGCCAGTTCGATCATCCCGTGCACCATCCACCCGTGCTGGTCGTGCGTCCACCGCGTGCGCCCGGTGGCGGGCTCGGTGAAGCGATCGATCCAGACAATGCGGATTTCCGCGCGCGCCGAGTCGGGTGTGAAGGTGAAGAGGATGGGAATCCCGGTCGCGCCCCAGGCACTGAAGGCGTCGTACACGAGGCCGACGTACGACGGGTCGAACCCCGTGAGCGGCGACCTCTGCACCCAGACGCGCATCGGGTCGCCGGGGCGGTCGGGCCAGCGGTAGTTCCATCCGTCGCGCTGCGCGAGCAGCTCGCGGAAGTATGTGCCTTCGCTGCGGACATCGAGCACGAACTGGATGCGGTTCTCGTCGCGGAATGGCGCCGGGAGGTCGCTGGCCTCAAGGGAACGGAGCATCTCCGCCTCAAGGGAGTCGAGCGTGCGCTCGAGGGCGATGCTCGCGGCGGCCTGCCTGGCGGCCGCGTCCCGCTCGTCCGTCCGGCCACACGCGCCCAGCAGTGCCGCGGCGGCGAGGCCAATCAGGGGGCGCGTTGCGGATCGCATCGGACGGGAAAGATACGGTGCCGGGATCGGTACGTCCCTCTGGGTTCAGGGCTTGATATAGGGGGAGGGGGTATATAGATTCCTCCCTACGGAGGATGTATGCCCACCACGAAGGAACGTGCCGTCGCGCGGATTCCGGTCACCGGAATGACCTGCGCCGGCTGCCAGGCGACCGTGCAGCGCGCGCTCCAGCAGGCCCCTGGCGTCGAGGACGCCGCCGTCAACCTGATGATGGCCAACGCCACGGTCACCTACGACCCGTCCGCGACCGCGCCGTCGGCGCTCGTCGACGCCATTCGGCACGCGGGCTATGGCGCCGAGCTGCCGGACGCGACGCAGACGGCCTTTGAAGAGCAGGCCGCGCGCGACGAGGACACCGCCGAGGAGTTCCGCGTGTTGCGGAACAAGGCCATTGCGAGCGGCATCATCGGCGCGCTCGCAATGGCCGCGATGCCCCTGATGCACCGCGCGCACTGGACGAGCTGGGTGTTGCTCGTGGTCACCGCCGCCGTGATGGCGACGGCCGGCCGACATTTCTACGTCCGCGCCTGGCAGGCGCTGCGGCACCGCACCGCGAATATGAACACTCTCGTCGCGCTCGGGACCGGCGCGGCGTTCCTCTACTCGCTCATCGCCACCGTTGCGCCCTCGTTCTTCACCTCGCGCGGCGTGGCCGCCGATGTCTACTACGAAGCCGTCATCCTCATCATCACGTTCATCCTCACGGGGAACGCGTTCGAGGCGCGCGCCAAGCGGAATACCGCGCAGGCGCTACGGTCGCTCGTGTCGCTCCAGCCGCGCACCGCGCGCGTGATTCGCGACGGCACCGAGCGTGACCTGCCCATCGCCGAGGTGCGCGCGGGCGATCTCGTCGTCGTGCGCGCGGGGGAACGCATTGCCGTCGACGGCGTGATCGTCGCGGGCGAGGGCGCGATTGACGAGAGTATGATCACCGGCGAGTCGCTGCCGGTCACCCGGGGCGTCGGCGCGCGCGTGATCGGCGCGACAATCTTCCGAACCGGCACCATCACGATTCGCGCGACGACGCTCGGCGAGGACTCGGTGCTTGCGCGCATCGTCCGCCTGATGCGCGACGCGCAGGGCACCCGCGCGCCGATCCAGGCCCTCGCCGACCGCCTCTCGGCGGTCTTCGTGCCCGTGGTCGTCGCGCTGGCGCTGGTGACTTTCGGCGTGTGGTTCTTCCTGGCCGGCCAAGGGGCCGCGGTGCGCGGCTTTGCGGCCGCCGTCACCGTGCTCATCATCGCCTGCCCCTGCGCAATGGGCCTCGCCGTGCCGACCGCCGTGATGGTCGCAACAGGCAAGGGCGCCGAGCTCGGCGTGCTCATCAAGGGCGGCGAGGCCCTGCAGCGCGCGGGCGATGTCACCACCGTCGTTCTCGACAAGACCGGGACCGTCACCGAAGGCCGGCCGGAGGTCGCCGAGGTCGTCCACGTGGACGACGCGCTGCTGCGGCTCGTCGCGTCGCTCGAACGGCGCTCGGAGCACCCGCTGGCGGAGGCCGTGGTCCGGTACGCGGAAGCGCGCGGGCTGGATCTTGTCGAACCCGAGCGCGTGGAGACGGCCGCGGGCCGCGGCGTGGCGGGGGTCGTCGAGCTCTCGCGGCTCGTCGTGGGCAATGCGCAGATGATGACCGACTACGCGATCGCGCTGTCGGCACTCGACACGGAGGCGATGCGTCTTGCGGATGCGGGGCGGACGCCGGTCTATGTGGCACGGCGCGGGACCCTCGTCGGACTCCTCGGCATTGCCGACCGGATCCGTCCGACCTCGCGTGAGGCCGTGGCGCGGTTGCGCGCGATGGGGCTCCAGGTGGTGATGCTCACCGGCGACCACGTACACACGGCCCAGGCGATTGCGCGCG
>CAYXQS010000014.1:0-26953 GCA_964466515.1 uncultured Gemmatimonas sp. | reverse complement strand
AGGTCCGTCTCCTCAAACACGGGTGCCATCTCGAACTGGCAGGGTGCCACCTCGTTGTGCCGCGTGACGATCGGCACGCCGAGCTTGTAGAGCTCAAACTCGACCTCGGCAATGCAGGCTTGCACGCGTTCGGGGATTCCGCCGAAGTAGTGGTCCTCGAGCTGCTGGCCGCGCGGCGGCGGCGCGCCGAGGAGCGTGCGGCCGCCCATCACGAGATCGGGACGCATCGCGAAGTGCGTGCGGTCAATCAGGAAGTATTCCTGCTCGACGCCCAGCGTGGTGTAGACGCGGTGCGCGCCCTTGTCGCCGATGAGGTCGAGGAGCTCGATGGCGCGTGCCGAGAGTACGTCGCTCGAGCGCAGCAGGGGCGTGACCTCGTCGAGCGCCTCGCCGTTGTAGCCGATGAACACCGACGGGATGCAGAGCGTCTTGGTGGACGCCGCCTCCATAATGAAGAGCGGCGAGGCCGGGTCCCACGCCGTGTAGCCGCGCGCTTCCCAGGTGGCGCGCAGGCCGCCCGAGGGGAACGACGAGGCGTCGGGCTCCGACTGGATGAGCTGCTCGGCCGTGAACGACTCGACCGGCAACTTGTGTTCGTCGAACGAGAGGAAGGCGTCGTGCTTTTCGGCCGTGAGTCCCGTCTGCGGCTGGAACCAGTGGCAGAAGTGCGTCACGCCGCGCGAGACCGCCCATTCCTTCACGACCTGCGCGACGACGGGAGCGATGTCGCGGTCGAGCTTCCTGCCGAGACGAATCGACTCGACGAGTCGCGCGTGTACGTCCTTGGGCAGCTTGTCGCGCATCTGCCGTGCGCCAAATGTGTTGATCCCGAAATAAGAAGATGTCGGCGTGGCCTTCTCCGACATCGTGGGGACATCCGGTTCAGCGACCTTCCTTGTGGCGATGGCGCGCATTGCCATCGTGCGGGGTGTGGAAGCAGTGGGCATTGGCTGGAAAAGGGTTTTGATTGTGGACAGCTTCGCCTGCGGAATGCGCGAAATCTAGTGGCAATTTTCCACGATTCAACGCCTAATTTTGCGAAATGCACTTGATTTTGTGCAGTTTCTGCAAATTTCAATCGACATTCGGTGCATATGCAATAAGGCGAGAGGCGCCCAGGCACCCCTCGCTTTAGCGTAAGCCAAGTGAAGACAACGGGTTACGATGCGGTTGCCTCACGGGCCTGTTGTGCATATACGGGTGAACCGTAGTGGCAATTCAGCGACGCGCCTTTGCGGCGGCGAGCGTGGTGGCGTGCTCAAGGTGCGCCGCTACTGCCACACGCACTGAGAACAACAGCGTCTTGAGCTCCGCATTCTGCACCGCGGGAATCAGCAGCCCGTCGATGGCCGAGAGCAGGTCCGCGTGATACGACACCTCATTGGCTGCGTAGGCGCTGTCGAACGCGAACCCTTCGAGGTCGCGCAGGATGAGCCGCTTGGTATCGGCGTCGTCGCGGAGATCAAACGACACCTCGCTGCCCTTGGGCGTGATGCCGAGTCGTGTGACGAGTGCGGTCGTGGCCGCGTTCACGGACTCGTGATCCTTCTTTACCATCGTCGCGAACGTGTGGATCTGCGCGTCCTGGCTCTTGGCCAACGCGAGGTCGGCGTAGAGGATGTCGGCGGTGTTTGCCGCCACCACAATCGCGGCAACCTCGGCGTCGGTGACGCCGCCGGCTTCCCGTGCGGGAGCGCCCCGCCACGAGCAGGCGCCGAGCGCAAGCGTGAGCGCGAGGACAACTGCAATGGCGGCAAGCGGGCGTGGCATCGGCTGGCTCCGGGCACCGAGGGGGGAAGGAGGGGAGAATCTATGGCGCGCCAACCCGGCGCGGTGTGACGCTACGCACCACACCGAGGTACTCAAGGTATGACCTATGCAATGCGAGTGGTTGCGTCACTGTTGCTGATCGTCATCACCGTCGCTGGCTGCCGCGACGTTCCCACGAGCCCCGGCGTTCAGGGCGACCTGGCGATGCAGCGCCTCCTCTGGGTGTCGCGCGCCATCGACGACTATGACTACGATCTCACGTTCCGCAACGAATGGGTGCCAGCCACGACCGCACGCGTGGAAGTGCGCGGCGGCGAGGTTGTGAAGCTCACGCTGCTCTCCACCGGCGAGGTACAGACGACGCCGGGCCACGCCTGCTGGCGCACGGTTGACGAGATATTCGACCTCGCGACGGTGATGCGGGCCGACACGGCACGCGTGGTGCAGCTCGGCTATCACGCGAAGCTGGCGTACCCGGTCCTGCTCTGGGTGGACGCTCCGGCGTGGGCGGACGACGCCTTTGGGTTTACGGCGAGGAACCTCACGAGGCGCTGAGCCGCTAGTTGAGCCGCCGGGTCCGCAGCGCGCGCGCAAAGAACGCCGCGGCAACCACGGCGACGATCACGAGGAGCACGAGCATCTTGGTGTCGCGCTCGACGAAGCTCACGCCGAGGAGCACGGTGCCGACGGCCCAGGGGAGCTCGGCGATCGCGAGCGCGGCGAGGTACCTGCTCAGCGGATAGCCCGCGAGGCCAAGCAGGTAGCCGGGAATCTCGCTGGGCAGCGCGAGCTGGAAGAGCAGCACGATGCCAAAGCGCGGCGGCGGCTCAAACAGCCTGTGATAACGCCCCATCACCGCTGCCGGCACGAGCCAGCGCACCGCCGGCCGCCCGATGGTGTGGGCAATCGTGTACGCCACCACGCCGCCGAGCATCCATCCGATCCAGAGCAGCAGCGTGGTGAGCGCCGCGCCCCAGGCGTATACGGCGGCGGGCACAAGCACCGCGCTCGAGACGAACCCCGCCATCGCGGAGAGCGCGGCGAGCGCCACAAAGAGCAGGGGTCCGAGAATCGGGTACCCCTCGATGCTGTGCCGCGCGGCCTCGAAGAGGGCGAGCACCGCCTCGTGCAGCGTGTCGGAACGCGCGAGGGCGATGAACGCCGCCACGACCGCCACCAGCACGAGCACGCGGACAATCAGCGGGCGAAACCGTCCCGCCTGCACGCGCGGCGCGCCGCCGGGCGTCACGGACGCAGCCGGCGGTCGTGCGGGCCCTGCGTCGCGGTCAACTGGCCCGGATATACAGCGCTCCGACCTCTTGCGCGCGCAGCACGGAGAAGACGCCGGACGGCTGGAGGATCACGCCCGGCACGAGCCAGCCGCGCGCCATTCGCGTTGCCTCGGCGTTGGACACCTTGTCCGTCCGCTCGATGAGTGCGACGAGGTCCTGCAGCGCGAGGTCGCAGGCGAGGACGATGCCGCCGCGCGCCTGGAACGGCACGAGCGCGAAGTTCGCATACGGCTCGTCGATGCCGTCGGTGGCGTCGAGAAGTGCGGGGTTGCGATCGACGGACGCGCCGGTGAGTGGGTGCGTGACCGCGTGCGCCTTGCCAATGCCGTAACGGTCCCAGAACGCCTGCTGCATCGCGAGGATGATGGCGTTGTGGCGGAGCACGAGGGCGGTGGAGGTCTCGCGTGCCGGGATGCCGAGGACGGCTTCGTATTGCATTGCCCAGATGGAGGCGCGCCAGACGCCGAAGCCGCTTTCGACCTCGGGGACGTCGAAGACGGCCTTGACGCGGCCGGTCAGCTTCCCGCTCCAACTGGTGTCCCACCCGCCCTGGACGGACGCCGGGGCGCCGACGGGCAACGCGCCGAGTGAGGCGGGAATGGCTGAGAGGGCGGTGAGTGAAAGGCCTCCGAGGGCCAGGCGGTCGATGAAGTCTCTACGGGTGGTCATATGAGAAATGGGGTACGGGTTGCAGGGCCGTACGAGTGCCGGCCCCCTAAGGTTGCGCGTTTCGGGCCGCCGTGGCGAGCGGTCCGGGAGGCGTTGTCAGTTGAGAAGGGGGGTGTGCCCGGCTAACTTTCGCGCACGGCGCCGTGGCCAAGTGGTAAGGCGGCAGACTGCAAATCTGCTATTCGTCGGTTCGATTCCGACCGGCGCCTCTGGTCGAACTTAAGGAAAGGGTGGAAGAACCAACGAGGGGCGGTCCGTGCGGACCGCCCCTCGTTCGTTACCCTTCGCCGCGGGCCGTCGGCTTGTCGGCGGCTTCCCAGGCGGAATAGCCGCCGGTGAGATCCACCGGACCCTCAATCCCCAACTGCTGCAGCACCGACGCCGCAATCGCGGAGCGGCCGCCGCCCTGGCAATGGACGAGGATCGGCTTGTCGCGCGGAATCTCGGCGAGACGCTCGCGCAAATGCCCGACCGGGATGTGCTGCGCGCCCGGGAGGTGACCCTGCACGAACTCCGTGCGGTTGCGCACGTCGAGGAGATGGAACTCGCCCTGTGCCACGCGCGCCGCGATCTCGGCGGCCGTCGTCTTCTGCACGGTGCCCAGCGCGCGGCCGGCCGCCTGTGCCTGCGGCACCACGGCGGGATCGTACCAGGCGGCCACGCGCTCGAGGCCGATCATCGCGAGTTCGCGCACCGCGCGCGCCGCATCCGCGCCGGCGACGACCAGGTGAATGTCCTGGTCGTACTTCACCAGCCACCCCGCCCAATTGGAGAAGCTCTTGTTGAGCGGGACGTTGACGGTCTTCGGGATGTGCCCGCGTGCGAAGTCGCTCGCGGGGCGCAGGTCGAGCACGGCCGCGCCCGCGGCGATCGCGCGGTCGAGTGCGGCGAGGTCGCCCTGCGCCGGTGCCTTGAATCCGTCGAGGATCGTCGGGCCGTCGCGGTTGATGCGCTTCATCTCCGCGAAGTAGAATGGCGGCTCGGGCTGGCCCGCGAGCACCATCTCCACGAAGGTCTGCTCGTCCGTGGTGCCGACGCCCCAGTTGAAGCGCTTTTCGTAGCCCACGGTGGACGTCGGCACGGCGCCGAGCGACTTACCGCACGCGGAACCGGCGCCGTGACCCGGCCAGACCTGCACGAAGTCGGGGAGTGCGCGGAAGCGTTCGAGCGACTTGAACAGCGCGCGCGCGCCGACCTCCATCGTGTTCGCCACCTTCGCCGCCCGCTCAAGGAGGTCGGGGCGGCCCACATCGCCCACGAACACGAAGTCGCCGGTGACGATCCCCATCGGCACGTCGGTGACGGCGGTGTCCGTCACCAGGAACGAGAGGTGCTCGGGCGTGTGGCCGGGCGTGTGCATCACCGCGATCCGCACGTTGCCGACCTTGATGACATCGTCGTCGTGCAGGAGCGTGGCGCCGTCGGACCTGGCAAAGCCGTACTGCCAGTCCGGGCCGCCTTCGGCGGAGAGCAGCAGCTTGGCCTTGGTCGCCTTGGCGAGCTCGCGCGAGCCGGAGACGAAGTCCGCGTGGATGTGCGTCTCGGTCACGTACGTAATGGCGAGCTTCTCCGCCTTGGCGGCGTCGAGGTACTGGCTCAGCGCGCGGTTGGGGTCGATGACAATGGCCTCGCCGGTCGCGCCGCAGCCAATCAGGTACGACGCCTGCGCCTGCCCTTCATCGTAGAATCGCTTCAGGAACATCCCGTACTCCGTGATGACTTCAGTGAACGATGAGATTCTGCCAGAGGAGAAGCGCCGAGATCCCGAGCAGCAGGCACGCAAACGCGCGCTTCAGCGCCTGCTGCGGGACGCGGTCGGTCCACCGTCCGCCGGCGAGGATGCCGACGGTCGTGAGCGCGAAGAACCACGCCACGAGATTCCACGGCACGACGACCGTCCCGTGGTGCCCCACATAGCCCGTGGCGGTGTTCATCGCGATCACCAACAGCGAGGTGCCGATGGCGTGCGACATCGGCAGGCCGCCGAGGAGCACGAGGGCGGGAACCATCAGGAACCCACCGCCCACGCCGACGAGCCCGGTGAGGATCCCGGTTGCCGCGCCCACGGCCAGGAGCGCCGACCGCGACCGGCGTGCCAGGGGCTGTGACGAATTGTCCGCGCGCGCGCTGCGCAGCATCGACCCCGCCGCGAGGACCATCACCGCCGCGAGGATGATCATCTGCGTCGTGCCGGAGACTTGGTGCGCCAACTGCGCGCCGGCAAAGGCGCCGAGCATCGCCACAAGGCCAAAGGGGAGCGCCGAGCGCAGCTCGACGTGCCCGAGCCGCCAATGCTGGACCGCGCCGATGAACGCCGCGCCGCCAACGATCGGGAGACTCATCACCACCGCGAGCTTGGGCTCAATGCCCAGCGCGTACACGAGCACGGGGACGGTGAGGATGGACCCGCCGCCGCCGAGGAGTCCGAGGGTGAGGCCCACGAGGAGCGAGAGAACGACGGCGAGCGAAGTCATTGCGCTGTACTAAGGATAGCCACTCCCGGGAGGTTCCGCGTAGAGAAATCGGGCGTCCCGTGGGTACCTTTAATGGATGAGCCGCTTCCCCTACCGCCCTCGTCCGTTGACCGCACGCGCCGCTCGGATGGGCGTCGCTACGCTGCTGCTGGCCGCCGCGGGCTGCGGCGAGCCGATGCGTGGGATCGAGATCGCCGACGCCGAGCCCGCGCCGCCGCTGCGGTTCACGCAGGCCAACGGCGCGCGTTTTGACCTCGCCGCCGAGCAAGGGAAGGTCGTGCTGATCTTCTTTGGCTACACGAGTTGTCCCGACGTCTGTCCCACGACGCTCTCGGACTGGATCCACGTGCGCCGGGCGCTGGGCGCTGACGCCGCCAAGGTGCGGTTCGTCTTTGTGAGCGTGGACCCCGAGCGCGACACGCCCGAGGTCGCGCAGCAGTACGTGCGAAAGTTCGACAGCACCTTTGTGGGGCTCTCCGGCACCGAGGCGGAGATCGAGGCGATGAAGCAGGCGTGGGGGATCGGCGCGTTCCCCGAAGGCGACACGCGGCGTCCCGGCTACACGGTGGCGCACCCCGCGCACACCTTCCTCGTCGATCGCGCCGGGCGGCTCAAGTATCTCTACGAACCCGGAGTGCGTGGTGAGGAATTGGCGCAGGACCTTCGCAGGCTGCTCTAGTCTTCTTGCGCTGCTGTTCGCCGCGGCGTGCGGCGGCGCGGCAGCGGAGCCGCAGGCGATCTTGAGCGGACACGACGCGTGGGCGCGGCCGGCAGACAGCGGCGGCACCACCGCGATGTACTTCATCCTCAGCAACACCGGCACCGCCCCCGACACGGTCGTGGGCGTGGCGAGCGCCGAGGCCGAGGCCACGGAGATGCACGTCTCGATGCAGCAGGGCGGGATGATGCGAATGTCGCCCGTGAGGGCGCTGCGCGTCCCCGCCGAGGACAGCGTGAGCTTCCGTCCGCTCGGCGCACACGTGATGCTGCTACGGCTGCATCGCAAGCTCGTCGCCGGCGACACCGTGACCGCCACCCTTTCATTCGAGTCGGGGCAGCAGCTCGAGGTGCGCGCCGGTGTCCGTCAGCCGTAGTCTTGCCTTCGCGGTCGTGGTGCTCCTCGCGGGCGCGCTGACGTCGTACGTCTGGCCGCGTCCCTCGGCCGTGATCCGGATCGCGCCGGGCGGCGAGGCGACCGTCGCCGGCGCCGCGCTCCCCGAGACGCTCTTCGTGCGCAAGCGGGGGCGGAGCACGGTGATTCGCGTGATCAATGCCGACACCGTGCGCCACCAGCTCGCGCTCTTTGGCGCGGCGGCGGGCGAGACGCGCGACTTCACCATTGCGTACCCCGGCACCTACGGCGGCGTGTGCTCGGCGCATCCGAGCGGTAACCTCACATACGTGGTGCAGTGACCGTGCGGAACCTCTCGCGCCGCGCAATCGTGGTGCTCGCGCTGTCGAGCGCGGCGCAGCTCGCGGCGCAGCAGGGGCCCAGCGTGCCCGAGCCCTGCCCGTTGGCCGACGCCACCTGTGTGCCGCCGACAATGCCGCGCGAGTTCCGCGGACTGTGGATTGCGTCGGTGGGGAACATCGACTGGCCGTCGCGGCCGGGGCTTCCGCCGGACGTGGCGCGGCGCGAGCTGCGTGAGTTACTCGACCGCGCCAAGGCCAGCGGCCTCAACGCGGTGATTTTCCAGGTGCGTCCCTCGGGCGACGCGCTGTACTCCTCCGCCCTCGAGCCCTGGTCGGAGTATCTCACCGGCCAGCAGGGGATCGCACCGCGGCCGTGGTGGGACCCGCTCGCATACGCCGTGGCCGAGGCGCACCGGCGCGGGCTGGAGCTGCACGCCTGGTTCAATCCGTATCGCGCGCGGCACACCACGGCCAAGAGCCCGCTCTCGCCGCGGCACATCGCGGTCGCGCGGCCCGAGCTGGTGCGTACCTACGGACGACAGCGGTGGATGGATCCCGGGCACCCCGCCGTGCGCGCGCACGCGGTGCGCGTGGTGCTCGATGTCGTACGTCGCTACGACATCGACGGCGTACACATCGACGACTATTTCTATCCGTACCGCGAACGCGACCGGCGCGGGCGGCCCATTGAGTTCCCCGACGACGAGACATTCAGGGCGTATCGCGCGAGCGGCGGCGCGCTCGGGCGCGACGACTGGCGTCGCGAGAACGTGAATGCGCTCGTGCGCGAGCTCTATGCGGGGATCCATTCCGCCAAGCCCTGGGTGAAGTTCGGCGTGAGTCCGTTCGGGATTTGGCGTCCCGGATTTCCACAGAGCATCGTCGGCTTTGACGCGTACAACGAGCTCTACGCCGACGCGCGGAAGTGGCTGCAGGAGGGATGGCTCGACTACTTCTCGCCACAGCTCTACTGGCCCGTGGCACAGGTCGGGCAGGAGTATCCGATCCTGCTGCGCTGGTGGGCGGAGCAGAACGCCTTTGGCCGCCATCTCTGGCCGGGGAACTACACCAGCAAGGTCGGCGAGACGTCGCGCACCGCGTGGCGCGCAGGCGAGATCGAGCAGCAGATCATCGCCACGCGCGCGGAGGCCGGTGCCTCCGGCAACGTCCACTTCTCGGCTACAGTCTTCCTGCAGAATCGCGATTCACTCGCCACGCGGCTCGCGCGGAGCGTCTATATGCTGCCGGCGCTGGTGCCGGCGTCGCCGTGGCTCAGCGTGGCGCCGCAGGGCGAGCCGTCGGTGCAGCTGATCCGCGCGGCCAATGGCGCGTGGAGCGCACGCGTCACGCCGGCCACGGAGGAGATTCCGCGGTGGTGGCTCGTGCAGACGCGCGTGCGTGACGGCTCGTGGCGGAGTACGCTGATGAGCGGTGCGCTGCGCGACCTCCCCATCTCCGCCGCCGCCGACCGGGTCGCGGTGCGCGCGGTGGACCGCGCCGCACTCGAGAGCCCGATGGTCGTCATCAAGGTACGATAGGCCGCCGCAGCGCCTCGTCCACGCCGAGGTCGGCGGGGGTGGGGAGCTTCTTCTCGCGCGCAAAGCGTCGGCGCACCTGGTCCATCGCATCGATGCGGCGCACCCAGGTGATGATCTGCGCGTCGTAGCGCGAGAGGTTGTTCTGCAGCCAGTAGGGACGGTTCTCGTGACGCCAGGAACGCTCGAAGAGTTCGCGCGTGAGCACATAGCCATCGCGCATATCCTGCAGCTTGCCGTTGATGCCCGTGAGCTCGGCCAGTTCCTTCCAGTCCACGTCGGTGCGTCCGGGCGCGGTGAAGGCAAAGACGCCCTGCGCGATCTCGTCGGCGATCTGGAATTTCATTGCGAGCCAGTCAATGCGGCGCGCACCGAGCTCGAGCGCGTCGAGCGCCTCGGGCTCGCGAAGGTGCGCCTGCCGACGCGCCTGCGCGATGTTCACCAGCGCGGACTCCGCCTGCAGGCGGACCGTCGCGAGCACCGGGCGCAGGCGCTTGGTCTCGACGATGCCCTCGGCCGACCACGGGTCCACGAAGAAGAGGTAGCTCCCCGCGTCGCCGGTGCCCGTGGGCATCAGCGCCGAGTGCGCGGCCGCGAGCTGCTTGTGCGCCGCGTCGATCTTGCCCGTGGTGTCGCCGTGGAAGGCCAGGCCAAACGACGACTGGAAGGCCGGGATGCTCGACTCGCCGTGCTGCCAGCTCGCGGCCGCGCCAAAGAGGACGCCGTACCAGACCTGATCGAAGATCGCATCGCCGTCGTCGTCCCACGTCGTGTTCAGCATTCCGCGCGCGCCGCCCGCCTGGCCTTCCTTCACGAAGCCCTGGATGTTGGCCAGTGCCGTGGCGTTGTTGGGGAAGACGCGGTTCCAGTTGCTCACGCCCGGCGCCACCCACGTGTCCATCCCCGCGTCGCGGAACGGCTTGAGGTAGCGGTCAAAGCTGCTGCGCGACCAGTAGTCCCACCCCACCGCAATGAGGTCCTTGGGCAGCACCTTCACCAGGTCGGGGTGGTTCATCGCGATGTCGCCCCAGAAGAGATACCGCTTGCCGGGGACGCGGATGGCCTCGACGATGTCCTTGAGGTAGTCGAGATACACCGGGCCGATGGTGAGCGAGTCGATGCGCGACTTCGTGCGGCCCTTGCCGAGCTCGAAGGTCTCGTCCGCGCCGATGTGGACGAAGGGCGAGGGGAAGAGCGAGTCGATCTCCGCGAAGCTCGCGCGCGTGAACTCCAGCGACCCCGGTGCGTCGGGCGCGAGCACGTGGCCGTGCGGCGTCTCGGCCAGCGGCTGGTACAGTTCGTACTTGAGCGCGTGGTGCAGGTGGCCGAACGTCTGCTGCTGCGGGAGGATCGTGATGTGGTAGTTCGCGGCGTAGGCCACCAGTTCGCGCACGTCATCCTGGCTCATTGCGCCGCCCGGCGGCGCAACCAGCGGATGCGCGTTGAGCTGGAGCGTGTGCTCGAAATAGATCGAGAAGATGTTGAGCTTGTGGGCGGCGAAGGTGCGGACCTGGCGCTTCTGGAACTCGAGCGTGGGCACCGGGCCGCGGGAGATGTCGTCCTGGATGCCGCGGTACCGCATTGCGGGCCAGTCGCGGATCACGGCGGGGTGAATCGCCGTCGAGGCGCCCGCGCCGGAGATGAGCTGGGCCAGCGTCTGCATTCCATAGAAGGCGCCCGCGTCCGTGGCGGCGACGATCGTGGCGCCCTCAGCGGTGGCGACCAGCGCGTAGCCCTCGGCGACCATTGCCGAATCGAAGGCCAGGCGCTCGCGCTCGAGGGCGGCGGTGGCGTCCGGTGTGCCGCGGCGCAGGATGCGGACCTGGAAGGCGTTCGTACGCACGGCCGGCGTGACCGTGGCCTGGAGGCCGCGCGCGCGGAGGCGTTCGGCAAAGTCCGTGGCGGCAAAGCGGTCGGTTTCCTGGGCGCCCGGGTTGATCGTGATGGAGGCGCGGAGCGGGACCGGCGCGGACGACCGGATCTCGCGCGGAATGGGAATCAGGCGTGGGGTGTCGGCGGCCTGGGCGGACAGTGCGGCCGGGAGGAGCGCGGTGAGGAGCAGGGGTAGGCGCATTGGCAGAATGTAATGATTGCAGGGGAGGCGGCTTGGGGTGCTAGGATGGCCGGAAATGGTACCCCTCACCGGAGACAGCTCCACGATTGTCAAAGTAGCTACTGGTAGCTACTTTGATGGTATGCGCGCCATTGGAATCAAGCAGCTCAAGAACAAGCTCAGCGAGTACGTGAAGCTTGCCGCGAGTGGGGAGACCATTCTCGTGACCGACCGGGATCGCGTCGTGGCGGAACTTTCGCCGCCGAGTGCGGGGCGGAGTCCGCGGGTGGTGAGCGAACGCTACGCGGAGGCGGTGCGGAAGGGGATCATCACCCCGGCGAAGGTGGTGTCGACGGAGGTGCCGCGGAGCGCGGGGACCGCGACGTTCGAGGAGGTTATGCGCTGGCTCGACGAGTCGCGGGGCGACCATTGATCTATCTGGACTCGTCTGTGGTCCTTGCCCAGGTCCTCCTCGAGGCTCGTCGGCCAGAGCCTGCGATCTGGGCGGAGCCACTGACGTCGAGCCGCCTGTTGCAGTATGAGGTCTGGACCGTACTGAACGCGCGGAAGGAGAATCGCGCGCAGTTGGAGTTTGCGGAGGAACTGCTCGCGCGGGTGGACCTGGTCGAGATGCGGTACGACGTGCTCGAGCGGTTGTCGGATCCGTTTCCATTTCCGCTGCGGACGCTGGACGCCATTCACGTGGCCACGGTCGAGTACCTGAACGGACTTGGGGAGCCGGTGCGGTTTGCGAGCTACGATCGGCGGCAGCTTGAGGTGGCGCGGAGGCTCGGGTTTGAGCTCGCGGCGCTTTGACGGGCGGTTGCTGACGCCGCGCTCACCCCGCGCGCGTCGGATCCGTCCACTTAAGCCGCGGGAAGCGCGCAAAGTCCGAGTCCGCCGAGCAGAGCTCGGCACCGTTCTCGATGGCCAGGGCGGCGAGGTGCGCGTCGGTGGTCAGGTTGCCGCCGGTGCCCGTGGACTCGAGGAGTTCGCGGAGAATCAGCCAGTGCTCCGGCCCTGGATTGAGCACGATTACGTTGGGCCGTCCGAGCCACACGGACACCAGGCGACACGCGTCCTTCACGGCGAGCGGCGGCGCTCCACCGCGCCGACCCGTGGTGATACGCACGAACGCGAGTAGCACCGCCCACGGCAGGCCAACCGCTTCCTCGCCGTTGAACGCGTCCTCGACAAACGCCCGCGACTTTGCGTAGTGCGGGCTTTGCGTGTCGGCCGCGTAGATCAACAGGTTCGAGTCAATCAGCTTCACGGTCGGTCGGGTAGCCCATCTTGCGGAGCATCGCGTCGTCTTCCATCTCGAAGGCGAGAGAGGTTGCCTTCGCGACGTTGAAGCTCGGGTTGATCCGGAAGCCGAGGTCGGGCATCACGAACGGCGCGACGGCCGACTTGACGGGCGCGCGCAGTCCGCGCTGGATGACTTGGTTGAGGGCCTCACGGAATGAGAGGCCCGAGTCATCCGCACGCTTTCGGATCTGCTTGAGGAGGTCGGGGTTGATGTCCACGGTCGTGCGCATACTTGATGCTAAAGCATCAAGTGAATGATGTCAACGCATCAAAAGGAGTCTTGGCGTTACGACCTCAATATGGGCCCTGTCCGCCGAAGCGCATCATCTATTTTCTTGCACGGTATGACAGATCCCCGCACCGCCGAGCTCCTTGCCGCCCTCGAGAGCGACACCACGCTCGAGGCGGCGGGGCCATTCATGAAGATTGCCGCTGACCACTACGCCAACACGCGCAGCGGTGAAGGGCCTGTGTCCACCGCGCTCGATGCCACGGCCATTGCAGCGCGGTTTGATGAGCCGTTGCCGATGGGGCTCAAGCCGTTGGCCGAGGTCGCTGCACGGATTGAGCGCGACGTGATGCCCGATGTGAATCGGCTCACGCATCCTATGGCGATGGGGCACCAAGTCTCGGCGCCGCTGGCTGCGGCTGTGTGGAGTGAGGTCGTGATTTCGGCGGTGAACAACTCGCAGGCCGTGTGGGAGATGTCGCCCGTGGGGACCGTGCTTGAGGAACGCGTGATTGGGTGGATGACCGGCCTGGCCGGCTTGGGGCCGCGCGCCGGCGGGACGTTCACGTCCGGTGGCACCGAGGCGACGTTCACTGCGTTGCTTGCGGCGCGCGCGGAGCTACAACCCGATGCGTGGCGCGAGGGGTTTCGCGCGCCGTATCCCGTGATCGTACACGGGGAGCACGCGCACTATGCCGTGACGCGGGCGGCGGGGGCGATGGGGCTTGGGACGTCGAACTGTGTGGCGGTGCCGTCGCGGGAGTTCAAGATGGACGTCGTGGCGTTGGAGGCGACGCTCGAGCGGCTGCACAAGGAGCAGCGGCCGGTGATGGCGGTTGTTGCCACTGCCGGGTCAACGGCGACCGGGTCGTTTGACGATCTCGTTGCTATCGGTTCGCTATGCGAGAAGTTTGGCGTGTGGTTCCACGTGGATGGGACGCACGGGGCGACGGCGTTGTTCTCGACGGTGCACCGCGGGAAGCTCGCCGGGATAGAAAAGGCGCGGACGGTGGCTTGGGACCCGCACAAGATGATGTTGTTGCCGCTCTCGGCGGGGATGCTGCTCGCGCGGGACGTGCGGGATTTGGAGCGGGCGTTCAGTCAGAAGGCGCCGTATCTGTTTCACGGCGCGGCGCGGGGCGGTACTGGTTCGGACGACGAGGCGGGCGTGAGTCTCGATATGGGGACGCGCAGCTTTCAGTGTTCGCGGCGGTCGGATGTGCTGAAGGTCTGGGTGGCGCTACAGCGGCTTGGGGCGGATGGAATTGGCGGGTTGTACGATCATCTTTGCGGGCTCACGCGCGCCTTGTATGAGCAGCTGGCCGAGCGGGCGGATGTGCTTGAGACGGTACACGAACCGGAGTCGAATATTCTTTGCTTTCGGGCGAAGGGGAATGACGAGGAGAATCTGCGAATGCGGGAGGAGTACAATCGGAGTGGGGCGGGGTGGGTGACGACGACCGTGCTTGGGGGGAGACGGGTGTTGCGGGTGACGGTTATGAATCCACGGACTCAAATTAGATATCGGTTGCTTGAGTCGATGAGTACGAACCTGTCCCCCAACGCTCACTAGTCGAGGAGCAATGCCGCACACTCTCCAACCACTGGACCCGCAGCGCGCCACCGAGGCTGAGATTATGGCGCTTGCGCGTGCGCTGGTCGGCTGCACCATTGGAGAGATTCCCGGCGTCGTCGGGTCGAAGGAGTCGCCAAGGGTCACAGACAAGGGAGCCGTTGGTCAGCTCGTGGAGCGGGCATTCGGCATTGCTCGCAATAATGAGCAGGCTCCTGATTTCAGCGGTGCGGCCATCGAGCTGAAGGTCGTTCCGATTCTCCGCGGGAAGCGGAAAGTGCGTGCGAAGGAGCGCACCGTAATCACCATGATTGACTACTTCCGCTTGTCCGAAGAGCACTGGGAGAACGCCAGTGTCCGAGAGAAGATCAAGAAGATTCTATTTGTATTCTATGTGCATGAGGCCGAAGTTGAGGCGGCGCGAATGACGATTGCTGCGGTCGTCCTCTGGGCGCCAGACAGCGAAGTCCTTCCCCAGCTGAAACACGACTGGACCGCTGTACACGCCAAAGTTCGTGCCGGAAACGCGCACCTCATTTCCGAAGGAGATGGACGATTGCTTGGTGCGTGTACCAAAGGCGCCAAGACGATATGGGTGTCCCAGCCTCACAATGCCAAGCACAAAGCGAAGAAACGTGCGTGGGCCTTGAAGCAGTCACTGACTACATGGCTGTTTGAAGCTGAGTGCGCGGGATCTAGGCTGAACGTCACATCTGTCTACGACACGCTTCGAATTCCCAAGCTTCAGGACTTTGAGAGTCGTGTCCTCCAAGAGCTCCGGCGTTTTCGCGGGCTCACACTGGCGGATATCGCGAGGGAGCTCAAGACGACGCTCGACGGCGGGAAATCGGCGGCAGCGGTCCTTGTGCGCCAGGCCATTGGCGTGAGCGATAACCGAGCGCGAATCCGAGAGTTTGAGGAGCGTGGGATTCGGGTAAAGACAATACCACTTTCGCCCAAGGGTGTTGCTTACGAGGCGATGTCCTTCCCGCGTTTCGACCATATGCGAGTTGCGGATGAGACCTGGGAGGATTCCGAGCTTCTGTCGAACCTTCAGCGGCTACTGATTGTGCCCTTGGTTCGCGATAAGAGGGCGAGTTCCAAGGATACCCAGGTCTGGGGAACACCGTTTTTCTGGACTCCGACGCCTTCGGAGTTTGATGGAATCCGCAAGGAGTGGGAAGACTACGTTGCGCGGATAGCGCGTGGCGATGCAGAGCGGCTGCCCCCGGCTTCGGCCACCAAGTACATCCATGTTCGCCCGCATGGGCGAGACTCTTCAGACACCGAGGAGGCGCCGAGTGTTGGTCACGTGCCGAAGAAATGTTTTTGGCTGAACTCCGAGTACACCGCTAAGATTGTTATGGAGAATAATGGGCTCATGGGTGCAGTCTAGGTCCTACCGTTGTTCCCGCAGACCGCCGGCAGTATCAAACGTCGTTAGGATGCGGATGCGCCCTATCGCGCGCGAATCTCGATGACGTCGACGATGAGACCGGTTTGGTGGAGGCAGAGAGAGCCATCGAGCGCCCGGGTGGCGACGTGGACCTGCAGTCCCTGGGCTCGAAAGGCAGCCGGGAGCGACTCGTGTGGGTCGAGCAGTCGTCCATCGTTGGTCTCAATCGCCCAGAATCCACCTTTGAGGTCGAGTTAGACGGCCTGGCCGTCGATGCTTTGTGCGAGGTCGGGCAACACCGGGGTACTCGGTGCGGCACAGGCCAGCGCCGTGAGGGCGACTACAGCGGAAACAAGCAGGCATCTTTTCATGTGAACCTCCTACCAGACAATACCCCGCGCATACATGGGTTGCTGCACCGCAATCTCGTCCTCGCTGGGCTTGATGGATTAGTCCACGAGCCCATGATATCGGCCGACCGAGACAACCGCCTCGACGAATCTCGTCGCAGTTGCGCGGTCCATGATTACGGACTTGCCGTCAACCACTAGATAGATGCTATCCTGCGGGTAGTAAGAGGAACGGCCGAGCTCAACATCCATCGTCTTCTTTCCACCCTGATCCTGGATGGTCTCCTCGAAGTATATGGTTGTCGCCATTGCGATCTCCGTGCAGAAGGGACAATCGACCTGTCGGTATCGGTCTAACATAGGATTCTGCTGCAAGCGCTCCCATAAAATGCGATTGTGGGGCCGCTCCTCCACATCTGCAGCGGTCCCACAACCGACACCTGCTACCGAATCCTCGCTCATCGGCAGCAAGCGTGTCGCGCCATGCCGTCCTAGATGCGCCCCGCCACGGCAAGACGGCGATAATGCTCACCCAGCGCAGTAAGCTTGCACGCCTTGCTCTGAATTGCAGCATGATACATGTGCGGCACATCCACTGGCACTACCAGATTTACTCGGTTCAGTTTCTGCAGAATCGCGAAACGAGAGGTGTTGGCGGGTTCAGGCGGTATCATTCTTTCGTCGTTCGGTCCACGCTCTGGTTCGAAGGACGGATTGAGCGCAAACTGAGAGCCAGCGATCGGAAAGAACTCCGCGATGCGTCGCAGGTCTTCAAGAGACACAGGCGACTGCACTTTGCGCAGGGACACGAAACGCTTGACATTCGTCTTGAATACCGGGCGCTGCTCCCATGGCCCCAATGACTGATCGACATGAGCGTAGACGCTCCCAGGAGTCACGTCGCCCACGAGATTACAGGCGGCTCCGCCAAGCGCATCGACGAGAAGGGATGTAAAGACGCCACGCCCGTTCACCTCAGTCGCGTACTGTTCGGCTGTGGACGCCGTGAGAATCGTGAGGCCGTCCGTGAGCTCGGCGGTTGCTGGCGTGAGCGGGTTGTCTCCCGCCACGCCTGAGTGACAGCTATCTAGTAGAACGATTCGATTCGTGGCCCTAGAGGTGCTCGCCAGCGTAAGTACCTCACCGAGCGGTAGTCCGTCGTCGCCGGTCTTGGAATCGGTTGCGAGAAGATATCCTCCCGTGTTCTCGATGTAGCCGTGTCCCGCGAAGAAGAGCACTGCGGTGTCGGGCGCTCCCGAAAAGAGCTCACGTACCTGTTCCTTTAGCTGCGACCGTGAAACGGCAGTTGCCGCGCTCGAAGCTGTGAGTGCCCGAACGTCAAAGTTCACGGAACCGTCACTGTGACGTTCAAGCATGCCCTTCACGGCATGAGCATCGCTCACGCACCCGAAGAGTTGGCTCGCGTGAGCGTAGTAGTCGATTCCAACGACTAGAGCCTTGCGCATCTAGCCTATCGCGCCCCACCGATGAGCTTCTTCAGGTTGTCCCAAGTCCAATTGTACACCTTGTCGGTCGACTTCGCGGTGGTCGGCTTAGTACATGTCTTGTCCGAGTAGGCGGCAAGGAGGAAGTAGGGTACCTTCCTTTCCTGCGCAATCTCGAGCTCGGCGGCAACTCCAGAGGCCGTGTGCGTCTTCTGGCCGCACAGAACAATCATCTGGTCGGTGTTGTCCATTCGGCGTTTGACTTTCTCCTTCCAGTCCCCGGCCAGGTGGTGCTTGACCGATGCGTCCGTGAAGTCGAAGGGGCTATCCGGAGACTTTGCCTGCCCCGCAAGCATCGTCTTAGTGCCTTCGTCATTGTCGATGTCAAAGCTGATGAACACACGCTTCTTGGCTGTCATCAACTGCCTCCTCAAGTCGAAGGTATGGTCATCCGCCTAACGAGCGATAGCCTGCACGCGGGGCACTCTTAAGCATGAGCGGCGACGCATATCATCCTGAATTGAAAGTTCGGAGTCTCTAGCAATCTGCTCGCCTATTAACTCGACGAGCCCGACGACTAGCGCATTCCCCATACAAAAAGCCCGTTGAATTGCGCTCATACCTGTCGCCGTCCAATCGTCTTCGAAGCCGTTCAGGCGTTCGAGTTCAACAGGCATCAATCGCCGGTAGCCTCCAGCAGCGGACTCCACAATGTGCTTCGACCGACTTGCGCTTGCGCCGCCTTCGGAAGTGAGAATTGTCCGTGACGGGCGATTTAAGGGGTCAGGAAATGGCAGGGCACCTTCTATATAGTGATAAACGAAACCGCTCGCCTTGTGAGTCCGCTCCTCAGCTTTCGCGCCCTTGACGTATTTCCATTTCGTGAGGGCAGTGGCGGGAATCGCAAACGCATCGTCCACGAGGCGCTCCCGGAGGAGGACGTCTCGTAACACGCGGCGCTTGCCCACGAAGGCGGGCTTCGGATTATACGTCCAAACCTCACGGCCTCGAACAAAGCCTGCGGAACCGAATTGCGTCCGCTCGACCCCCCGTCCAAACGACTTCGTAATCGCGTCAAGCTCGCCGATTAGTGAGAAGTGTGGCGCATCTTCAATTCCGAGAGCAGGTGCACCATTCACCGGCAATGCCCGAGCGAGTACGCCGGTTGAGAAGACGACATCGCGACCGGTTCTCCGTGCACGCTGGGATCTGCGTGCAACTAAGAACACGCGTCGCCGCCGCTGCGGGAATCCGTAGTCGGCCGCGTTGACGACTCGCCACTCAACGTCGTAGCCGAGGTCGCTCAGGCTAGCAAGCATGATGGCGAAATCACGCCCGCGTTGCGTTGAGGGTGATTTGAGAAGCCGGTCGACATTCTCAAGAAAGACCCACTCTGCTGGTCGCTTGGCATCCTTGAGTAGCCTCAGGAGCCGGTGAATCTGCCACCAGAGCACGCCCTTCTTGCCGACAAGGCCCGCTGATTGATTCAGCGGCTTTGCGACCGAGTAGTCTTGGCACGGGAATCCGCCAACAACAAGGTCTATGCGAGGGAGCTTGGCGTCGCCGCGTTCAACTCGGTCAAGGACACGCGCGATGTCTTCGTTTGAGTGACCATCGGGCCCGAAGTGTTCGACGTAGCAGTGCGACGCGAACTGCTTGCTCGGCGTACCAGGTGGCTCCCACTGACTACTAAATACAGTCTCGAAATCGTCAGATACCCGCTCAAGCCCGAGACGGAATCCGCCGACGCCAGCAAACAGTTCCGCAACTTTCAGTTTGCGCTTCTCGGTTCTAGCCATAGGGGTCCCTTGGGTCCGTTCAACTCCCCAATATATGCTAGAGATCAATACCGATGAAAGGCCGAATCCTTGCATCCGCGCGCCTGCTAACAGATGGTCAAATCAGCATCGCCCTCAATCGGTGTTATCTTAGTGCAGAGATGAAAACCACACCTATGGAACCACTACGGGGATCCTTCCCCGACCCCCCCACCGCGGTCGCCCTCAAGCTGTACGTCGTCCTCCTCCGCGCCGCCGAGTCCGTCCGTGCCCACGCTCGCGCCGACATCGCCAGCCACGGCCTCGGCGAAACCGAGTTCGCCATCCTCGAGGCCCTCTACCACAAGGGTCGGATGCTCCTCGGCGAGGTCCAGAAGAAGGTCCTCGTCAGCAGCGGCGGGATCACCTTCCTCATAGACAAACTCGAGAAGCGCGGGCTCGTCCGCCGCGCCCTCTGCGAGACGGATCGCCGCGCCAGATACGCGGACCTCACCGCGGCCGGCCGCAAACTGGTGGACGAGATCTTCCCGAGCCACGCCGAGGCCATCCGCCGGGCAATGGCCGGGCTGGGTCTGGCCGACCAGCGCAAGGTGACGGCCTTGCTCAAGACCCTAGGGACCGAGGCCGCCACCCTGGAACCCCGCCCGGGCTGACCCGCCGCCCTTGACGGGAACTATCTGGCCCTCTAGAATCTTAGTAGTGAGACATTAACAGGTGGAGGTCACTTGTCCGCACTAAGCACCCTCGGGTTCCATCACATCACCCTCGTCGCATCGGACGCGCGCCGCACGCTCGCGTTCTATCACGGCGTCCTGGGACTGCGGCTGGTGAAGCAGACGGTCAACTTCGACGACCCGAGCTCCTACCATCTGTACTTCGGCGATCCCACGGGTGCGCCGGGTACGCTGGTCACGTTCTTCGAATGGCCCACGGCGCCCCACGGGCGCTTCGGCGTCGGCGGCGTGCACCACCTCGCCTTCGGGACGGCCACATACGAGACGCTGCTCCAGTGGAAGCGCTATCTCAACGACCGCGGCATCGCGACCTCGGGGCCGATGCCCCGCGGCTACTTCACCTCGCTCTACTTCCGCGACCCGGACGGGCAGGTGTTGGAGATCGCGACGGCGGGCCCGGGCTATGCCTTCGATGAACCCATCGCCGAGCTCGGCAGGAACGTGATGAGGCAGAAGCCAGAGCAGCTCCGCGGCACGCGCGACGAAGCGACGATCGCCGCGACGACGCATCCGGAGCCGGTGCCGACGATCACGTCCGAAATGTCCCTCACGGGGTTGCATCACGTCACAGGGATGACGGACGACATCGAACGTGCGAGCGACTTCTATGAACAGGCACTGGGGATCCGGTTGATCAAGAAGACCATCAACCAGGACGACCCGGACACGCCGCACTGGTTCTGGGGCAACTACGACGGGACGCGCGTGCTGCCGCACAGCTCGTGGACGCTTTTCGGCTGGACGCCGAAGCAGCCCAAGGCGCGCCCCGGCACGGGGCAGACGCACCACGTCGCCTTCCGCGCCAAGAACGCGGAGGAGCAACTCGCGTGGCGCGAGCACCTGCTCTCGCTCGACCTGAACGTCTCGCCGGTGATGGACCGCCAGTACTTCACGTCCATCTACTTCTCGGCGCCGGACGGTCAGCTGCTGGAGATCGCGACCGACGGGCCAGGGTTCAGTGTGGATGAACCCGTCGAGACGCTCGGCGAATCGCTGAAGCTGCCATCCTGGCTTGAAGCGGACCGCGCAGGCATCGAGGAGGCGCTTGGGCCCCTGCGGTAACAGCACCACGAAGACACGAAGCAAAACCGTTTGAACCATTCTCCTTTCAACTTTCTTCTTCTACCGGTCTCTATAATGATCTGGAACATCGATCCAACCCACGCCAACGTGGACTTCTCCGTGAAGCACTTGGCAATCTCTACCGTCCGTGGCTCGTTCAAGTCGTTCACCGCCAGCGGCGCCACCAATGAGGACGGCGTCCCGACGGCACTCACGATGGAAATTGACGCGGCGAGCATCAACACTGACAACGCACAGCGCGATGCACATCTGCGTTCGGCGGATTTCTTTGACGCGGAGAATCATCCGAAGCTCTCGTTCAAGGCGACGAAGATCAGCGGCACGGGCGATGACCTCACGGTCACGGGCGAGATGACGATCCGCGGCGTCACCAAGCCGCTCACGCTCAAGGGTGAGATCGCCGAGCCAATCAAGGATCCCTGGGGGATGCCGCGCACGTCGCTGGTCCTCGACGGCAAGCTCATCCGCTCGGAGTTTGGCCTGATCTGGAACCAGGCGCTTGAGTTCGGGGGCGTGATGGTGTCCGACGAGGTAAAGCTTCACATCGAGGCGCAGGGTGTTGGGCAGCCGATGGCGGAGGGGAAGGAGACGGCGGCGGCGTAGCGCGGCTGCGGGGCGAGGGGGCCAGGGCGCGATAGCGTCTTGGCCCCTTCTGCGTCGGAAGGATCCTGCTGGCGTTTCAGTGGTGCCGCCCTGGCGATTCGGATCGCCAGGCTTGGGGAGTCAGCCCAGTCGGGCGGTTGCCTTGTATAACGCCAACCATTATAATACCTACCGTGATACGTTCGTTCGCGAACGAATCAACCCGGGATATCTTCCACGGGTACGACACGCGCGGGGCGCGGGCGCTCTGTCCGAGTTCGATTTGGCCGGTCGCCAAGCGAAAGCTGGACCAACTGGATTTCGCAGATTCGCTTCGGGATCTCGCCGCACCCGCCGGAAATCGGTTGGAGCGTTTGCAGGGAGATCGCGCTGGTCAATACAGCATCCGGGTTAACCGACAGTACCGAATCTGCTTTCTGTGGGAGGATGGCCATGCGGACCAAGTTGAGATCGCGGACTACCACTAGGCGCGTTGCCGCCTTGCCAGCCCTTGAGGCGCGGCGGTTGCCGACCAATCGGCCGCCGACACATCCCGGCGAGATGCTTCTCGAGGAATTCCTCAAGCCGCTCGGAATCACGCAGTCCGCGTTTGCCATACGGCTCGGGGTCTCGTTCCCTCGATTGAACGAGATCATCAATGCGAAGCGCGGAGTCAGCGTTGGGACGGCGCTACGCTTGGAGCGCGTTACGGGAATGAGCGCCGAGTTTTGGCTTGGGCTGCAGCAGGGCTGGGATCTCTGGCACGCGCTCCGTTCTGACGAGGCGCGGCGCATTCAGGAGTTGGAGCCGATCGAGTCTGGGGCATAGGCTCGGTCGCCGACATAGCGTCCGGAGAGCGTCGTGCGTAACGTTTGCGACCCTCCACCCTGACCGGAGTTCTCCCGTCGTGACCCCCGCCCGTCTTTCGCTCGTACTTTTCGCGGCCGCGCTCACTGCGCCCGCCGCAGTCTCCCAGACGCCGCCCCAGCGTCCCGCACAGGCAGCCGCACAGCAAGCCCCCATCCCCGCCGCGACGCACGCCACGCGCGCCAAGACGCTGGCCATCCGCAACGTCACCATCGTGGATGGCAACGGAACGCCGGCGCGCGGGCCGGCGGACATCATCATCGTGGACGACACGATTGCGCAGGTGAACTTCCTGAACGCGGCGGCGGTGCGCGCGGGCACGGCGCGGCGCGCGCGCGCGGATGCGGAGATCGACGGCACGGGCAAGTTCGTGCTGCCGGGCCTGATCAACGCGCACGCGCACTTGCAGTCGCATCGCGCGGGCTATCCGCAGCCCTACGACTACACGCTCAGGATCTGGCTGGCGTCGGGGATCACGACGATCCGCGAGGTGGGTGCCGATTCCACACAGGGCGTGCTGGGAATCCGCGCGGCCGAGCGTGCGGGCACGGCAATCTCGCCGCGCATCTATGCGTACCTTCGCTTTGGCAACGTGCGGACGCCGGCGCAGGCGCGCGAACGCGTGCGCACGCTCAAGGCGCAGGGTGCCGACGGCATCAAGATCGCCGGCCTCGACCGCGACATCCTGCTGGCGATGCTCGACGAAGCCAAGAAGCAGGGACTGCGCGTGGCGCACCACGTGGGCGTGGAAGAGACCAACGTCTGGGACGACATCGCCGGCGGCACGACGACGATCGAACATTGGTACGGGATTCCCGACGCGGCGATCCCCAGCCGACGGCAGCACTTTCCGAGCGACTACGACTACAACGACGAGACGGACCGCTTCCGCTGGGCGGGGCGGCTCTGGCGCGAGGCGGACCCGACCCTGCTGGATTCGGTGCTGACGTCGATGATTCGCGCGAACGTGGCGTGGGTGCCGACGCTCGACATCTACGAGGCCAGCCGCGACCTGCAGCGTGCGCAGACGTCGCCGTGGTTCCGCGACTACCTGCATCCGGCGCTGGAAGAGTACTTCAGGCCGGATCCTTCGAATCACGGCTCCTACTTCATTGGCTGGAGCTCGACGGACGAAGTGTACTGGCGTGAGAACTACCAGATCTGGTTCCGCGCGCTGCGCAGCTTTGAACAGAAGGGCGGCACGATTGCCTGCGGTGACGATGCGGGATTCATCTACCAGCTCTACGGCTACGGCCTGATCCGCGAGATGGAGCTGCATCAGGAAGCCGGCTTCCATCCGCTCAAGGTCATTGAGCATTGCACAGGCAACGGCGCGCTGATTCTTGGTGAGCAGAACCGGCTTGGCCGCGTGCGCGCCGGATTTCTTGCCGACTTGATTCTCGTGGACGGAAATCCGCTCGAGGATATGAAGGTGCTGTATCCCGGCGGGACGACACGTTTGGTGAACGGCGTCGAAGAGTCAACGCTGGGTGTCGAGTGGACAATCAAGGGCGGAATGCCGTATCACGGACCGACGTTGATGCGCGAAGTGAAGGCGATGGTGGACTCGGCGCGCGCCGCGCGTGCCGCGAGGGGGCCAGGCTCGCGGCGCTGATTTCGTTGCAGGGTTAGTCGTGTCGGCGGCGCCCGGTGCGTGCTGTCGGCACGATTTTCCTTTCTCGGAGTGCGGCCACCACGGCCTCGAGTGCAGGGAGTGCCCGTTCGATCGCGCTGCGCTGGGCAGCGCTCAAGACCCTCAGTGCGCACGTGAGCGCGCTGAGCCGGCGGTCTCTGCCCGCGTGAAGCAGTCGGACGGCCTTAGGGGTTGCGGCAAGGGGCGCGCGGCGTGCGTCCCGCGGATCCGGTGTGCGTCGCACCAAGCCTTCCGCCTCGAGCTGCTGGACGAGTCGCGTCATCGTCGGCGCGCTCACCTGCTCGGCGACCGCCAGTGCACCGAGCGTGCAGGGGCCGCCAAAGACCAACACCGAGAGCGTCGAGAGCCGCGCGGCGCTCAGCCCACTCGCTGCGTCCTCGCGGCGAACGAGCCTGAGCAAATGAAGCGTGCTCCGATGCAACGGCTCGGCGATCGGGTCGAGGCGCGCAGGAGGGGTTGCGGAGAGGCGAGGCATACTTGTAATATTTAGCATTACTAATTAACTGGCAAGGGCGGCGTCCGCCGCCAACTGCCAGGGTTCGCCCGGGGGTCCTGTGGAGCAACTACGGTTGGGGAAACTGCAGCAGATCGCACTGGTGCAGCACGATGTGGCCAATGCCGTTCCGTTCTATCGGGACGGCCTCGGCCTCACGCTGCAGTTCGAAATGAACGGCCTCGCATTCTTCGACGCGGGTGGCGTGCGGCTGATGCTCACGAACGCCAGCCACCCGGAGTTCGACCACGCGAACTCGATTCTTTACTTCGACGTGCCGGATTGCGCGGCGGCTTATGCGGCGCTGAAGGCTCGCGGCGTGCCGTTCGATGATGGGCCGCACCTCGTCGGGAAGACGGCCACGCACGAGATCTGGCTGTGCACCTGCCGAGATCCCGAGCGAAACGTGATTGGCGTGATGGAGCAACGCCCGCTCAAGTCGTAGCGCGGCGGTCCATCCGCACGACGCCGGGGTCGCCGGCAAAGAACGGTTCGAAGGGGTGAATGCCGAGCCGCAATTGCATCGAGTACGCAATGCGATGGCCCATTGCCTTCATCACGTCGGCGTGCGGGCCCTGCACGCGCGCGTCGACGGTGTGTTCGAGCGTCTCGACCCAGCGCGCAAAATGCGCGGCCGTCAGTCCGGGCATTTCCATATGCGGCCTGAAGGCGTTTCCCGAATACCGGCCGGTGTGGAAGATGATCGTCGACCAGAAATCGCCGATCGTCGGGATGTGTTCGCGCATATCGACCGCGGCGAAATACGGTGCGAGCAAGTCGTCGCGCGCGATGGTATCATAGAACGCAACAAGCAGTGGTTCGATGTCAACTTCCGTGAGGTCCGCCATATGTCGGAATCTAATCAGGTATCCGAAATGAATGATTCGCTCGGTGGGCTAAATGACGCCGCATCACGACGGGATTTTCTCAAGCGCGCGTCGTTGCTGACCCTGACCATCCCCGGGGCGGGCGCAATGCTCACCGCCTGCGCTCCAGGCGAAGCCGACACGAGTGCCGTCGACAGTCACACTATGCCCGCGCAGGTGGGCGGTGCCGCGCTCCCGGTCAATCCGCCGGCGTTCGCGCGGTACGCGCCAGAGCTTCCTCCACTCTCGGCGTCGCGCACCATCAGGCTCAACTGGCGCGCGACGGAGACGCCGATCCGCATCAGCGAGGACACGGTCGTGGCCGGCTGGACCTTCGAGGACAACATCCCCGGGCCCATCGTGCATTGCCGCGTGGGCGACACGG
Organism: uncultured Gemmatimonas sp.; assembly: GCA_964466515.1. Taxonomy (GTDB): domain Bacteria; phylum Gemmatimonadota; class Gemmatimonadetes; order Gemmatimonadales; family Gemmatimonadaceae; genus Pseudogemmatithrix. Next base: position 1,004 of record CAYXQS010000014.1, on the reverse strand, counting down.
TGGAGTTCACGCTCACCAATCAGGGCGCGATGCCGCACTCAATGGACTTTCACGCGGCGCAGGTGGACCCCAAGGTCGCCTTTGCGTCCGTGGTCAAGGGTCAGTCCATCTCGTTCCGGTTCACCCCGAAGTATGCCGGGGCCTTTATGTATCACTGCGGGACGGCGCCGGTGCTGATGCACATCGCAACGGGAATGTACGGCGCGATCATCGTGTCGCCGCGCGAGCCGCTGCCGCCGGCCAAGGAGTTCGTGCTGGTGCAGAGCGAGTACTACTTCGGCGACGCCGTCAACGGTGTCCGGCAGTTCAGCTACGACCGGATGCTCGCCACGCTGCCCGACGTGGTCTGCTTCAACGGACGCCCGGGCCAGTATATGGCCGAGCCGATCCGCGTGAAGGTGGGCGACCGCGTGCGCTTCTGGGTGGTGGCCGCAGGACCCAACCACACCTGCGCCTTTCACGTCGTGGGCGAGCAGTTCGAAAAGGTATACCTTGGCGCCCCGCCGGGCAGTGCGATCACGGGCGTACAGACCTTCGCCGTCCCCGCCGGGGGCGGGATGGTCTTTGAGATGGTCTGCGACGTGCCCGGCGAGTTCCCGTTCGTGAACCACGCCTTCGGTCACGGGCAGAAGGGCGCGGTGGGAATCCTGCTCGTGGAGCCGTAGCGCTAGGCGAACACCTCGAAGATCCCCGCGGCGCCCATCCCGCCGCCGATGCACATCGTCACCATCCCGAGCCCGCCACCGCGGCGGCGGAGCTCGTGGATGAGCTGCACGGTGAGCTTGGAGCCCGTGGCGCCGAGCGGATGGCCGAGCGCGATGGCGCCGCCGTTCACGTTCACGCGCGACGTGTCCATCGCCAGGTCCTTGATGACGGCGAGCGCCTGCGCGGCAAAGGCCTCGTTGAACTCGATGAGCTTGATTTGGTCCAACAACAGCCCAGCGCGCTTAAGCACCTTGGGCACGGCCTTGATAGGCCCCACGCCCATGATGTCGGGTTCGACG
>CAYXQS010000013.1:0-28616 GCA_964466515.1 uncultured Gemmatimonas sp. | reverse complement strand
GAGCCCCGAGGAGCGCGCCTGGAAGGGCATCTTCCTGGCCTTCCAGTACCCGGTCGAGATCCCCGGGGTCTCCAACGCCTACTTCCTGCGCTCGGCCTACAACGAGATCCGCAAGGCGCGCGGCGAGGAGGAGGTCGATCCCATCGAGTTCCTCGACATTATGGAGGAGAAGCTCAAGCTCGTGGAGATGGATACCGCGATGATGCAGCGCTCCGTGAACGCCGGCTTCTCCGGCGGCGAGAAGAAGCGAAATGAAATATTGCAGATGGCCGTGCTCGAGCCCCGGCTCGCCGTACTCGACGAGACCGACTCCGGCCTCGACATCGATGCGCTGCGGATCGTGGCCGGCGGCGTGAACGCGCTCCGGCGCCCGGACAACGCCACGATCGTCGTCACGCACTATCAGCGGCTGCTCAACTACATCGTGCCCGACCAGGTCCACGTCCTCGCGGGCGGACGGATCGTGAAGTCGGGCGGGAAGGAGCTGGCGCTGGAGCTCGAGGCCAAGGGCTACGACTGGCTCCTGGAGCCGGTGGGCGCGTGACCGTGACGACCCCGTACGTGGACCAGTTCGCGGAGTTCGCGTCGAACGGCGGCGCGGAAGGCCCGGCGTGGCTGCCGGCGCTGCGCCGGCGCGCCTTTGACCGATTCAGCGCGCTCGGCTTCCCCACCACGCGTGACGAGGATTGGCACTTCACCTCCGTCACGCCCATCGCCGAGCGGACCTTCAAGTCGGCGAAGGCCACGCCGACCACGCTGACGCTCTCCGACCTCGCGCCCTATCTCGTGGACGAGGAATGGCACCGCCTCGTGTTCGTGAACGGCCGGCTCGAGTCCGCGCTCTCCACCTTCGCGGCGCTGCCGGCCGACGTGACGCTGGCGCCGCTCTCCGAGCTCCTGCGCGAGGAACCCGGGTGGGTCGAGGAGCACCTCGGCGCGCTCGCGGGGTTCGACCGCGCGGCATTCACGGCGCTCAACACCGCCTTCGTGCAGGAAGGCACCGTCCTTCGCGTGCCGAAGGGCGAGGTGGTCGAGGCGCCGATCCACATCCTGCACGTCGTGGACGGCCAGTCGGCGGGCGCGGCGCTGCATCCGCGACTGCTCATCGTGGCCGAGCCGCTCGCGCAGGTGATGGTCGTCGAGAGCTTCGTCGGGATCGGCCGCCATTCGTATCTCGTGAACGGCGTGGCCGAGGTCGTCGTGGGCAACGGCGCCCGCGTGGACCACTACAAGGTGCAGCGGGAGAGCGCCGAGGCGTTCCACGTCGGGACGACACAGGTGACGCAGGGGCGCGATTCGATCTATCACTCCTTCTCGTACGCCGCGGGCGGCGCGCTCTCGCGCACCAACATCTACACCAAGCTGACCGGCGAGGGCGGCGAGGCCCGGCTGAACGGCCTGTACCTCCTCGACGATGCGCAGCACGCGGACCACCAGACGTTCGTGGAGCATCTCGCGGTGGCGTGTGCCAGCCGGGAGCTCTATGCGGGAATCCTCGACGGCGCGTCGCACGGCGTGTTCAACGGGAAGGTGTACGTGGACCCCATCGCGCAGAAGACGGACGGGAAGCAGACCAACAAGGCGCTCCTCCTCTCGCCGCGCGCGCGGGTAGACACCAAGCCGCAGCTGGAAATCTTCGCGGACGACGTGAAGTGCACGCACGGCGCGACGATCGGCCGGATGGACGAGGCCGCGGTGTTCTACCTCAAGAGTCGCGGGATCGGCAACGACAACGCGCGCGCGCTGCTGACGTATGCGTTCGCGGCCGAGGCGCTGGAGACGATCGAGATCGACGCGCTGCGGCTGCACCTGGAGCGCGCGGTGTTCGAGCGCTTCACGCACGCGCAGCTGGAATAGCGATGGCCGACGCCGCGCTCGACGCCCTCTACCAGGAAGTGATCCTCGATCATAACCGGCGGCCGCGGAACTACCATCCGATGCCGGGCGCGACGTGCAGTGCGGACGGCAAGAACCCCAACTGCGGCGACCAGCTCACCGTATGGCTGAAGGTCGAGGACGACGTCGTGAGCGACATCTCCTTCCAGGGCATCGGCTGTGCGATCTCCAAGGCGAGCGCGTCGCTGATGACGACCGCGGTGAAGGGGAAGCCACGCACCGAGGTGCTGGCGCTGTATGAGCGCGTTCACCGGCTCGTGACCGGCGCGGACCCCACGGCCGCCACCGACAAGGCGCTCGGCCCGCTCCGCGCGCTGGGCGGCGTGAGCAGGTTTCCGATGCGCGTGAAGTGTGCGTCGCTGAGCTGGCACGCAATGAAGGCCGCGTTGGACGGATCGAAGGAGGCAACGACCGAGGACAGCGACGCGCGCGGGGGCGGGGCGTGACCGCGACCGCGGATGGGCTCGTGCCACTGCAGGGGCTGACATCCGCGGATGTGGAGCTGGGGATGCTGTATCCCGCGACGACGCCCAACGGAAAGCGGCTGTGCGTGGGCCGTCACGCCGGCGGGCTCTTTGCCGTGAAGGACTCGTGCCCGCACGCCGAGTTCCCATTGTCGGAGGGAACGCTGTACGCGAACGGCGAGATCGAGTGCTGTTGGCACGGCGCACGCTTTGATTGCCGGACCGGCGCCGTGCGGCGCGGGCCCGCGGAGAACCCACTGGTGCGATACGAGATCGAGGAGCGGGAGGGCGCGTTGTGGGTGCGGAATGCGCCCGTGCCGCCTTCGCCGGAGAAGCGATGACTGCGCAGAAGCATCCCCTGGCTGACGACCTGGCGTTGGCGCCGCGGCCGGATTTCCCGTTGCTGGCCAAGCAGCCGGAGCTGGTGTACCTCGACTCCGCCGCGACCGCGCAGAAGCCGCGCGTGGTGCTGGACGCCATCCGGGACTACTACGAGACGGCGAACGCCAATCCGCATCGCGGGGCGTATGCGTTGTCGGCCGCCGCGACGCAGGCGTACCACGATGCGCGTGGCCGCATTGCGCGGTTCGTCGGCGTGGCCGACGCCGACACGCTGATCTTCGTGCGCGGGACGACGGAGGGGATCAATCTCGTGGCCACGGCGTGGGGGCGAACGAATGTCGCGCGCGGGGACAACCTCGTGGTCACGCGGATGGAGCATCACGCCAACTTCGTGCCCTGGCAGCAGCTCGCCCGCGAAGCGGGTGCCGAGTTCCGGATCTGTGAACTCGACGCGTTGGGTGGCGTTGACCTGGCGATGATGGCAAAGCTGGTCGATGCGCGGACGAGGGTGGTGGCGTTTGGCCACGTGTCGAATGCGCTGGGGACGATCAACCCGGTTGCGGAGCTCGTGAAGATCGCCCGGGCGGGGTCGCCGAAAGCGCTGGTCGTTTGCGATGGGGCGCAGGGGGTGCCGCACCTTCGCGTGTCGGTCGATGCGCTCGGCGTGGACGCATACGCGTTCAGCGGGCACAAGATGGGTGGCCCAATGGGGATCGGGGCCGTGGTCGTGCGCCGGTCAATCCTGGAGGCGATGCCGCCATATCAGTTTGGCGGGGATATGATCGAGTGGGTCAACGACCAGGACACGACGTGGAACGTGCTCCCGCACAAGTTCGAGGCGGGGACGCCCAACGTGGAGGGACCGGTCGGACTCGCCGCCGCCTGCAAGTACCTGGATTCGCTTGGGATGGACCAAGTGCGGGAGCACGAGATTGCCCTCACCGCGGCCGCGATGCAGGCGCTGATGGCGATTCCGGGCGTGACGGTGCACGGAACCGCACGCGCCGAGGACCGGAGCGGCGTGGTGTCGTTCTCGGTGGCGGATGTGCATCCGCACGATGTTTCCACGGCGCTTGACGCGGCGGGGGTCTGTGTGCGCGCCGGGCATCACTGTGCGCAGCCGTTGATGCGGGCGATGAACGTGCACTCGACGGTTCGTGCCAGCTTCTGGGTGTATAGCACACTGGCGGATGTCGAGCGGCTGGCGGGGGCGGTGCGGGGGGCGCAGGCCCGGTTTGTTGCGGTTTAGGGAAACACCTACCGCCGCAGCGACTGACCCAGGTAATCCCGCAGCGCGACCGCCGCATTATGCTCCGTGTCGCGGGCGCTGTAGATGAGCGTCGTCGTGCGACGGCGCGCCGAGGCGAGCAGTGGTTGGAGCGCCCCTGGGTGTGCCTTCAACTCGGCGAAATAGCGGCGCCGGAATTCCGGCCACTTCGCGGGCGCGTCGTACGCCCGCTTGAGCTTGATCATCCGCCCTCCTGCGCCGTTGCGCGGACCCGGCGCTTCATTCAAGATGCCATAGTATCGTGATTGCCGCCCCTTCCACCGACTATCCAGCCCTTGGCGCGCTCCTGGCCGCGGTCCGCCGCTGCCGCGCGTGCGAGGCACACCTCCCGCTCGGGCCGCGCCCCGTGCTGCAGGCGGGAGCGACGGCGCGCATCCTGATTGTTGGCCAGGCGCCGGGCATCCGCGTGCACCAAAGCGGAGTGCCGTGGGACGACGCAAGCGGCAAGCGCCTGCGCACGTCCCGCACGGACGCACCGTGAAGGAGACGCGGCGCGCACGGGCCCTCGTGCTCCGGCACGGCTGGAACGCGGAGTGCTACCAGGTGCTGAATCCGGGCGTGCGGCACTGGTTTGCCGCCGCCGGCGACGCGGTGGTCGGCTACGCGACATTCGGCCGGACCCGCGTGGTGGTCGGCGCACCGGTATGTGCCGGCGAGCGGCTCGCGGCCGTGGCAACGGAGTTCGAGGAGGCAGCGGCAGCGGCGAATCAGCGCGTGGTGTTTTTCGCGGCGGGATCACGGCTTGAACGCCTGCTCGCCCCCAGTCCCAACCACAGTGTCGTCTCACTGGGCGCGCATCCGGTGTGGAATCCGCAGCACTGGCCGCAGATCGTCCGGCACAGGGCGTCGTTGCGCGCGCAGTGCCTGCGGGCACGGAACAAGGGGGTGTCCGTGACACGCTGGACCCCGGCGCGTGCGCGTGCGTCGCGGACGCTCCGGCGTGTGCTCCGCGAGTGGCTCGCGGGGCGCGGGTTGCCACCGCTGCATTTTATGGTGGAGCCCGAACTGCTCGATTCCGTGGAAGATCGGCACGTGTTCGTTGCCGAACGCGAGGCGCCCGATGGACCCGAGGTGGTCGGCTTTCTCGTGGCCGCACCGATTCCCGCGCGCGCGGGATGGCTCGTCGAGCAGTGGCCACGTGCACGTGCCGCTCCAAACGGTACCACGCACCTGCTCGTGGACGCTGCGATGCGTGACCTGGCCTCTGGCGGCGCGAGCTACGTGTCGCTGGGCCTCGCGCCGCTTTCGGTACACGGTACGTCACCGGAGCACGTGCCGCCGCCGTGGATGCGCGGGCTGCTCGCCTGGATGCGCGCCCATTGCCAGCGGTTTTACAACTTCGGTGGGCTCGAGGCGTTCAAGGCAAGCCTGCAGCCGATGGCGTGGGAGCCCGCGTTCGCCATTGCGCCGGGTGGCCGGTTCACGCCGTCCGTGCTTCGCGCGATTGCCGGCGTGTTCGCCGGTGGATCGCCGGAGTACCTGGTTGCGAAGGCCGTGGGCAATGCGGCAATCCGGGTCACCGGCTCGCGCGCTTTGCGGCGAGCAACGTCAGGTCGTCGTGCGGCTCGGCCTTCCCGGCAAACGCCTTGAGCGCCGCAACGACCCCTCCCACCAGTTCCGACGCCGAACCGCCGCAATGCGTTCGCACCACCTCGCGCAGCCGCTCGCTGCCATAGACCTCGCCCGTCGGGCTCCGCGCCTCCACCAGGCCGTCCGTGAACGCGAAGAGGCTGTGTCCGCGCTCGAGCGTTCCCCCGACCGCCCTGAACTCCGAGTCCGGCATCATTCCGAGCGCGGGCCCCGTGGGCCGCAGCTCCCGCACGCTGCCGTCCGGCGCGATCACGAGCGCCGGCTCGTGACCCGCGTTCACGTAGTCGAACGATCCGTACTCGGGGTCGAGCACCGCCAGGAACACCGTGGCGAACATATTGGTGCGTCCGTGCAGCCGCGCGATGTAGTTGTTGGTGAAGCCCGCGACCCGCGTCAGCAGGTCGGCCGGCGTCGCGGCCTCCAGCGATTGCATCACGAGCGTGCGACGGCCACCGATCATCTGAATCGCGCCACCGCCCACGGGATCCACTGACGCCCGGATGAGACTGCGAAAGAGCGCCATAAACAGCGCGGCGCCGACTCCCTTGTCGCACACATCCCCAACGACGAGGACGATGTTGCCCGAGGGCGCGAGCAGGAACGCATCGTAGAAATCGCCGGAAACCTGACGGGCCGGATGCAGCGCGGCCTCGAGCTCCACGCCGCGCGCCACGGGCAACGACTCGGGGAGGAAGTCCCGCTGGATGTTCCGGGCGACGTCCATCTCGCGCCGGAGCTTTTGGTTGTCCCGCAGGCGCCGACGGTCCAGCGCCGCATTGACACGGGCCCGCAGCACGGCCGGCCCAAACGCCTTGGGGAGATAGTCGTCGGCGCCGCGCTCCAGGCACCGCTCGATGGCATCCATATCGTCCGTCGCGGAGATCGCGAGGACCGGGACGTTCGCCAACTCGGCGTCGCCCCGGAGCGTCTCGACACACTGCGCGCCGCCCATTCCCTGCACGTCCACGTCCAGCAGCACCAGGTCGAACCGCTCGGCGCGGAGTCGCCGCAAGGCCTCGTCGGCCAGGGCGAGCGCGTACACGAGATACCCTTCCGCCTCCACGTGACGGACCAGGACCTCGGCGTCCGCGCCGGCACGACCGACGATCAACGCTTTCGGGAGTGCGCGCAGCGTGGTCTGCGTGCCTCGCGATGGGGTGGGCGAATGCGTCATCCGTGCCTCTCGTCCAGCAAGTTGAGCTGCCAGAGATCGCGCGTGCTGGTATGGAGGAACGGCTGGATGGAGAGCATTCCCGTCCGCCCGATGCTCCTCTCCAGGTACCGCAGTTCCTCAAAGGTGCCCTTGACGGCGGCATCGGGCGCGGGGGCAAACCCGGCCTCGCGCATCATCAGGATGCCCTTGGCGCGGATGCCCAGCTCGGCACGCAGACGCAGGAGGCACAGCATATCCACGATGACCTCCGGGGAGAACCGGCTGCGCAGGGTCTTGACGTACTTGCCCACCGGGGTGGCCGACATCTGGCCCGACCGCATCGCAATAATCAACTCCTGGTCCGTGTCGAAGCCAGCGCCCAGCCACGTTCTTGTATCGCGCTCGCTCTGCTTGAACACCGCAATGCTGATATAGGGGAATACGAACACGATCAGCGCCGTCGCCAGCAACGGCTGCAGGAGAAAGTGGTTGTACAGCGAATGCAGGATCACGGCGGCCGCGAGTCCCGGCAGCAGGAGATGGGGCCTGAACGCGTCGACGCGATTGTGCAGCGTCTTGGAGACCATTGCCACGATGGCGGTGGCGCCGCCGTGCATCACCGCCGTGCCGAAGCCCCGCACGATCCACGTCCAGATCGCCGCCTCGGGGTTCACGTTCACATAGTAGAGGTTCTCGAGAAAGGCGAAGCCGGTGCCGACGCCGAACCCGTAGATGGCGGCATCCACGACGAATCCCACCTTGCTCCTCGACAGCAGATACACGATGTACGCGGCCTTCAGCGACTCTTCCACGACCGGTGCGACGTACATCGAGTATGAGGACAGGTCCAGCCCGAGGGCCGGCCGGAGCCAGACGTTCACCCCGTAGCTCCAGAGGCCGGCGGCCACCCCGGCGGCAACCGACAGCAGGACCGCTCGCAGGGCCACGAGCTTGTAGCTGTCGATGACCACCAGCGCGCCCAGGAACAGAAAGACCGGCAGGACGCTGACCGCGAGCGCGACGAGGGTGCTCACATGATCTTGAACGAAAACATCAGGGCATCGCTGTGCGGGATGCCCTGCCCTCTCGCCACGGCGTAGCCGATCGAGAAGGTGGATTCGAGGTGGGAGATGGTGACGAGGCGGACGTCCATCTGCGCGCCCGCGCTCGCAAACGTGCGCCGCACCGCGGCATCATCCACGTCGGTGGCGAGCCCCGTGGCGAAGAACGACAGGCCGGCCCATCGGAGGTACGCGCTCGGCACCCCGACGCTTCGAAAACGAAGCGGCGGCAGCATCCACTCGATCTGCGCCCTGCCGTATGTGGCGCCGTCCACCTCGTTGATCCCGAGGCCCGGGAAGCTCTCGGTGCTCCGGAACTGCTTGATGGCCCGATAGTCCACCCAGTTGTTGGCGAACCCACCGAAATAGAACCGGGCAAAGGGATCGCTGCGGTTGGGGCCCAGCGCCGACCCCGTCGAGGCGCGGAACCACAGCGACGAGTGGTCGAGCGGGAGCAGGAATCCCTTGGACGCATCCAGGCTCACGCGGGGGTGCAGCGTGCCGTTCACGTGATTGCCTCGAAGCCCCGCACCCCACGTCACGCCCAGCTCGTCGTCGATGGCGCCAAGGGATCGCCGGAGCGACGAGTATGCGAGGTCGCCGGAAAACGACGCGAGTTTGTCAAACGACGCCGCGACGCCCTGGAACTCCGGCACGGTCGCGAGGCCGCCGTATCCCGCCGCCTGCAGCGTGTAGCCAAGGCTCCGCGGTCCGTCGAGGAACAGGTTGCCCTGGTACTGAGCCGCCAACGAGTAGCCCCGCCGACTCACCTTCGTCGGGCCGACGAGGTCATAGAAGTCGGCCCGATTGAACGCCGCCGAGATCTTCCAGTTCCAGTGGCGGAAGACTGCGCGCATATGCAGGCGCTCGTATTCGTCCAGGCGCCCGTCGGGCGAGTATGACGCGGTGAACTCGAGACCCGTCGCGCCGATCCGGTCCGAGAAGTTCATCCGCACGCCGGCGGCCACGGCGGTGTTGCCGAGCGCATCCTCGTATCCCTCCACGACCGGATACGCGTTGTCGAGCTTGAAATTCCGTCGCGTGCTGTAGACGCCCGTGGCCGCCGCCAGCGCGTCAACGCTGACGTCGGAGGCCGACGACGGCATCCACGACTGCACCTCGGTCCGCTGCTCGGCGATCTCGTTGCCGAGGAAGCGGATGGCGCTCACGCTGTCCGGCACCACGTTCGGGATCATCGCGGGCACGAACCCGGTGCCCGAGTACGCGAAGACGACGATGGAGTCCTGGGAGACGGGGAGCGGCTTGAAGAATCCCGTCTCCGCGTTGCTCAGCGCCTCCATCTCCCGCGTGGCGAGCTCGTAGCGGAAGATGTTGGAGACGCCCGAGAAGTACGAGGAGCCGAAGAGGTACTTCCCATCCGGGGAGAAGACGAAGTTGGACGGCGACCAGTCGCCGAAGTCGAAGAGGACCTCGTGCGTGGCGTCGCCCGCAAGGAGCTTCGCGATGTCCATCCGCACCAGGCGCTGCACCCCGCTGATCTCCGACATCGACCCGATGAGGGCCGTGCCGTCCGGCGACACGTCCAGGTCGAACAGGTCTCGCCCGTATGGCAACGTGTGGACCTGGTGCCACTCGGTATACGGATGGGGAAGCCGGACCAGCGTGGAGAACCCGTTGTCGTGCCGGACACCCCACAACGAGCGGTCCGCCGGGTTGAGCGCGAGGTCGCCGATGCGCCCGTTCCTGAGCAGGACCGTGGAATGGCCCGTCTCGAGATCCATCGTGAGGATGTGCCGCCAGTCGGCGTTGTTGGTGGTGTAGATGAGCGTCCGCGACGAGGGATCGAACACCAACGACGTCACGGAGAGTCCCCCGGCGGCGATGATGTTCCCGACGCGCGTGAACCGTCCGGACGCGACGTCGATGCTGGCGATGTGGGCTTCCTGGCCCGGATAGCGCACGGCCACGAGCACGCTGCGGTTCGTGGAATCGTAGTACGCGCGGGAGACCGATCCGAGCACCCGGTCGGTGAGCGGACGGGCGGCCGTGGTCGGGTGCCGACGGATTGCCTCGAGGTTGTCCCGCTGCCACGCACGCTCCCAGTCGATCCATCGCGTCCACTCGTCCTCGAGCGACCGGCCAAACACGTTGCGGAACTGCGACGAGAAGTACCGGCGACTGCCCTCGGAGCGATTGACCCACGCCAGCAGGGAGTCGTTGCCGTACTGGAGGGCGAGGTAGCTGACGAAGCGCGTCCCGTAGAGATAGGAGTTCACGCCCACCTGGAAATCGATCGTCGTGCCTTCCGACTCCAGCCCGACGACATCGTACATCGTGAGACTGTCGCGGACGAGGGTGCGGAACACCATCTCGTCGTAGGGGCCGATGGCGCGCCCCAGGCCGCCGTTCATCCACGTCTCGAGATAGGTGGCGATCCCTTCCAAGTACCACCGCGGCGCATACCACCGCGGCGTGGTCAGGTAACTGTAGGCCATCGAGAGCGGCACTTCGGCGCTGGGGGTGACCTTGCCGAGGAAGATCGCGCGGAAGAAGCGGTCGGACGCGGTGGCCTTGTCGGTCGTGACGATGTGCGCCAGCTCGTGGTTCATCGACGACGCCATCCGCTCGGGGGCGGGCGCCGACTCGTAGTCGTGGCCGTACGGCGCGATCCCAATGGTGACGTGGTTCTCGGGGACCGGGCGGGCGCCCGCGTTGCCGTAGTGCCAGAGGTCGTGCATCAGTACGTTGATCCGGTCGTTCGGCGAATAGTCGAACAGTTGCCGGTGGAACCGCAGCGCGTTCTCGAAGCTCGCGGTGACCTGCGGCACGAGGTAGGACTGGAGCGGCGAGGTGTACACCAGCCGCATCGTGCTGGTCTCGATTGCCTGGAATTGCGCGGCGAGCCCGGACGGCACGCACGTGCCGAGGCAGGCGAGGAGGAGGAGGGCTCGCAGTCGGTGCGTAGGCAAGGTGCCCCGAAAGTACACGCTGGCCCCGACTCCCGTTAGAGGGAGCCGGGGCCAGCGCCGGCCGCAGGTCCTGCCCTTACTGCGCCGCGCGCATCGCCTGGTTCAGGAACGCTTCGGACAACTGCGCGCTCCTGGACAACGAGCGGAACATCTCGGCCGACTGGAGCTGCCGGTACGCATCGTTGGCCATCACCGCGCGGAAGGCGTCGTTCGCCATCGCCGAGCGGAAGGCGTCGTTCGCCATCGCGGCGCGGAACGCGTCGTTGGCCATCACCGCACGGAAGGCATCGTTGGCCATTGCCGCACGGTAGGCGTCGCTGGCCATCGCCGCGCGATAGGCCTCGTTGGCCTGGAGCGCGCGGAACGCGTCGTTGTTCTGCAGTGCGCGGAACGCGTCGTTGGCCTGCAACGAACGGAACGCCTCATTGGACTGCAACGAGCGATACGCCTCGTTGGCCTGGAGCGCGCGCATCGCCTCGCTGGACTGCAGGTTGCGGAACGCGTCCTGCGCCTGTAGCGAGCGGAAGGCCTCGTTGGACTGCAGCGAGCGATACGCGTCGCTCGCCATCATTGCCCGGTAGGCGTCGCTGGACGCCAGCTCGCGATACGCGTCGCTCGCCATCAGCGAACGGTAGGCGTCGCTCGCCATCAACTGCCGATAGGCGTCGCTGGCCATCAGCTCGCGGTACGCATCGCTCGCCATCAGCGCACGGAAGGCGTCATTGGACTGCAGTTCCCGGAACGCGTCGTTCCGCATCGCCTGCCGGAAGACATCGCTCTTGACCAGGTTCAGGATGTCGTGGTTCTGGAACAGCACCTGAATCTCGGGATTCGCGATGGTCACATCGGCCTCGGTCATCGGCCGGCCCTTGTACCGCGCCGCCTGCTGGACGCCGCCGATCGTGCCGGCTTCGCCGCCGCTGGGCGGGTATCCGACCACGACGGCACCGATGACGGCAACGATCGCCACCACCGAGGTTCCAACGACCAGCGCCTTCTTCGTAATCATCGCCTCCTCCATTCGCCTTAGGGAAACTCGCCACCGGGAAACAAGCCGTCCAACGACTGCCTGCGGAGCCATCCATACCGATGCGGTCCTCGGGGATGCGCGTGCGTGCGGCCCCAGCGCATCGAGAATCGCCTGCCGGAGATGTGGCGGCGGCGCGCGTTCCGTCTCCCGGCCCAGGAGCGCGGCAAGATCCTGCAGCTCGGCCGCGAGTGCGCCCGCCTCCTGGTTCCGCTCCACCAATGACCGAAAGGCGGCACTCGCCTCCGGCGCATTCTCCGCATCGATCTCCCGATGGATCAGTTCGACTTGGTCCGGCGTCAGCATCGCTAGGCGCCTCGCTGCAGCAGCGCCAGGCGCAACCGCTCCCGTGCCGTGAAGAGGCGCGACTTGACGGTGCGGACGGGCACCTCGAGCACGTCGGCAATCTCCTCGTAGGAGAAGGACACGAAGTGCCGGAGCACCACCACGGCCCGATCGTCGGGCTTGAGGTCCAGCAACGCCTTTCCCACGCGATCCTCCGCCTCCACCGTCTCGTTGGTTGTACTGCCCGGTGCCGGGATGGCCAGGTGGTCCTCCAGCGTGACCGTCCGCTTCCGGCGCTTGATCGTGTTCAACGACTCGTTGACCGCCATCCGGTAGATCCAACTGAAGAACCGATACTTCGGGTTGAAGCTCTGCAGCGAGACGAACGCATTGCCAAACACCGTCTGTGTGACATCCTCGGCGTCCTGTACATTGCCGAGCATCCGCATCGCGACATTGAACAGGCGGCGCTGGTAGCGATCGACCAGATCGCCCGCTGCGTCCCGTTCGCCATCCAGGCATCGCCGGACGAGCGCTCGGTCCTGTTCGTCTTCCTGAGCCGCGGCAGGGGACTCGTCCAAAGTACAAACCAAGGCGCCAAAGGTTGGAAACGCCCGTCAGACGGGTGGGGGGCCCGGGGCGGGGGGGGGGAATGCCGGGGGGTAACGTGCACCCGTCGGCACCCCCCGGCAAATGCCCGGCGGCAGGGCCGGAGGTTGACAGATGCCGCGTTGGCGGTGTCATTGAGCGGCACCCCGGAGGGCGGGAGGAACACCTTGCCAGCAGGCTTCCGGATGTCGATTGGCGCCGATTGCGGCGAGGTCGCCACGGTCAATGCGGCCTTTGGCGACTTCGCGGACGCGCACGCCTTGCCGACGGCGATCCGACGCAGTATGAACGTCGTTCTGGACGAGTTGCTGACCAATACCGTCTCGTATGGGTTGGCGGGGCGCGAGGACGGCAAGGTGACGATCGACGTCGAGTTGCGGCCGGATCGGTTGACCGTCACCCTCGTCGACAACGGCCAGCCGTTTGATCCGTTCGGCAGGGCCGCTCCCGACACCACGCTGTCCGTGCAGGAGCGGCCCATCGGCGGACTCGGCATTCATTTGGTTCGGCAGTTGGTGGACGAGGTCAGCTACCACCGCCGCGGCGACAGCAACGTCGTGGTCCTGGCGAAGGGCCTGGCGGGCGGGGGGACAGACGGTCATCGCGGAGGGAGGTTGATGGAGATCACGACCCGCACGCAGGACGACGTCACGATCGTCGCCCTTGCCGGCAATCTCGACAGCGTCACGTCGCCGGAGGCCCAGCAGGCACTCGACACGATCCTCGCCGGTGGCGGGCGGAAGATCGCGCTGGACTTCACCGCGCTCGACTACATCAGCAGCGCCGGGCTTCGCGTCCTGCTCGGCGCCGCCAAGCGACTGGGCGCGGCGGGAGGCGCCCTGCGCACGTTTGGCCTCAACGCGACGGTCCGGGAGGTGTTCGACATCTCCGGGTTCTCGACAATTCTGGCCGTGTTTCCGGATGAAACGGAGGCGCGCAAGGGGTTCTAGCGCGGAGGCCAGCGCCAAACCCCGCCACGTGCGGCGAAGCAATGGCCGCGACGATTCCACCACGGCACGCGACGACGCGGAAAGAATCGAGGGCGCTAGGCCAAGGAACTGGCGGCGGAAAGCCGCGTTCGCAGATCCTGCATCGGCCGATAGACCAACCGTCGCCCACTTTTCCCCTGCTCCAACAGCCTGAGCTGCGCCAGCTTGAGGAGGTCGGTCCGCGCCGTCTCGTACGTCACGCCGTGCGAGATCTGATGCGAGTCCACCGTGTACCGCGCGTGTGGCGTGCGGAGGGCGTGTCGGATGAGGGCAAGCTGCCGCACGTTCAATTCGTGGCGCACGCCACTTGCCGCACGCACAAGAAGCTCCGTCTCCCGCATCTTCCTTGATTGGTCGGCAAGGTAGCCGTGGAGGTCGTCGATCGCGCGGCGGAGCACCCGTAACTGGAAGAGCACAAAGTACGTGACGTCGTTCTCGTCACTCTCCGTGTACAGATAGGCGCGCAGGTACTGGCCGCGCGCCTTCTTGAGGATGCGGGAGATCGAGACGTATTCGCAGAGCCAGTACCCGTAGCGCGCCATCGCCCAGTAGAAGAGCGCACGCGCGGTACGTCCGTTCCCGTCCACGAAGGGGTGGTCATAGGCCAGCCAGAAGTGGATAATGATCGCGCGAACGGCGGGAGGGAGAAACTCCGCATCGTCGGTAGCGTTGGCAAAGGCGCACAACTGCCCGAGTCGTCCCGGAAGTTCCGCGGCGTCGGGAGGCGTGTGCAGAATCCGTCCCGTCTCGTCCTCCACGACGACGTGGTCCTCGGTGCGCCGGAGCCTGCCGACCGCATCGGGCTCATCAAGCGTTTCATCCGTCAGCCGCGCTTGGAGCTCGACGATCAACGCCGGCGTAAGTGCCTCGTCCTTCTTCTCCAGAAGGAAACGCATCGCCAGGTAGTTGTTGAGGATCATCCGTTCGCTGCGGTCCTTCGGGGTGCGTCCCTCCTGGATCATCGCCTTCGCCACGCGACGCGTTGTCGATGCCCCCTCGAGCTGACTGGAGGTGATGGCTTCCTCCACCAGCGACTTGAAGAGGTAGGTGTCCCGCGTGGCGGGATCGGTCACCTGCTCGGGCCCTTGGATGGAACCGGAGGCAAACCGATCGATGCGATGGAGATAGGCGAGCGCCACGTTTGGCAGCGCAATCTGGAACGGCCGCTTCCCCACATCATTCAAAGGCAGCGGCCGATAGAGCGCACGCCGAGCCAGCTTCACCATCATCCACTGCGACTCGGCCGGGTATTCGGCGAGCGGGGGAACGTGCCGGAAGGTATCCCAATGCCGGTACTTTCCCGCTGGCGCGGGACCGAAGCCGTGGGCGCTTAGGGCCGCAAAGCGAGCTCCGCCACCCTGAGCGGTAAGCTCACGAGTAATCAACTGTTCGAGAGGGGGGGGAGCGATGGGTATTTTCACAAATACTAATTATAGTTGTATTAGTATTATAGTGTATGCAAATCCCGTCAAGTACTAATTTTGTATTTATTAGTATTTAATTGGTAGTTTGTCTAAGGCATTATATAACAACTGGTTAGATTGCTCCTCGTGAAGCTGGCCAGCCGCCCAGTCTCCATATATTCGTCCGCAATCAGCGCGTGGACACGCCCGTAAGCCGGGCGAGCGCCGAATCACTTGCGACAACGGCCAAGTCCCGCCACCCCGCCGAGTGCAGCCACGGCCAACTGCGATACCCAACCCGCAGCGCCTCCGCCAACCGCTCCCGCGCCCATACGGAATCGCCCAACGCCGCCGCCACCCGGGCCTCGGCCACCAGCCGTCCGCCTCGATCAAACACGGACGGTTGCTCCACGCGCCGCATCGCCCATCGCTCTCCGGCCCGTTCCGCCGAGATTGCCTCCAGTTCCTTGAACAGCACCCGGTCAGGCGCCACCCGCACGAGCTCGCGGAACACGCCGCGCGCCTCGGCAAACCGCCCCAGCGAGTGCAGCGCCGCCCCGTGCCAGTACAGATGGTCCACGTTGTCCGGCGCGAGCCGCCGTCGCGCCGTGAGCCACGCATCCGCCCGCTCGAGCAATGCCCGCCCGCCCAGCGTGTCCCCGTGCGCGGAAAGCTCCTCGCCTCCCACCACCATCATCGCGGCCTGCGACCAATAGATATCGGGATCCAGCGACCCGGCGGCAACGAGCAGCGCGTTGATGGCCGCCGTATCGCGCCGCGCCGCCCGCGCCCGCACCTCGAGCGTCCACCCCACGCGCAACAGCGGATGCCGTCGGCGCATCTCGCGCGCGGCCTTCACGTCACCCTCGAAGTCCCCCGTGAGATGCCGCGCGTGTGCGAGATTGGTCCAGTACGACGGCCACCCGAGCATCGCCCCGCGATCAGGGCTCATGCGCTCGAGCCGCGCCAACGCCTCGGCGGGCCGGCCAAGCCAGAGCGCCAGCAGCGCCGCGTCGTATGCGGCACGCGAGTCCGGCGCGATGGCCGCCGCGCGCGACGCGGCGGCCAGGGCACCTTCGCCGTCGCCCGCCTGCACGGCGCGGAGATAGACGCGCAGCCCATCGTGATAGTCGGTCAGCTCACCGCGCCGACGGTCGAGCACGCCGAGCAGCGTATCGAGCAGCGCGAACTGCCCGGAGTTCCACGCGGCCTGCGCGGCGTACACCACGGGCGGGATGAACCCGCTGTCCTGCGCAAAGGCGCTCCGGAACCCATCTACGGCCTGGCGATACTGCTGCGCGTTGAACTGCGTGAGCGCACGGTCGAAGGCGCGATAGCTCTCGAAGGTCGGTGGGCGCTCGAGCACGGCGCCCGCATTGGCGAAGCGCGCGTCGCGCTGCACGGCAAGCGCACCCATCACGCGCTCGCGCACCAGACGGATGGCCTGCGTGGACGAGTCGCGCGCGACGGTCACGGGCTCCAGCGACGCCAGCACCCTGCGGGTCCGCGCGTCGCGGATCTCCACCTGCAAGGCGAGGGCGTCCGCGGTCTCGAAGAACGTCCCGTTCACCACCGTCGCCGCCCGCAGGTTCTCGCGCAGCGCGACCTCGGGGTCGCCGCTTCCCTGCACCGCCTGCAACACGGTGGACCAGGGGATCACCTCGAAGAGGTTGGCCTCCTCGAGCCCTTGCGTGATCCACGCGGCGGCGAGTCGCCCGCGCACGCCGGGCGCACCGCTCGCCGTCGAGTCGCCCGACGCACCGGCGTCGCGATCGCGTTCCTCGCCAAAGGGCGCGACGGCGATGGGCATCGGAAGATCGGCCACGTCCATTGACGACGGCGGCCGTACCACGAGCCAGGTAAACGCCGCAAGCACGGCGGCGGCGAGCGTGAGGACGGTCCACTGCCACGCCGATCGGCGCGGCGGGGACTCGGGAACGGCGTACTCGTTGCTGCGCCGCGTTGCCGTGGCGCCGCTCTGGATGGCATCGAGCGCGGCAACGAGCGTGCCCGCCGACTGCGGACGGCGCGCGGGGTCCGGCGCGAGGCAGCGGTAGATCAGCACCGCGAGCGCCTCGGGCACGCCGGACCGCGCGCTCGCGATGTCGAGCCCGGTGTTGCGGCTGCCGAGCAGCATCTCACTCGCGACGAGTCCCCACGCGTAGATGTCGGCGCGGTGATCGACGGCACGGCCGGCCGCCTGCTCGGGCGCCATATACTTCGGCGTGCCGATCACCATCCCGTCGTGCGTGAGCCGCTCGTCGGTCGACTCCTCCGCCTCGTCGTCCCGCGTCCACTGCGCAATCCCGAAATCGAGCAGGAAGGCGTGGTCGTCCGAGACCAGGACGTTCTCGGGCTTGAGGTCGCGGTGCACGATGCCCGCGCGGTGCGCGTGGTGCAGCGCATCGGCGATGTCGCGCAGGAGCTCGATGGCCACGTCCACCGTGAAGGTGCCGAGGGCCTCGAGGTGCTCGCGCAGCGTCTCGCCCTGGAGGTGCGGCATCACGAAGTAGAGCAGCCCGTCGGCCTCGCCCGAATCGAGGAGCGGGATGATATGCGGGTGCGCGAGCTTGGCCGCGATGCGCACCTCGGCCTCGAAACGCTGTCGCCCGACGCTCTGCGCGACGTCCGGGCGGAGGACCTTGAGGATGACGTCGCGCCCGTGCTTGAGCTCGTGCGCACGGAAGATGGTGCCCATCCCCCCGCGCCCGATCTCCCCCTCGAGCCGGAACCGACCCGTGAGTGCGCGCTCGAGCCGGGCGGCGATCAGTGCCCCCGAGGGGCGCGGCTGGTGTGGCTTTTCCACGGGAGAGAATATACCGGCGCAGGGCCCGGTGAATGGCCTCCCCCTTGCCGCCGTGACACATTTACCCTGTCTCGAACCCCTCGACTATGCGCACCCTCTCGCTGCTCGCCGTCGCGACCCTCCTCGCCCTGCCCCTCGCCCCCGCGCAGGCCCAGCGCACCGAACGCCCACAGCTCCACGGCAAGCACTGGGTGGCCGTCACGGGCAAGCCGCTCGCCGCCACCGCGGGCGCAATGATCTTCCAGCAGGGCGGCAACGCGGTGGACGCCTCCGTGGCGATGCTCGCGGCCGCCTGCACGATGTGGGACACCCTCGGCTGCGGCGGCGAGACGCAGGCGCTGATCTACCACCCGGGGCTCAAGAAGGTCATCGGCATCAACGCGCTCGGCGTGGCCCCCACGGGTGCCACGGCCGAGTTCTTCCGCTCGCGCGGGATGCGGTTTCCGCCGGAGTACGGACCGCTCGCGGCGGTCACCCCCGGCACGCCGGGCGGAATGATGGTGATGCTCGCCGAATACGGGACGATGTCGCTGGCCCAGGTGCTGGCGCCGGCGATCCAGATGGCGGAGGAGGGATATCCGATCGAGGCGCAGCTCGCCAACGCCGTGGAATCGCAGAAGGCGCGCATCAAGGGGTGGCGGTACTCGGCGTCCGTGTTCCTTCCCCACCTGGGCGAGGCGCGCGAGGCGCCGGTGGCCGGGGAGATCTTCCGGCAGCCCGATCTCGCGGCCACATTCAAGAAGCTCGTCGAGACCGAGCGGAACGCCCTGCGGCAGCGGAAGTCGCGGAAGGAGGCGATCTACGCGGCGTACGACCGCTTCTACAAGGGCGACATCGCGCAGGAAATCGTGCGCGGCGTGCAGGAGGACGGCGGGCTGTTCACGATGGCAGACCTCGCAAGCTGGCAGGTGAAGATCGAGGAGCCGCTCGCGACGACGTACCGCGGGTTCACGGTCTACAAGCTCCCGATCTGGCAGCAGGGACCGGCGATGCTGCAGGCGTTGAACATCCTCGAGAACACGGACCTCCGCGCCCTGGGATACAACAGCGCGCAGTACATCCATACGATCTACCAGGCGATGAACCTCGCGTTCGCGGATCGCGATTTCTACTACGGGGACCCCGCCTTCGCTCCCGAGGAGCCGGTGGCGGGATTGATGAGCAAGGAGTATGCGAAGGCGCGGTTCGGAACGATGAGCCAGAGCAGGAACGATCCGGCGGTGCGGCCGGGCGACCCGTATCCGTTCCAGAACGGGACGAACCCCTTTACGGACCTGCTCGCCCGGTGGTCCACCACCGGACCGCGCTCCGACAGTGCCCGGCAGGTAAGCGACGCCGAGTTCCACGAGGCCTTCACTCGGGGGACCACGTCAATCCAGGCCGCCGACAAGAATGGCTGGCTCGTTTCCATCACCCCCTCCGGGGGATGGAATCCTGCGGTCATCGCGGGGCGGACGGGCATCGGGCTCTCGCAGCGGATGCAGAGCTTCGTGGTGGATGCGGAGGACGGGCCATTCAACGTCGTCGAGCCCGGGAAGCGCCCGCGCGTGACGCTCACGCCCACCATCGCGCTCAAGGACGGCGAGCCCTGGATGGCGTTCTCCGTGCAGGGGGGCGACACGCAGGACCAGGACCTGCTGCAGTTCTTCCTGGCGATGGTGGAGTTCAACTTCACGGTCCAGCAGGCGGCGGAGCATACGGGATTCCACTCGTACCAGATGCGCACGTCGTTCGGAAACCACGAGGCGCGACCGGGACGGCTGCAGTTGAATGAGCAGATTCCCGACTGGGTGCGCAACGACCTGCGGCGGCGCGGATACTCGCTTGAGTTTGCGCGTTACACGTCGGGGCCAATCACGGCCATCTGGGTGGATCGCGCGCACGGATCGTTCTGGGGCGCGGCGAGCAACTTCGGCGAGGACTACGGGATCGCGTGGTGAGCGGCGCGTATGCACCGGCACCTGACCATCCGCTGGCGCGACCCTGGATGACCATCCTCCCGTTCCGATGACCCGCCGTCTGCCCTGGATCAGCGCGCTGGTCGCGACACTGTATGTGACGTCCAGCCTCTGGGTCGAACGGACCGGCGGCTCCTCAACCCACCTCCGCGACCTCGTCGGGTCGATGGTGGTCGCCGCCGCGACGGTCGGCATCGGGTGGTGGCTCGGCGGGCGACTCACGTCCGAGCCCAGTCGTCGTGGAATCATCGCGCTCGTGGTCGGACTGTGGGGGCCGCTGGGCGCCAGCATTCAGGTGCTTCTCGTCATCGGCGTGCATCGCGCCTTCGAATCGTCGCTCGCGGCGACCGGGGCCTGGTCCGTGCTTTGCGCCGCCGCCATCTGGGTAATCGCGCGGGGCCGGACCCCGCTGATTTTCGCCACGCGCCTGCTCGCGTTCGCCTCCGCCTTCCTCCTGGTGTCGCAAGCGGTCCGATTCGTGAACATTCGGACGGCACCGATGCCGACGCCGGTGAATCGGGCGGCTCCCGGCTCCCCGAGCGTCTACCTGATCGTGCTCGACAAGTACTCAAGTGGCCGTTGGCTCGCGCAGACGTACGGCGTGGATCACTCGGCGTTCGAGGATTCCCTGCGAGCGCTCGGCTTCGCGGTGCCGTCGCGCGCGCGGGCCAACTATTCCCATACGCACCTGTCGCTGGCCAGCTTCCTGAACTGGCGCTATCTCGACTCCGAGTCCGACGCCGTTGGGGGTCCGCCGTGGGGACAGACGCGCGACCTCATCCGCGACGCGCGTACGTGGCGGGAGTTCAGGGCACGGGGCTATCCGCTGATCACGTTCCCGACCTGGTACACCGGCACGAACGGCATCGAGAGCGCGGATCTGACGCTCCACTGGCCGCGGCCGCGGCCCGCACGATTCGCCGAGACGTGGATCCTGAACTCCCCGGTGGCGGCGCTCTTCAGTCGGCGGTGTGCACCCCCGGCCTGCCGACCGTCGGGAATCACGCCGTATCCGGTGGAGACGCTGGAGGAACTCCAGTGGAAGCTCAACACCTTTGCTGGCCTGGCCGACAGTGCAGGCCCCGTCCTCGGCTTCCTGCACCTTCTGCTCCCTCACGAGCCGTACCTCTTCGCCGACGATTGCGCACGGCGGGACCCGTGGTGGCCGAAGACCGATCAGGGCGAGTCCTTCGAGGCCGTCGGCAAGGCCTACGCCACCCAGGTGCGTTGCACCACGCCGATGATCCTCGCCGCCCTTCGAGCGATCGTTGCGCGGTCTGCGGTACCGCCGATCATCCTCGTGCAGTCGGATCACGGCCACGCGCGGATCTTCACCGACCTCCTGCGGGGCTTTACGCTGGAATACGACGCCGCGTCGCGCGAGCAGGTCGGTGAGCGACTCGGCGTATTCGCCGCCTACCGCTTTCCGGGCGCCGACACACTGGTGGCCGATGACATCTCGGCGGTGAACGTGCTTCGATTGGTCGCGCGCGTGCTGTGGCAGGACTCCACCCCCCCACTTCCCGACCGGTCGTATTGGTCGTCGTATCAGAACGGCTTTCGATTCACCGAGGTGCCGGCCACGATGACGCGTCCGCCGGACCGGCCGTGATCGCGGCGCGCGCGCCGTTCCGGCCCTGGCCCCTGATCGTCCCCGTCCTCCTCCTTCTGGCGGGCGGTCTTCTTCTCGGTCACGAACTCCTCCAGGGCTGGTACGCACACGACGAGGGCGCGCTTGGGCAATCGGCGGAACGCGTGCTCGCCGGGGAGGTGCCGCATCGCGACTTCGACGAGATCTATACCGGACCCCTGAGTTACTGGCACGCACTGAACATCCGCGTGTTCGGCACCAACGCCCCGGCGCTTCGATATCCGCTGTTTGGCGTGGCGCTCGCCTGGCTCCTCGGACTCTACCGCCTGCTCATTCGTTTTGCACCGGCCGGCGGCGCCGCACTCGTGGCGTTCACCGCCTTCGTCTGGAGCGTACCGAACTATCCGGCGGGCGTCCCGTCGTGGTATGTGCTGTTCGCGGCGACGTTCGGCGCGTTGGCCATCGTGCGTTGGATCGAGGATGGGCGACGGCGCTGGCTTGTCCTCGCGGGCCTCGCCGGCGGTGTGGCGTTTCTCTTCAAGCTCTCGGGAGCGCTGTTCTTCGTCGGTGGGGGCCTCGCCATCCTGAGCCTGGCGCTGGCGTCAACCGACGACCCGGCAGGAGGGCCGCGCGTTCCCACCTCGGTGGTAGGCGGCGGCACGTTCGCCGCGAGCGTGGGACTCGCGTGGATCGTCGGCCGCGGCGGCGAATCCGAACTCCTGCGCCACGCGCTTCCCCTCTTGTTCATCGTCGGCGCGCTCGTCGCGGGGCCCCGCGTCCGGGCCGGCCGACCGGCGAGCATTCGGCTGCAGGCACTGCATCCCTTGGCCTTGTTTGCGCTGGGCGGCCTGATGCCGATCGCGGCGCTGTTCGCGTGGTATGCGGCAATCGGGGGCCTGGGCGACCTGATCCAGGGGGTGTTCGTACTCCCGTTCCGTCGCGTTGCGTCGGCCGCATACCACCCACCGCCCGTCGTTGCGATCCTCTGGTGCCTGCCGGTGATGTTCCTGTTGGGCATTCGGACAGCGGCGGCGCGCTGGCGGATGGTCGCGACGGTCATCGCGGCCGTGTGGTTCGGCGCCGTGCTTGTGCTCTCGGAGCGCCATATCATCTTCTACATCTCGGGATGGTTCACGGCGTGGGGACTGCTGTTCGTCGTCGCAATCGAAGGCGCGCGACAGTTGCGCGCCCCGGGGCCGGTCGAGAACCCGCCGGAGGCCCGTGCGGCCGGAATCGCCCTCGCCCTGATCGCGGTGGTGATGGGGCTGCTCGAATACCCCTTCGCGGCTCCGATCTACACGCTGTACGCTCTCCCATTGGCGATGGTCGCGGCGGCCGCGCTTGTCCGGTCCGGTGGGCGCGTCGCCGTTGCGCTCCAACTGGTGGTGACCCTGTTTGTGCTGGCGTTCGGGGGCCTGCGGATCCTTCCGGGCGCGGTGGGGAGCCTCGGGGCGCTCTATCTGCCAAGCAGGGAACAGTCCACGCTGGCGCTCCCGCGGGGCGGCCTGCGGGTCTCTGCCTCGGACTCTGCGCGCTATATAACCGTCATCGCGCTGGTCCGGGAGAAGGCGGCGGGGCGTCCAATCTGGGCGGGCCCGGACTCGCCGGAGATATACTTCCTCAGCGGAATTCAGAACCGTACGCGCACGCTGTTCGACTTTCTCGACCGGACCGCGAGCGGCGCAATCCCGCCCGCAACGCGCCTCGACAGCCTCGGGGTCTCGCTTGTGGTCCTGAAGCTGCAGCCTGACTTCTCGCCGCCCCCAGACGTTCCCGCGGTCCAAGACCTTGAACGCTTCTACCCACACCGTCGCCTGCTCGACGGATTCCTGGTGATGTGGCGATGACCCTTGAGCGCCGATGACGACACTTCGGAGCGCGCGCGACTGGCTGCTTGAGCAACCGGTCGTCTATCGGCTGTGGCAGGCTCCATTCGCACAACGCAAGGTGCGCCCCTTCCTGCGCGCGGTGGATCCGGCCCGGCTTCGCCGCGTCCTCGATGTCGGCTGCGGCCCCGGCACGAACGCCGCGATGTTCGCCGGGACGGAGTACGTCGGGGTGGATATCAACGAGGACTACATCGCGACGGCAAGGCGGCGACACCGTGGACGATTCGTGGCCGGCGACGTGGCGGACGATGGCGTGTTGCCGAATGAATCCTTCGACTGCGTCATTGCGAATTCGCTGATGCACCACTTACCGGACGCGACCGTTGATGCCCTCCTGCGCCGGATGGCACAGCTGGCGCGTCCCGATGGGACGGTGCACATCCTGGATCTTGTGCTCCCGGAACGCGCGTCGGTGGCGCGTACGCTCGCCCGCCTCGACCGTGGCGCGTTTGCCCGTCCGGTGGAAGCCTGGCGGAGCCTGTTCACGGCCCATCTCGAACCCCGGCACTTCGAGGTCTATCCGCTCGGGATTCCGGGCGTCCCGCTGTGGTGGATGGTCTATTTCGCCGGAGTGCCCCGATGACACCGCGCCGCGTGACAATCGCGATCCCAATCCACAATGAGATTGACGTGCTGCCGGAGCTCCTCGCGCGCGTATCGGCCGTACTCGACGCAACGCCCGGAGGGCCGCACGAGCTGCTGATCATTGATGACGGGAGCCACGACGGGTCGCTTCGGCTCCTGGAAATGGCAGCCGCCCGCGACCCGCGCCTGACCGTGCTCGTGTTCACCAGGAACTTCGGTCATCAGGCCGCCCTTTCCGCCGCCTTCGATCACGCCCGTGGCGATGTCCTCCTGCTGATGGACGGCGACCTGCAGGACCCGCCGGAGGCGCTCCGCGGCCTGCTCGAGAAGCTCGATGAAGGCTACGACGTGGTCTACGTCCGCCGCACCCGCCGCAAGGAGGCGATCTGGCTTCGTGCGAGCTATCACCTGGCCTATCGCCTCATTGCCAAGCTTTCCCGACTCCCGCTCCCCCTCGACGCCGGCGATTTCGCCCTGCTGTCGCGGCGGGCGGTGGACGCGGTGCGCGAGCTACCGGAGCGGCAGCGGTATCTGCGTGGACTTCGCAGTTGGATCGGGTTCCGGCAGACGGGACTGGAAGTCGAACGCGCCGCAAGACACGCGGGCGAGAGCAAGTATTCGATTGGACGACTGATCGGCCTCGCGCTCGACGGCGCATTCGCATTTTCGACCGCGCCGCTCCGCTTCATTGGCGTCCTCGGGGGCCTGGTGCTTGTCGGTGCGTCGGCGTTCTCCGCCTATGCGGTGTATGCGAAACTCGTCCTCGGACAATCGCCACAGGGCTTCACCGCACTCAGCGTCCTCGGGTCAATGATCGGAGGGATGGTCCTGCTGTCACTCTGGATCATCGGCGAGTACATCGGACGGGTCTACGAGGAAGTGAAGCGGCGGCCAGTGTATCTCGTTGACCGCATTGTACGCACGCCGCCGGAATCGATCCGCCAGTGAATCCCGAGTACGGCGCACGGTATGCGGAACTCCACCAATCGCACTGGTGGTGGCGCGCACGCGAAGCGTACCTCCTCGGGATCCTCGACCGGACCGTCGGTACGGGGGCCGCCGTTGACATTCTCGACTTCGGCTGTGGCAATGGCCTCTTCTTCCCGGCGCTCTCGCGATACGGCACGCCGTGGGGAATCGAGACGGATACCGACCTGCTCGATCCCGCAGGTCCGTGGCGTTCACGCATCCGCACCGAACCACTCGCGGCCAACGCGCACGAGGCCGATCGCTACGGGCTGATCCTCGCGCTCGATGTCCTCGAACACATAGCAGATCCCGCGCCGATAGTGGCGGAACTCGCCCGGCGGCTTCGGCCCGGCGGCTGGTTCGTTGCGACGGTCCCCGCATTTCAGGAACTCTGGACCGCGCACGATGACCTGAATTACCACGTACGGCGCTATCGTATTGGCGAGATTGAAGACCTGATCGCGCAACCCGGGCTTCGCATCGTCGAGTCACGGTACCTCTTCGTCTGGCTCGCCATCCTGAAGGCGCTCGTGGCCCTGAAGGAACGCATTCTTGCGCCGGTTCCACGGCCTCCTACCATCCCGTGGCGACCGATCAATCAGTTCCTGTTTCACGCGTCCAGGGTCGAACAGCGACTGTGCGGGACACGGCATCCCCTCTTTGGAAGTTCGGCGCTGGTGGTCGCCCGCAAGCCTTTATGACATAGGCGGACAGCGGCCCGCTCAACACAAATGCACCGCCATCGCCTTGAAGCTCGCCACCACCGCGAGCCCAGGGGCCAACGCCAGGTCCTGCGCCGAGCGCGTGGTGAGTGCCGCCACCAGCGGCGTGCCGCGCACCT
This sequence comes from uncultured Gemmatimonas sp., assembly GCA_964466515.1. Lineage (GTDB taxonomy): Bacteria > Gemmatimonadota > Gemmatimonadetes > Gemmatimonadales > Gemmatimonadaceae > Pseudogemmatithrix. The sequence goes on along the minus strand of CAYXQS010000013.1, from coordinate 2,940 downwards.
CGAGCGTGACGCGCGTCAACGCACCGAGCGTCACAACCTCGGTGATCCGCCCGGCAAAGCGGTTTCGCGCCGAGTCGTGTGTCTGGTCGCGCGCGATGGTGACCTCCTCGGCGCGGATCACGGCGTGCCCCGCCCCGGTCGCGAAGTCGCCGACGGCGTAGAGCGTGAGCCCCTCGGTCTCGAACGCAAAGGCGCGGTGCCCGCGCGCATACTCCGCCGGACCGCCCTCCACCCAATCGGGCGAGGCCTCGCCGAGGTCGCGCGCGGTGCCGGCAAAGACATTCTCCGCACCGAGGAACTCGGCCACGTACGGCGACGCCGGGCGGCGGAAAACTTCCGCCGGCGTCCCGGACTGCAGGACGTGCCCCGCGTCGAGGAGGATGGCGCGGTCGCCGAGCATCCCCGCCTCGGCAAAGTCGTGCGTGACCTGCAGCGTGGTGAGATTCCACTCGCGATGGAGCGCCCGGATCTCGCGGCGCACCCGCGTGCGGCGGCGCGGGTCGAGCGCGCTGAACGGCTCGTCGAGGAGCAGCAGCTGCGGACGGCGGGCCAGCGCGCGGGCGAGCGCAACGAGTTGCCGCTCGCCGCCGGAAAGCCCTCGCACATCGCGCGCGAAGAGCGGAACCACGTCCAGCCGGCCGGCCGCCTCGAGGGCGGTCGGCCCGTCGACGGCGCCGTAGAGAACGTTCTCGCGCACGCTGAGGTGCGGGAAGAGGAAGGCGTGCTGGTACACAAGCCCGATCCCGCGGGCCTCGGGCGGGAGCCGCCGCGCATCGGCGCCATTGAGATGCACGGTGCCCGCGCTCGGTGCCAGCAGTCCGGCCACCACCTCAAGCAGCGTCGTCTTCCCGGAACCCGCCGGCCCGATGACCGCCCCGTACTCGCCGTGCGCGAGCGCGAAGGTCACGTCGTCCAGCACGAACCGCCCCTTGCGCGCGGTGACGCCGCCGAGACGGATCATCGGTCGTCGGGGGACGCGGCGCGCAGCGCCCGCAATGCCGTGAGCGGCACGAGCGCCAGGATCGCGAGCACCGCCGCCACCGGGAGCGCCTCGGCCAGGCCGAAGCCCGTGAAGCGATCGTACGAAAGGACGCTCGCGACCTTGGGGTTGTACGTGAGGATGACGATGGCGCCGAACTCGCTGACGGCGCGCGCCCACATCACCACGGCCGAGGCGAGCAGTCCGCGGCCCGCGAGCGGGAGCGTCACGCGGCGAAAGGCGCGCCACGGCGCGTCGCCCAGCGTGCGCGCGACGCCTTCGTATCGCGCATCGACCTTGGCAAACGCCTCGCGGGCGCCGCTCACGAACAGCGGCGCCGACACAAACAGCATCGCCGCGATGATCCCCAGCGGCGAGCCGACAATCCGCAGTCCCAGCTCGAGCGCCGCACCGCCGACGGCGCTCTCGCGGCCGAGGACGAGCAGCAGCGCGATCCCCGCGACCGGATGCGGGATCAGCAACGGAAGATCGAGCAGCGCCGAGAGCACGGCGCGGCCCCGAAAGTTGCGGCGCGCGAGGAGATACGCGATCGGCGTCCCGCCGACGGCGCCGAGGATCGTGGCCGCGGTGGCGGTAAAGAGCGTGAGCGCGAGGGACGCGCGGAGCTCGCCGTCGCTGAAGAGACGGCGGATGCCTTCGCCGCCACCGGCGGAGACGAGTTCCGCGATGGGCGCGACGAGGAAGATGAGCAGCACCGACCCCGCGAGCGCGGCGAGGACGCTCGCCAGGCGATACGCCCCGCGCGAACGCGCGGTGCCGTTCACGGCCGCCCCGGAAGCCACGTGGGCCGTTGGCCCGACACGAGCGCGGTGTCGAGCGCGTCGAGCCCCTCGGCGCGGAGGATCGCGCGGCCCTCGTCGGAGACGAGGAAGGCGGCAAGGCGCGCGGCCAACCCGGAGTGCGGCGCCTCGCGGGGCACGGCAAAGGCGTACGCAATGGGCTGGCCGACGAAGGTCACGCTCGAGCCCGACGTCGCGCCGCGCACGCTCACCCGTGCCATCGCGTACGCCTCCGCGTGTGCCGGCGACGACAGGTCGATCTCCGGCGGCAGCTCCACCCAGCGCAGGTCCACCGCACGCGCGAGCGATTCATACGACCAGATGTAATCGAACTCGCCGGCCTGCAGGAGCCCGAGGAGATCGACCTCCTTGGGACGCACGTTGCGCGCGGGGGCGGTCGCGGCGAGCGCGACCTCAAGGCCCGCCACGCCATAATGCCGCTCGGCGAGCTGCCAGACCATCAGCGTGCGGTACCCGTTGGGGTCGAGCTCGGGGTCCGAGCGCCCCACCTCGACGCCCGGGCGCTGCACGACCTGCCACCAGTTGGCGGCGGTGATCTCCCCGGCGTGGCGCGAGCGGTCGGTGTACGCGAGCACCATCCGGTTCCGCGCGAAGGTGACGTACCCGTCAACGTGCGACGGCATCAGGTAGCCGGGAAAGACCTCGGCGTCCGCGAGCGCGATGAGATCCGGGATCCTGCCGAGCTCCGTAAGCTTGCGCGCGCTCTCGAGGGAACCGGCGCTCTCCTGGTGTACGGCAATCCGCTCGCGCCGCGCGAAGGAGTCGAGCGCGGCGCGGACCGGCCGCGCGAGGCTCCCCGCGTTGAAGACCAACAGCCCGTCCCCCTCCGACCCCACACAGGCGGCAAGGAGGCCGGCGCACCCGCAGGCGGCCGTCAGCAGCGTGAATCGCAGGGATCGCATCGCCCGTAGTGTCGCGGAACTGCGGGAGCGGCACCAGTCCTACCCGCAACGCGGTAGATTTCACCCTCACCCATTTCCCGAACCCGATGGCCGAACTCGCCCTGGAGATCCGCGGCATCAGCAAGCGGTACGCCGAACATACGGCCGTCGATGCCCTCTCCCTCGCCGTCCCCCGCGGGACCGTCTACGGCCTCCTCGGCCCCAACGGCGCCGGCAAGACGACCACGATCCGGATGAT
>CAYXQS010000012.1:4852-29178 GCA_964466515.1 uncultured Gemmatimonas sp. | reverse complement strand
CGTGCGTGACGCATTCGACCTGTACTATCCCGGCTACTACGACTCGTGGCCGGCGCTCACCGGCGCGATGGGCACCACCTACGAGACGGACGGCGGCCCATCGCTCCTCAAGCGCCGGGACGACGGCACCCTGCTCTCCCTGCGCGACGGCATCGCCAAGCACTACGTGGCCTCGATTGCGACCTTCGAGACCGCGGCGACACAGGCGCGCGACCTCGTGCGCGACTACGCGGCCTTCCGCCAGAAGGCCGTGACGGACGGCCGCAACGGGACAATGAAGCGCGTGGTCTTTGTGCCGGGCTCCGACCCGGCCCGCGCGGCCGAGCTCGCGGCGGCGCTGCTCCGCGCCGGCGTGGAAGTCACCCGCACCGCCAGCGCCTTCACCAGCGCGCGCGCCAACAGCTACAGCGAGGACGGCACGCGCAGCCGCAGCTTCCCCGCCGGCTCGTACGTCGTCGATCTCGCGCAGCCGCAGGGGAAGGTCGCCAAGGCGGTGCTCGAGGCCGACCCCGAGCTCGACCCCGTCTTCGCCAGGACGCAGCTCGACCGCTTCGAGCGCAACCTCACGCGCTCGCGCAACGCCACCGACAGCGAGGGTTACGAGTTCTACGACATCTCCGCCTGGGCGCTGCCCGTGACGTTCGGCGTGGAGGCGTACTGGACCGAGGACGCGCCGGCCGTGAACGGCACCGCGCTCTCGCTGGCCAACGGCACACGCCTCAACGGCGAGGTGCTTCCGCACCCCATTGCCGGCGGGATCGTCGAGGGCGCGGACGCGCGCTCCGCCTTTCTCTGGCGCAACGACCGCAACGGCGCGGCCAAGCTTGCCGCGCAACTCCTGCAGGAGCAGTATCGCGTGGCCGTCGCGGCGGAGCCGATCCAGACGGGTGGCGCGACCTGGCCGCGCGGCACCTGGGTCGCGCGCGTCTCGCGCAACGATGCCACGCTCGCCCGACGCCTCGACACGCTCGCACGCGCGGCCGGCGTCGAGGTGCGCGGCGTCGGCACCGCGTTCCCGGACGAGGCGCAGTACGGCACCGGCTCCGGCATCGTCGTCTCGCTGAAGGAACCGCGCATTGCGCTCGTGGGCGAGACGGGAATCTCGCAGACGAGCTACGGCTCGCTCTGGTGGACCCTCGAACAGCGCTACGGGATCCGGTTCACGCCCATCGCGTCGACGGCCCTTAACGGCGACCTCTCGGCGTTCAACGTCATCATCGTGCCCAGCGGCGGGCTCGGCACGCTCGGCACCGGCGCCAACCTCAAGCGGTGGGTCGAGGGCGGCGGCGCGCTCATCACCTTCGGCGGCGCCACGCAGTGGGCCACGCGCCAGGACGTGGGGCTCACCTCGGTACGCCGCATCGTCTGCGAGGAGAAGAAGGACCTGAAGCCCGCGCCGGCCACGGCGGCGCCGCTCGACTCCGTGCGCACCGCCGCCAGCCCCAACGCCTGCACCGACGGCATCGCCGACGTCCCGGGGAGCCATTTCGACGTCGTGCTCGACCTCAGCCACTGGGTGAACTTCGGGATGGAGCGCCAGCGCCTGCCCGTGCTCGTCGGCGGGAGCAGCTTCTACACCATCTCCGCCGACGGCGGGAACGTCGCCGTCTTCCCCACCACGGGCACGCTCCGCCGCGGCGGCTGGGTCTTCCCCAACAACACCGAGCGATTGTTGAAGGGGAGCGCCTTCGTCGCGCAGGAGCGCGTCGGCCGAGGGAACGTCGTGATGTTCACCGGCGACCCGATGCTCCGGGGCTGGTGGCGCGCCCTCGACCGAATGGTGCTCAACGCGATGCTGCTCGGGACGTCGTTCTAGGGCGTCTCGACCGCGCGCCGGCGAAGCACGCCGAGCGCGGGCAGGATCGCGCCAGCGCCCTGGTCCGCGAGGTCCCGCGCGCGCACGGCCGTCACACGGACCGTGCGCGTGCGGCCCGCGGAGACCACCACGAGCTCGGCGGTATCACCGGCCTTCAGCTTGGCAATCTCGCGGCGCAGGCGATTGGCCTTGGCCGTGCCCACGGCAGGATCGGACACGTCCTCGCGCGCGACACGGAGACTCACGCCGTTAATCGACGCGATGCGGTCGCCTTCCACGATTCCCGCCTTCTCGGCCGGCCCGTCCGTGGAGACGGCCGCCACGAAGACGCCGAGCGTGTCGCGCGGGCTCCCGGTGGACCCGGTCGAAAGGCCGAGCACCGGACGGTCCTCGTCAAACGTGGCCCAGGCGAAGCCGGACGATGGTCTGCCCATCACCTCTGACGCCTTGAGTGGCGTGACGCGCACCGAGCGCGACTGCGAGCCGGAGAGCACGCGGAGCTCGACGGACTCGCCAGCCGCCGTCCGCTCGACCTCGCGCTGCAGCCGGCGGTTGAGCACGCCGTCGTAGTCATCCTCTCCCGCGTCGGCGCGATCGGCACGGAGGCTCACGCCGTTCACCGACTGGAGCCGGTCGCCGACCTTGAGGCCCGCCTTCTCGGCGGGCGAACCGGCGCGGACCTCCTCGATGCGGAGGCCGAGGGTGTCGGCGCGCGCGCTCTCGGAGGCGGTGGTGACGCCGATCATCGGGCGGTCGGCGGCGATCTCGATGACGCGGCGCAGCCGCGACTCGGGGGAGGTGTAGATCCGTACGTCCTGCTGCGCGTCGGCGGCGCGCGGGAAGGCCAGGGCCGCGGCCGTGGCGAAGGCGAGTACACGCACTCTGGTGCTGGGCATTGGGCGGGTTCCTGTAGGTCAGGGGTCTGCCCATTCCGTCACGCCCGGCCGGCGGAGGGTTTCCGCGAGGTGCCCGCGGGTGCAGAATATCCGCGTGCCCGCCCTCCCCGCCCCGTTCGACACGGTCCTCTATATCCATCGGATCGTGGGCTATCCACTCGCGTTCGTCGTTGCGCCCCTCGCGCTCGCGACCTTCGCCGGCCGTGCGCGCCATCGGGCATTCGGCGTCGCGTACGCGGCGGGGATGGCCTTCCTCTACGTCACGGGCAGCTCCCTCACCTTCACGCAGTATCCGTACGCGAGCTGGGAGTTCGGGCGCAACGTCGCGTTCAACCTCCTCGGATTCACGTTCCTGCTGAACGGCGTGCGCGCGATCTGGCTCTGGCGGCGTCCCGAGATCCCGCGGCCGGCGGCACTGGACCGCGCGCTGTTCGCGCTCTCCACCGGCGCGCTCGTCCTGATGGGGCTCCTCGCCCTCGTGAAGAACACGCCGCTGCGCGTCTTCACCCTGGTGGGCATCGCACTCTGGGTGCTCGACCGCCGCGACTGGCGCTCGGGGTTCACGCGCGCGGCGCTCTATGCGCGGCACGCGCGCTACATCCTCGCGAGCTACTTCTACGTGCTGACCGTGGTCTCGCTCGTGCATCTGCGCGACGAGCTGCGCACCAACGCGCGCTGGCTCTGGCCGACGGCCATCGGGATTGCCGTGATCTGGCTCGCGGACGCCGCCGCACGCCCCGGCGCCCCGTGGCGCCTGGTTGCCAACCGCTGGGCGATGCGCGTCACGCTCGCGGTCGCGCTGGCGTTCGGGCTCTACACCGGGCTCGAGCTCCGCCGCGACGGCGGACTCACCCCCAATCCCCCTCCGGGAGCAACCCGCACTCCCTGATGATGGCGAAGTCGTGGAGGTCCTTCGGGTCGCGGCGCGCCCCCTTGAGCCGCGCGACGTACTCGAAGTGCAGGCAGGGGATCTCGTGTCCCGCCGCGCTCCGCGCGCGGTACCCCACGAGTGGATGCGTCAGGGTGATGTGATGCCGCCGGTCGCAGGTGTGGAGCACGCCGTCGCGGATGCGGAACGGGAGCGCGTCGATCGCCGCGAGGAGATGCGGCCGGCACCGACGCCCGGTGTCGTCACGGAACTTGAGTCGGCGCCTCCGGATGCGCGCCAGCAGGCTGTGCGGCCGCAGTCGCACGTGCACGGCGCCGGTGAAGGCGCCGAAGAGCGACATCGTGTAGTGCTGCCAGAGCGAGTAGCCGTGCCGCCGGAACGCCGCCTCGATCGCCGGGAAGTCGTTGTCGTCGAAGAGGAGGTCGATGTCGGTGTGTTCGCGATGGAAATCCCCGCGCGTGAAGGGGATGGCCAACCCGCCGCCGAGGACCCACGGGAGGCCGTCGAGGATCGCGGCAAGTTCACCGATACGATCCGCGTACACCTCCCGGGGCTCCGCCACGTGCCCTTCGCGCCACCGCCACCTGATGCCAGGTCCCATCGCGTCCGAGCTAGGGAGTTCGCGCGTCCTGGAGTCGCTTGAGCACCTCGCCGAGCCGCTGCATCTCGCTGCCGTAGGTGGCCCAATCGTCGGCGCGCTGTGCCGCCCGCGCACGATCGTAACGCTGCACGGCCTCGCGCACCAGCGCCTCACGGGCCGCGGCCGCGGCGGCCGTCGCGGGATCGCTCGCGGACGCCGCGGCCGCCGCGGCCGCGGGCCGCTCCGGCGTGCGCGCGCCGCCACGCCCCGTGCTGCGTCCCGCGTCGCCAAAGAGCACACGCAACCCGGCGTCGAGCGTCTCCTCCATCACCACGCGCGCCTCGTACGCCACGATCACGCGCTTGAGCTCGGGGATCTTCCCGCCCTGGGCACGGAGGTAGAGCGGCTGCACGTACAGCAGCGACGCCTCGATCGGAATCACGAGCAGCTCACCGCGGACCACCTCGGACCCGCCCTGGTCCCAGAGCGAGATCTGCCGGGAGACCTCCGTGTCCTGTCCGATTCGGTTGGCGACCTGTGTCGGCCCAAAGACCAGGCTTTGCCGCGGAAAGCGGTACGCGATGAGCTTGCCGTACCGGTCGCCGTCGTTCCGCGCGACCATCCACGCGGCGAGGTTGTCCTTCTGGCGGGGCGTGAACGGCCGCATCAGCAGGTACTCGGCCTCCGGCTCGCCGGGAAGCCGCATCACGATGTGCCGCGTGTAGCCGCCGCGCACGTCGCGCTGCGTCGCCGCCGGGATCTGCCACTGGTCCTCGCGGTGGTAGAAGGTCTCCGGGTCCGTCATATGGAACGTGGCGTAGAGCGCCGTCTGCGCGCGGAAGAGGTCCTCCGGATACCGGATGTGCCGCCGCAGGTCCGCCGGCATCTCATCGAGCGGCCGCAACATTGACGGATAGATCCGCGCCAGCGTGCGGATCATCGGGTCGTCGGAGTCCGCGAGATACGCGGTGAGGTCGCCGTCGTACGCGTCCACCACGACCTTCACGCTGTTGCGGAGATAGTTGACCCCGCCGGCCATCCGCGCCGAGTACGGGTAGCGATCCGTCGCGGTGTAGGCGTCGAGCATCCACTTCAGGTGGCCACTGTCGCTGACCACGACATACGGATCGGCGTCGAAGGTCAGGAAGGGGAGCGCGAGCTCCGCGCGCCGCCGCACGTTCTGGTGGAAGAGGATCCGCGTCTCGTCGGTGAGGTCGCCCGAGAGCAGGATGTTGATGGACCCAAAGCGCATCGCGAAGAGCAGCCGGCGCACAAACGAGTTGACCGGCACCCCCGCGCGTCCGGTGTACGTCGAGTACACCGCCTGGTCGCCCTCCGCGGACGGGAAGTCGAACTCCCGCTGCCGCGACGGCGCGAGCACGAAGCTCGTGGGGAGCTCGCCGAAGTAGATCTGCGGCCGGGTGATCGCGATCCCGTGCTCCGAGATCGGCGGGAGGTCCTTCACCCAGAGCACGGGGAGCCCTTCGGCCGTCACCTCGTTCGACGGGCCGAGCGTGAGCCCCATCCCGTGCGTGAAGGTAAGGTGCTCGTTGACGAAGGTCCGCGTGGGCAGCGATGCCGGGTCGAGCTCGCGCACCGAGAGCAGGACGTGGCGCAGTTCGCCGTCCACGACATATCGGTCGTCATCGACACCGACAAAATCATAGTAGGTGCGGATCGACTGGATCTGCCCGAAGGTCTGCAGCAGCGGCTCGCGGTCCCAGAGCCGCACGTTGTCGATCGTCGCGCGGTTGTTCTCGATATCGCGCGCGGTGAGCTGCTGGTCGGCGTCGAGCTCGCGACGCTCGACCGAGTCGAGTCCCCACGCCGTGCGCGTGGCGGCAATGTGATGCCTGATCTGCGCCGTCTCGCGCGCAAGCTCGTTGGGCTGCACCACCAGCCGCTGCACCACCGACGGCACGAGGCGCGTGATGAGCGCGCCGGTCGCGACCGTGCCGATGACGACGACGAGCAGCGCCCGGACCAGGTTCCCACGACGTGCGGACCACACGAGGTACGCCGCACCGACGATCATCAGCAGGGCGAGGATCCGCAGGCCCGGGATCTGCAGATGCAGGTCGGTATAGCTCGCGCCCTGCAACGGGCCGTGCGTACCGAAGAGGACCGCGGGGGTGCGGAGGAGCAGCGTCCGCACGGCGGCGAGCACGAGCCAGAGCGCCGCGAGGATCGCGAGGTGCCGCTCCGCCGGCTCCTCGATCCGCAGTCGGTCGACCCGCCAGCTCACGTCGCCCCGCGCGAAGTAGATCGGGACCGCCACGACCAGGAGCGAGAGGAAGAGCAGGCCCCAGAGGAAGTCGATCCCCGCCTGCAGCGTCGGCAGCGTGAAGACGTAGTACGAGATGTCGCGCCCGAAGATCGGGTCGACGGTCCCGAACGGCGTCCGGTAGTAGAACTGAATCAGGGTGCGCCAGTGGCTGCTCGCGCCCGCGGCGAGGAGCGCCGCGAGGAGCAGCGTGCCCGGGAGCGCCGCGATCTGCGCGACCTTCGTCAAGAGGCGCTCGCGCGTGTGGACGCCGCCTTCGGCGAGGACCACCACGCTCTCGCGCGAGCGCTCGGTGCCGCGCAGCGCGAACCGTGCATTGAGATAGAGCACCGCGAACCCGCCGGCGCCGGCCACGAGCCACAGCGTCCACTGCGCGACGATCTGCAGCAGGAAGACGCGCTCAAACCCGATCTCGCGGAACCAGAGCCAGTCGGTGAGGCGCGTGGCCACCGCCGGCAGCGTAATCAGGACGAGAAAGACGGCGACGACGGCAATGGCGATCCGTCGCTGACGCGCGACGGGGAAGAGACCGGGTGCGGCGGGCATCGGGAGACTCCGGGGGCCGGGAGGTGGGGACGCCGGCTACGCGGCGATCTACGAACCTGAAGAATGGCCTCCGGACGCGTGAAGCGCGAGGCGCTTGAGCATCGCGACCTGCCCGGTGTGGTAGATGTCGTGCTCCGCCAGCGAACGGATCATCTCGCCAACCGTGATCGCGGTGCCCGGCGCCTGGCCCGGTCGGTCCTTCACGCGCGCGTCGAGCCGCTCCTGCCGCTGCGCGCGCACAAACGCCGCGAGCTCCTGGTGCGCGGCATCGAGGCTCGCCAGCGCGTCGCGCCACGCCGCCGCGGTGGGCGTGGCCGGCGGGGCCGGCCAGTCGCCGTCATCGGGTACGCCGGGCACCGCGCCCTGCGCACGCCGCAGCACCTCGCGCGTCCAGCTCCGCATATGGAGCACGAGGTCCCAGATACCGTGCGCGTCCGGCGCGGGCCGCCACGCGGCCTGCGCCGGCGTGATTCCCGTGAGCACGTCGGCGCGCGATGGGCCGTGCCACGGTTCGCCCGCGTGCGCGGCCTCCAGCGCGGTGACGAGGGCGTTCGCGGTGGTCATCCCGCGAATTTACTCCGCGCGCATCGCGTCCGCCGGATCCACGCGCGTGGCACGCTGCGCCGGGATCAGGCACGCCACCATCCCCGTGAGCGCGAGCGTCGCCGCCACGCCACCGAAGACCGCGGGGTCGAGCGGCTGCACGTCAAAGAGGATCACCGTCAACAGCCGCGAGATCCCCGCGGCGAGCAGCAGCCCGAGGCCGAGCCCGAGCCCCAGTTGCCACGCCCCGTTGTTGAAGATCAACGCCACCACGCGACGCGGCGTCGCGCCGAGCGCCATCCGGATCCCCACCTCGCGCGCACGGCGGCTCACCGCAAACGACATCACCGCGTAGAGCCCGATGCTCGCGAGGAAGAGCGCGACGAAGCCGAAGATCATAAACATCGTCCCGAAGACGCGCACGAACCACAGCTGCTCCGCAATCGCCGCCTTCAGCGTCATCGGCCAGTAGATCGGCAGGTCGGGGTTCAACGACGCCACGGCCTCGCGCACGGGCTGCGTGAGCGCCATCGGGTCGCCGGCGGTGCGCGTCACCACATAGGCGAACGCCGTCTGCCCCTGGGCGAACGGGCGGACGAGGATCGCCGGCCGCGGGTCCTCGGGATCGCCGGCAAAGAGATCCGGGATCACGCCGACAATCGTCAACCAGGGTTCGGTGGACTCGAGTCCGCCGAGTCGCACGCGGCGGCCGATGGCCTCGCCGTCGCCGAGGTGCTGTCGCACGAACCGCTCGTTCACCACGGCGACCGGCAACGTGCCCTTGCGGTCGCCCTCGGTGAAGAGCCGCCCCGAGCGCAGCGGAATCCGCAGCGTCTCGAAGAACCCCGGCGTCACGGCCAGGTGCCGCGTCAGCGGAAGGTCCTGGTCGCGCTCATACGACGTCCCGTCCATTGCGATGCGGCTGCCGTTGAGTCCCTGCTGCGCCCCCGGCAACCCCGACGCCACCGCCGCGGCCTGCACGCCCGGAATCTCGGCCGCGCGCTCCGCCAGTTGCGTGAAGAACTGCAGTTGCGCGGCGGTGTCCGTGTACACCAACGGGAACCCCACACGCGCCGTGAAGACGTCGTCCTGCGCAAAGCCGGTATCGCGCGTCTGCGCCTTGGTGACGCTCTTGATCATCAACCCCGCCGCCACGAGCAGCCCGCACGAGAGCGCGATCTCAAACACCACGAGCGCCTTGCTCAGCTTCCCGATCCGCAGGCTCGATGCGCCGCGCGACTCGTCCTTGAGCACCTCGGAGATGTCGCTGCGGGACGACTGGATGGCCGGGATCAGCCCCGCGAGGAGCGTGGCCAGCAGCGAGACGCCCACGGCGAAGAGGAGCACGGGCGGGAAGAGCTTGATCACGATGAACGACGGCGGGTCGGTGTCGACGATCGCGCGCGTGAAGGCGTCGATGCCGACCTTCGCAAGGATCACGCCGAGCACGGTTCCCAGCGCGGCGAGCACAAACGCCTCGGAAAGGAAGATCCGCACCACCTGCGCGCGCGATGCCCCGAGGGCCGTGCGCACGCCGACCTCCTTGGACCGATGCGCCGCGCGGTCGAGCAGGAGGTTCGCCACGTTCGAGCACGCAATGAGCAGCACGAAGAAGACCGCACCGAGCATCGTCCACAGGAGCTGACGCGGCTCGTCGCCGATGAAGGCGTCAACGAAGCCCGTCGCGTAGGCCGTGTAGTCCTTGTTGGTCTCGGCGTGCTCCGTGGCCAGCCGCGCCGCAAGCGTCGCGAGTTCGGCGTTGGCCTGGTCCATCGACACGCCGGGCTTGAGCTTGCCGACCACCTGCACGAACTGGCCCTCGCCGCGCCGACCCACGAGCGGGTCGGTCTGGAGCGGGAGCCAAATCTCCCCGCCATCGGGGAAGTCGAAGCCCTGCGGCATCACGCCCACGATCTCCACCGGCTCGCCGTTCACGCGCATCGTCGCGCCCACGGCGCTCGCCGCGCCGCCAAAGCGCTCCTGCCACGTCGCGTAGCCGAGGATTGCGACCTTCGCCCCGCCGGGCGTCGCCTCGCTCTCGAGGAAGTCGCGCCCAAGCAGCGGCTGCACGCCCGTCATCGCAAACACCCCGGCCGACACCCAGGTCCCGGAGTAGCGTTCCGCACGGTCCGTCCCCGAGACGTTCACCGTGCCGCCCGTGTACGCGCCGAAGCCCGAGAATGACGTCTGCTGCGTCCGATAGCCCGCGAAGTCCTGGATCGGTACCGACTGGCGCTCGATGCCCTGCGTCGGATTCGACCGCCAGACGATGAGGATGCGGTCGCCCTCGGGATACGGAAGCCCGCGCAGCATCGCGCCGTAGATGATGCTGAACATCATCGTGGTGAGCCCGATCCCAAACATCAGGGCGATGATCGAGACGATGGAAAGCCCCGGACTCTTGACGAGGGTCCGGATGCCGAGGCGGAGGTCGCGGAGAAGGGCGTTCATTGGTCCGTGCGCTGGGGTCTGACTGGCCTACGGCGCTCCCCGGACCCGGGGTTTCAGTCCCGTGCTATCCGGCCGGCTCCGCGCCGCCCGATAGGACAGCCACCGAGCGCGTAAGGTTCTGACGGGCCGCCGCCTCCAACGCCGTGCGGAATCTCGGCGTGTGGTAGATCGACGGCCGGTCGAGAAAGCCGCGCAGGATCCCGGCGCGCCGCGCCCGGAAGATCGGCCCCGGCACCCACGCGTACTCGCGGCGCACCTGTTCCTCGTACGCATCGAACGCACCCGGCGACGCGCCCAGGATCGCGAGGTCGATGTCGCAGATCAACTGCGCGTCGCGGTCCGTCGGCGCCGCGCGATGGTCGGTGGCGAGCACCAGCGCGCGCACCCGTCCGGCGACCTCTCGCGGAAGCCCCGCCTCCAGTGCCGCGCGCTCCGCCCACTCGGCGCTCTTCCGTTCGTTGTCGCCCTTCGTGGGCGCGTACACCGCGTCGTGGAACCACAGCGCGAGCTCGATCTCGTCGGCACGCGCGGCGTCGGCGCCGGTGGCGTCGAGCTGCCGGAGGCACTCGCGAAGGTGCGCCTGCGTGTGGTACGCACGATGCCGCTCCGCGTACGCGGCCAGGAGTTCGTGCAGCACCGGCACCGGCGCCGGCACGACGCCGAGGCGCGCCCACAAGGCATCCCAACGCGTGGCAAGGTCCGAGGCCTGTATCATCAACGCGTTACGCGCGGGCGCGCGGCCGCGGCACGAGCGAGAGCAGCGCGATCACCAGCAGGTTTCCGCCCAGCGCGACCACGCCGATGTTGAGATCGTGCAGCGCCTCGGGGAGGAACCCCGCAATCTGCGCGACGGTCTGGCCGGTGATTGTCGTCCACGCAACAATCCCCACGCCGGCGACAATCCCACCGGCCGCCGCGAGCGGACGCACCAGCGGCCGCGCGCCGAGCGAGAGCAAAAGCGCCGGAAAGAGCTGCGTGACGAAGGCGTAGCCCATCAGCAGGAGCGCAACGATGGTCGAGCCGCCGTGGAAGGTGAACCAGAGCGCCCCTGCGGCCACAGCCGGCACGAACCACCGCGCCACCCGCGCGATGCGCTTGGAGTCCGACTCGCCGGTCGCGCCGCGGTACACGGTGTCCGCCAGCACCGTTGCCGCCGCCATCAGGATCATTGACCCCGGGACAAGCGCGGTGAGCACGCCCGCCGCGCCCACCGTGCCCACCACCCAGGGAGGGAGTGACAGCTTCACCACGCGCAGCAGCGCGAGGTCGACGTCCGCGCCTTCGAGGCCCGGCACCGCGAGCAACGCGGCAAACCCGATGAAGAACACGAAGAGCAGCACCAGTTGATACAGCGGCATAAAGGTTGCGTTGCGGCGCAGTGCATCGCCGCTCTTGGCGCTGAACGCGCTCGCGAAGGTATGCGGCCACATATAGAAGCCGAGTGCCGTCAGCAGCACGGTCGAGCTGAACCAGACGGGCGAGAGTCCGCGCGCGGGCAGCGTCAGGAACCCCGGCTGCGCCGCGTCGATTGCCGCAAACATCGGCCCGATCCCGCCGTGCAGATGGAACGGCAGCCAGACGCCGAGCGCCACGACGACCACGAGGATCATCACGTCCTTGAGGAGCGCGGTGACCGCGCTCCCGTGGATCCCGCTCACCATCACGTACGCGACGAGCCCGAGCGTCCCCGTCCAGATCGCGGCGGCGGGGCTCACGCTCCCGTAGCTCGCCTCGCTGACGATGATGCCCAGCCCCTTCAGCTGCAGCACGAGGTAGGGAACCATCGCCACCACGCCGACCACGGCCACGAGCACGCCGAGCGCGCGACTCTCGTACTTCGACGCAAAGAACTCCGCCTGCGAAAAGAGCTTGCGCTCCTTGGCGTAGCGCCACACCGGCGGCAGGAGCCAGTAGCTCATCACGTACGCGAGCGAGCCATAGCAGATGATATAGAAGGCCGGCGCACCCTTGCCGTACGCCCATCCGCTCCCGCCAAGAAAGGTGAAGGTCGTGTAGATCTCCCCCGCCATCAGGAGGAAGATGAACAGCGTGCCAAAGCCGCGGCCGCCGACACTCCACTGCTCGAGCGTGCGTTCGCGCCCACGGCCGGCGTACACCCCGAGGGCGAGCGCCACGCCGAACGCAAGCGCAATCACGGCAAGCGCGGCGTTCATTCCCCGCCCCGCTCGCGGCGGCCGACCCGATGGATGAGCGCCATCGTCGCGGCGGTGAGGAGCACCGCACCGACGGTCCAGGCGAGGAGGAACGGAAGGCCGAGGATCCGCGGCTCGACGCGGTTGGCCACGAAGGGCGCGCCGAGGAGCGCGGCGGCCGGGATCAGCGCGAGCAGGTGATGGGGACGCATCAGCGGAAGTTGGCGTCCGCGTGCCGCGTCCGTCAGGGCCTACGGCATCCGATAGCGTTCCAGGTACTGGAGGTCGTCCTCATCGCTTCTGGCGAGGTACACCGTGCCGCGTCCGAATCCTACGAGTCGCGTGCCGGGCGGGAGAAGGACGCGTTCCACGACCTGTCCGGCGGCGTTGAAGACATCGTAGGACGGGACCGGGTCGTCGTGCGCCCGGGAGCGCAACACCCAGAGCTGACCGTCGCGCGCAACGCGTGCGGCGTTCGGAAGGAAGGGCGGCTTCTCCGCAGGCCAGGCCATATCCGGCGTCACGAGCGCGGAGATGTCCCCGTCGAATCGCCGCGCGACGGCGCCACTGCCCGTCCCTGAGCCGCCGCCGGAGCCGCCACCGACGACCACGATCTGGCCCGGTCGAATCTGGCTGCGCACGAAGGCTTCCTTCTCGGCGTTGGTGACCCGGATGCGCGGGGCCTGGGCACCGGGCCCCACCACCCGGCGGCCATCCATCGCAATCCACTCCACGTGATAGCCCGCGCTCCGCACGATCCCGATGCGTCCGTCAGGCGCCACGACGGCCAGGTCGCGCGCCGCAAACGGCCGGTTCGTGTAGTTCTGCACGTAGCCGCCCGGCAGCGTGCGGGCACCCGAGAACTCACCGCGCGTCGATGCGAGTTGTGCGATCGTGTCCGACCGCCCGCGCACGCGGTCGTATCGGAAAAGGTCGACGATCCCCGTTCCCCCGGTCATCGGGCCCACATCGGCGCCGTGTCGCTCGCGCTCGAAGACCAATCGCCCCTGCGCGTCGACGCCGAGGAGTCCGCCGGCGGTGACGACCGCCGCATCGTCGAGGCGGAAAGTCGGACCGGGCGCTCCGGTGGGCAGGATCACGAAGAAGCGGCCGTTCCCATAGTCCACCATCAGGGTGGAATCGCCGGGCATTTCGTGGAGCCGCGCGGGCAGCCCCCACTCGCCGGGTCCCGAGCCGGAGCGGCCGACCGGTCGTGATTCGCCGGACCGCAGGTCGACGACCTGCAACACCCGATCGCGGCTGTCGGACACAATCACCCGGCCGTCGGGAAGCTCGCGCGCACTCGTGACGTAGGTGAACGGCTCCGCGAACACCGCGTCGGGTGACGTCAGCCGACGGACCGGGGGATCGGCCGGACGCTGGGCGCCGAGCGAGTCGACGAACGTGACGCTTGCAACGATCGCCGAGTAGTGAAAGATGGAACGAAGGGGGCAAACCCGAACAGGCATCCGGAGTCTCCTGTGAGTGGCAGGGCCGTCGGCAGTTCGTCACCCCTCGCTGGAACAACGTTGTACCCCATCCGTAAGAGGTGCCAGTGCCCCGTCCCACCCGAAGCGGACCCGTCCTTATGAAAGCCAGGGCTTTCGCAACCTTCGCGCTCACCTTCCTCGTCGCCTGCGACCTCACGCCGGTCGATACGCCGTCGCACCTCGCGGCGCGGCGCGCGGCGGATGAACTTCTCGCCGCCGACCGCGCCTTTGCGGCCGCGGCGGCCAACACCGATCTCATTGCCGGCGTCACCGCGATGTTCGCGCCCGACGTCATCCTCCCGGTGCCCGGCATCGGATTCGCCGAGGGACTCGCCGCCGCCGCAGAGGCGCTGCGCCGCGACACGCTCAACGCCACCTCGCGCGCCGCGTGGGAACCCGTGCGCGCCGGCATCTCCGCCGACGGGCTCCACGGCTTCACCATCGGATGGTTCGATGTCACGCGCGCGGACGGCTCCGTCGCGCTCGGCAAATATCTCGCCTATTGGGTGAAGGGTGAGGAGGGCTGGCGCGTCGCCGTCTGGCGCCGTGGCCGCCGCCCCGACGGCGCGGCCGACACGACGACCTTCGCACCCTCGCTGCCCGCACGACTCGTCGCGCCCGTCACCGACTCCGCGGTGCTCGCGCAGCATCGCCGATCGCTCGCGCAGGCCGAGCACGACTTCTCCACGGATGCGCAGGCGACCGGGATCGGCCCCGCGTTTGCGAAGTTTGGCCGCGCCGACGCGATGCACCTCGGCGGCCCCGCGAGTGCGCGCTTCGTCGTGGGGGCGGACTCCATCGCCGCCTCCGTGCAGGAGGGATCGCCCGAGGGTTCGAGCCCCGTCACCTGGGGGCCGGAGCGGGTAATCGTCGCATCGAGCGGCGACCTCGGCGTGTCCATCGGCTTCATCGTGCCCAAGGGCGCAGCGGCCGGCCAGCCGCCGCAGCGGTTCCCCTTCTTCACGATCTGGCGTCGCGACGGACCCACCGTGCCCTGGCGCTACATCGCGGAATGAGCCGACTCGCACCGAACATCTCGCGCCCGCGGACTCTCGCGCGCACCGCGCGCACGCACGCCACCGTTGTCGGCGCATCGGTCACCGGCGTCTGGGCCGCGTTCGGCGCAAACCTCGTCGCCGGCGGCTCGCTCCTGCAGTACGGGATCCAGCCGCGCACGCTGAGCGGGCTGCGCGGCATCGTGGTTGCGCCCTTCCTGCACGCCAATCTCGCGCACCTGGTCTCCAACACCGTCCCGCTCGTCGTGCTCGGCTGGATGGTGATGTGGCGCGATGCGCGGCACTTCATCCCGGTGACGCTGCTTGCGATGCTCGGCGCGGGGTTGCTGCCGTGGATGGCCGGCGCACCGGGGAGCATCCACATCGGCGCGAGCGGGATCGTGTTCGGCTATCTGGGGTTCCTGATCCTCGCCGGATGGTTTGCGCGGAGCGCGGCAAGCATTGCGCTCAGCGTGCTCGTCACCGCGCTCTGGGGCGGACTCGTGCTCGGCGTGCTCCCCGGGCAACCGGGCATCAGCTGGGAAGCGCACCTTGGCGGCTTCGTCGGCGGGGCGCTCGCGGCCAAGTGGCTCGCGCCGCGCGCGCGGCGCTACACCCCGCAGTAGCGCCGCGTCGCCTCGACAAAGATCCTCACGCCTGTCTCGAGCGCGCGCTCGTCGATGTCGAAGCGCGGATGATGGTGCGGGTATACGATCCCCGCCGCCGCGTTCCCCGCGCCGATGAAGAAAAAGCTCCCCGGCGCCTTCTGCAGGAAGGCCGAGAAATCCTCGCCGCCCATCGTCGGACGGAGCGTGACCAGGACATCGGGCCCGCACGCCGCCTCGACCACCGCCGCCATCTCGCGCGTGACCTCGACATCGTTGATCACCGGACGGTAGCCCCGCTCGTACGTGAATTCGTAGGTCGCGCCGTGCGCCTCGGTGACCCCCCTGATGATGCGCTCCATCAACTGCGGGATCCGCGTGCGCAGCGCCGCGTCGAACGTGCGCACCGTGCCGTTCAACTCCGCCGCCTCGGGAATCACGTTGTGCGTGGTCCCCGCGTGGAACTGCGTGATGCTCACCACCGCGGGGTCAATGGGATCGACGCCGCGCGAGACGACCTGCTGGAGGTTGGTCACCACCTGCGCGGCGACGGCGATGGGGTCGACCGTCTGTTGCGGGATCGCGGCGTGCCCGCCCTTGCCGCGCACGGTGATCCAGAAGGTGTCGGGCGCCGCCATTGCCGCGCCCTCGATGACGCCGACCTTCCCCACCTCGAGCGGTGCCCAGAGATGCGTGCCGATCACGCGCTCGACGCCATCCATCACGCCGCACTGCACCATCTCCTCCGCCCCGCCGGGATAGATCTCCTCGGCGTGCTGGAAGATGAACCGCACCTCGCCCGCCAGCGTCTCGCGCTCGGCGAGCAGTTGCCGCACCGCGCCCAGGAGCATCGCCGTGTGGCCGTCGTGGCCGCAGGCGTGCATCACGCCCTTGTTGGCGCTCGCAAACGGGAGTCCGGTCTCCTCGGTGATCGCCAGCGCGTCCATATCCGCGCGGATGGCGAGCACGGGCCCCCGGCGGCCGGTGACGAGCCGCGCGAGCACGCTCGTCGGCGTCGGACGCGTGATCTCGAGTCCGCCGAAGCCGGCGAGCGTGTCGTGCACGAACTGCGCCGTCTCCTCCTCGTGGAAGGAGAGTTCCGGCCGCTGATGCAGGTGCCGACGCCACCCGACGACGAGATCGCGCAGCGCAGGTGACGGGGGCGTGTTCGTTGCGGATGTCATTCGGAGGTCCTTTCGATCCACCACGCCCACGGGACGATGATCCAGCCGATGAGTGCGAACCAGGCCAGGGCGGTCGAGTCGGGCGGGGGCGGCGCGCTCGGGCCCGTCACCCAGAGGAGGGTGTTCAGCAGGATGAACGACCAGAACGCGATCCGTCCGTGTACGCCACGCAGCTTCCGCGCGCGCAGGAAGAGCACGATTGCCGCGACCCACAGCGCGCCCTCGAGGACGAACGTCGTAGAGATTGAATTCCAGAGTCCGAGGCCGTGCTTGGCCATCGCGCCGGGCCAGAGTGGGAGGTCGGGGCGGTGCGTGATGAAGTCGAGGACCCAGTGGCTGACCACCAGGGCGCCAATCAGCTTCGCGGCGCCCCCCGAGACGCCGCGCCAGCGCGCGAGCCCGCCAAGCAACGCACCCCAGACGATTCCCATCAGGAGACTGTGCGTCCACGGATACGACGCGAAGTCCAGCGGGGTGAACGCCGTGTTCCCCGGATCGATACGCACCGACTCGACCCCGAGGAGGAGGAAGATCGGCCAGATCAGGTCAACGAAGTTGGCGGCCACGACAAACCAGACCAGCGAAGTGGTCGGGCTGGCCTTCTTGGCCGCGAGGGAAAGGGCGATGTGTCCGACGAACACGGTGGCTCCGCGTGGGTGGCTGCTCCAAGCTTAGGCCAAGTGAGGCGTTCCCGCGACCGTTCGGGCCCAGCCAGCGGACGGTTCACCTCCCGCGTAGAGTTCTCTGTCCCCTTTCCCCACGAGACGATGCCAGCTCTCAGGTCGTTCGGGTCCGCCGCGCTCCTCTGCGCGTCGATGGCCCTCCCGCTCGGCGCCCAAGCGCGCCCCACGGACGGTTACCACACCGCCGCACGGCTCACCGCCGCCCTCGACTCCATCGCGCGCGCCAAGCCGGCGCTCGTGAAGGTCTCCACCCTTGCCACCTCGCCCGGCCGCCGCGCCGTGCAGCTCGTCCGGCTCGGCGGCGCCGAGGAGAAGCCCGCCCTGCTGATCCTCGCCGGCGCGTACGGCCCGCAGATCAGCTCGAGCGAGGTCGCGCTGCGCATCGTGCGCGACCTCGCGCGCCGCCACGGGAGCGACCAGGCCATCACCACGCTCCTCGCGGACAACACCATCTACGTGGTCCCGCGCCTCAACCCCGACGCAGCCGAGGCATTCTTCGCGCCGCTGCGCCACGAGCGGACGGGGAACGACACCGCCTCCGACGACGACCGCGACCACGTCCTCGACGAGGACGGGGCCGACGACCTGAATCGCGACGGAATGATCACGATGATGCGCGTCCGGGCGCCGGGCGGCGAGTGGATCGCCGACGCGGTGGACCCGATGCTGATGCGGCGCGCCGACCCCGCCAAGGGCGAGCGCGGCGTCTACAGGCTCTTCGTCGAAGGGCGCGATGACGACGGGGACGAACAGTACAACGAGGACGGCCCCGGCGGGACCGATATCTCGCGCAACTTCTCCAACAACTACGCCTTCTTCACACCGGGCGCCGGACTGCATCCCTTCGCCGCGGACGAGTCGCGCGCGGTGGCGGAGTTCGTCTCCACGCAGTCCAACATCGCGGCCGTCTACGTGCTCGGGATGCAGGACAACCTGGTCAAGGCGTGGGAAGGCCGTCGGGTCCCCGGGATCGGCGGAAGCCCGCAGGGCACGTCCGCGGGCGGTCCGCTCACGGCGCCGCTCCCCGAGGACAACGGCTGGCTCGGCGAGGTCTCGCGCCGCTTCAAGTCGACGACGGGATGGACCGAAGGCCCCGCATCGGCACCCGAGACGGGCGACCCGCTCTCGTGGGCGTACTACCATATGGGGCGCTACGCCTTCGGCTCGCGCGTCTGGTGGCCCGGCAAGGCCCCGGCCGACACGGCCGCGGCACGCAAGGCCCCGACGCCGGATCCCATCGCGGCCGAGCGGAACGACTACCGCTGGCTCAAGGCCAACCGGCCCGACGGGTTCGTCGAGTGGTCGCCGGTGGCGGGGTACACCATCGACGGGGAGACGGTCGAGGTCGGCGGCTTTGCGCCGTTCGCGCTGCTCAATCCCAGTGCCGGCGCGCTCGATTCCGCGGCCACCAGGCACACCGCGTTCGTTGTCGAGCTGACCCAGCTCCTCCCGGCGGTCACGGTGTCGCGCGTCGAGGTGGTGGAGCTCTCGCCACGCGTCTATCGCATCAAGGCCGAGGTCGTGAACGACCGCTATCTCGCGTCAAACGCCGGCATCGGCGTGCGCTCGCGCCTCCCGCTCCGCGTGAAGGTCGAGCTGACGCTCGGCGACGGCCAGACGCTGAGCAGCGGGCGGCGGCTCGAGTACATCAACGCGCTGCGCGGAAGCGGCGGCGTCGCTGCATACGAGTGGGTGGTCGTCGGCGCGCCCGGCTCCACCGTCACGCTCACCGTGGGATCGCCGCACGCCGGGCTGACCACGCAGACCATCAACCTTCGGGCGAGGTAAGCCGCCGTGCCCTCTCTGACGACACAACTCTCTCGCGGCGCCGTCCTGCTGGTGGTCGCGTGCTCCGCCGCCGGCGCCCAGACGCGTCCGACACCGACCACGACGCCCGCGCGTGCCACGCAGGTCCCCGTGGCCGGTGCGCTCGCGGCCCTCGGCTCGCCACCCAACCCCAAGGTCGCCGTGGCGTGGGATCGCTTCTACGATCACGCGGGACTGCTCGAGATCTCGCGCCGCCTCGCGGCCGCGCATCCCACGCGCGTCAAGCTCGGGTCCATCGGCCGCAGCACGCAGGGGCGCGATATGATGCTCCTCACCGTCACCAACTTCGAGAAGGGCGACGCCGACAAGAAGCCCGCGATGTGGATTGACGGCAACATCCACTCCAACGAGGTCCAGGGCTCGGAGTTCTCGCTCTATACGGCGTGGTACCTCGCCGAGATGGCGGAGCGCGTGCCTGCCGTGGCGCAGCTCCTCGACGACTACACGCTCTACATCGTGCCGACGATCAATCCCGACGCGCGCGACCACTTCCTGCACAGGCCCAACACCGCGAGCTCGCCGCGCACCGGCCTCGCGCCACGCGACAACGACGGCGACGGGCGCGTGGACGAGGACAACCTCGACGACCTCAACGGCGACGGGCACATCACGCAGATGCGCCGCCGCAACGTGAACGGCCGCTTCCGGGTCTCGCCCGAGGATCCCCGCCTGATGATCCCGATCCTCCCGGGGGAGCAGGGAGAGTACGACCTTCTCGGCCAGGAAGGGATAGACAACGATGGCGACGGCTTCGTGAACGAGGACGCCGACGGCGGCTACGATCCGAACCGCAACTGGCCCTGGCGCTGGGCGGCGCAGTACGTGCAGGGCGGCGCCGACCGGTATCCCGGCTCGCTCGTCGAGACGCGCAACATTATGGATTTCGTGATTGCGCATCCGAACATCGCGGGCGCCCAGAGCTACCACAACAGCGGCGGGATGCTGCTCCGCGGACCCGGCGTGCCGCAGGACGAGTACCGGCCGGCGGACGTGAATGTCTTTGACCAGCTCGGCCGCATCGGCGAGGAGATCCTCCCGGGCTACCGGTATATGATCGTCTGGAAGGATCTCTACATCGTCTGGGGTGGCGAGCTCGACTGGTTCTACGGCGCGCGCGGCATCCTCACCTTCAGCAACGAGCTCTGGACGCCGTTCCTGTACTTCTACAAGGCGCCCGAGGGCGGCGGCGGGGGCGGTGGGTTCTTCGGCGATCCCCGCAACCGGCGGTACCAGACCACCGAGTCGCGGTTCAACACCCTGCTCCTGATGGGCGAGGCGATGGTCGAATGGCAGGAGGTCGACCACCCCCAGTTCGGGCGCATTGAGGTCGGCGGGATGAAGAAGAACTTCGGGCGCGTGGAGCCGGGCTTTATGCTCCAGTCCGACGCGCACCGGAATATGATGTTCACCCTCTACCAGACGTCGCAGATGCCGCTGGTGTCGGTGGACTCGGTCACCTCGCGCTCGCTCGGCGGGGGGCTCACGGAGGTGACGGCGGTGGTGGTGAACCGCAAGATCGCGCCGACCCATACGCAGCAGGACGTGGAGAACCGCATCTCGCCGCCGAACACGATTACGCTCACCGGCGCGCGCGTCGTGGCGGGCTTCGTGATCAACAACGCGATGACGGGCGACGCGACGGAGCAGAAGCGTGAGCCGGCGGCGATCAAGGTCGCCAACATCCCTGGGCAGGGGATCGTGCGCGTGAAGTGGATCGTGCAGGGGGCGGGGCCGTATACGGTCACCGTGGATTCGCCAAAGGGCGGCGTGGCTCGTTCGAGGTCGCGATAAGGATTGGACTGCCTTTTACCACGGGGCACGAAGTACACGAAGGGTTTGGCGGAGTCGTACGGTTTCAGTGACCGCCATTCCGAAACTCGACGGCAGGTTTTTTTTGAAGGGGGTGCGGCGGACAGATCTGTCCGCCGCACCCCCTTTAGAATTTTCTGCCGCCGAGTCTTGGAATGGCGCTCATCTGTAGGCGCCGGCAGGTGGCGATCAAGGTGTTCAAACGCGCAGGTTCGGGGGCCGACGTGGGCGCCCGATGGTCGCGCGCCGTAGTCGCGTTCAGCAACCGCCCGTCGCGAGCACCAGCGCGCGAAATCGCGGCTCGTTCGCCAGCGGGGCCAACGGTGGATCACACCTGATGTGCAATTGGTAGTGCTGCTCCCGTTGTCTCGGAAACTGCCGCAACCACCAGATCGCGCGCTCCGCGTTGCCCAACGCGGCATAAGCCTGCGCGAGGTAGACCGCCGTGTGCGACGGCGTTGGTTGGTAACCCCGCGCCAGTGAGTCGGCGAGTCGCAACGTCGCCCGTGCCTCTGCGCCCTGGCCAGCCCGCGCCTCGGCAAGGGCACGGCCCGCAAGCGTGTTCGGAATCTCGACATCCGTGGTAAGTCGCCGTCCGGTCTCAAAGGCGTCCACGGCACGCACGTAGTTCCCGCGCTCGATGGCCACGTATCCGACCGTGGTCCATCCCAACAACCACGCCGGGTCCAGTGCGTTGGCGCTGTCGGCCCAGACGGCCGCGCTGTCATACTGCCGACGCCAGTAGTGGCCCATCGCGAGGAACGCCACGCCCTCGGCGTACGCGGGGCTGGCGCGCACCGCGTGGCGCCACGCGTCAATCGCCTGCGCCATCTGGCCGGACTCGGCGAGTCCTAGGCCGAGGTAGTGCCACGCAGGCCCGTTCAGCGAGTCGAGCGCGATGGCGCGCCGGGCCGCGCGGATACTGAACGACACGTCCGTGGGGTGGATCCGCTGGCGGACTACGGCCTGAGCCACCCACACCTCGGCGTCGGTCGTGTCGAACGCCAGCGCGCGATCGGCTGCCGCGACACCGAGCCGCAACACGCTGTCGGCCGCTACGCCCGGAAAGACGAATCGTCGCAACTCGGCAAAGACGTACGCCCTCGCCAAACCAGCCCACGCGCGCGCGTAGGTCGAGTCGCGCGCAATCGCCGACTTGAACGCCGTGATCGCGTCTGCCGCCGCCTCTGGAGTACGCTGGCCGGACGCGCGGACCCCGCGCTGCACAAGCGCAAGCACTTCCGGGTCCACCGATGGGCGCGATGGCACGGAGAGCTGCTGCACCGCAATCCACCCACCGAAGATGACGGCCACCACCGCCACGCCCAGCTTCCAACGTGTGTGCCGCGCGGCGCCGGCGGGCGTGGGGAGCGCCGCGGTCGTCGCGCCGAGTGACGCTATGAAGGCAGCTACGTCGGGGAACCGGTCCGCCGGCACGCGTTCGAGCGCCCGCAGGACGGCGGCTTCAACTGCCGGTGGCACCGCCGGCCGCACGGAGCGAATGGGTCGAATAGGCTCGGTCAACTGGCGTGCGAGAATCACCTGCGCGCTCGGCCCCGTGACCGGCGGCTCGCCGACGAGCATCTCGTAGAGCACTGTAGCCAGACTGTATTGATCCGTCCGCGCGTCCACCCGCTCCGCCGACGCCTGCTCTGGGCTCATATACGTCGGCGTGCCAAGCGCGATGCCGGTGCTGGTGAGGCGTTCGTCGCCCGTTTCGGACAGTGCCTTGGAGATGCCGAAATCGAGCAGGTACGCCCGCCCGTCGGCGAGAAGGATGTTCTCCGGCTTGATGTCCCGGTGGACGACACCCTGCGCGTGGGCCGCGTACAGCGCGGTGGCCAGCTCGCGCACGATGGCGAGCGCGTCGTCTATGGGGAGTTGCGTGTCCCGCGTGAGGCGCGTACGGAGCGATTCCCCGGCAACGTATGCCATCGCGTACCAGGGCAACGGACGTTCGGCTGTTTGCAGGATCCCCGAGTCGAAGACCGGGACGATCCCGGGGTGCTGCAGCCGCGCAGTGAGCCGGACCTCGCGCACGAACCGATCCACGCCGATGGCACCCGCAAGCTCCGGGTGCAGGATCTTGATCGCCACCAATCGCTCGTGCCGACGATCCCGCGCCAGCCAGACGCTGGCCATTCCGCCGCGCCCCAGTTCGCGCTCAATCGTGTACCGATCGGAGAGTTCGGCCTCGAGCAGCCCGCGCATAGCGCGAATATGCGGTCACCGTTCTGCGACCGCCATCTTCGCCCGAAGCTCCGCGAACCAGTTGGTGACAACGACCAGTTCGCGCGGCTCCATCTCCGGCGGGCGCGCCGAGACCACGAACCGCTGTCCGTCGGCCGACACCGAGAACGTGCGCGTCTGGGCTGAGACCATCGCGCTCCGGCTCGTGAACAGGGCCTTGGGCGCGCCAAGCGTGCCGGTGAACGGCACCGAACGGGCGACACATCGGGTAAAGATGCGCCACACGTGCGGTTAGGGCTTGCGCGCCGGCGGGTCACGCCATAACATACAACCATATGGTTGTACGTTCTCGACTCACCAATGCGGACCTGGACCGCCTCTTCCACGCCCTCGCCGACACCACCCGGCGCGACATCGTCACGCGGCTCCTCGGCGGGGAGACGGCTTCCGTGTCTGCGCTCGCCGCGCGCTACACGATGTCGTTCGCTGCCGTCCAGAAGCACGTCGCCGTCCTCGAGGAGGCGGGCCTCGTCAGCAAGCACGCGCAGGGGCGCGAACGGATCGTGCGCGGAAACCCCGAACGGCTCGCGCGTGCGCGCGAACTGCTCGCGCAACTCGAAGGCCTCTGGACCAGCCGCTTCAGCCAGCTCGACGCCGTCCTCGCCCAACCCAGCCCCAAACAGGAGAAGAGGTAGCTATGCCGATCACGTCCGTCGTTTCCGATGCCAAGGCGCTCACCCTCACCGTGGTCGGCGACTATCCCGTCCCGGTCGCGCGCCTCTGGGAGGCCTACGCCGACCCGCGCCAACTCGAGAAGTTCTGGGGCCCCGAACAGTGGCCCGCGACGTTCGTGCGCCACGATATGGCCGAGGGTGGGTGGTCGCATTACTGGATGACCGGTCCCGATGGGGCCACGTCGCGCGGCTGGTGGCGCTTTCTGAAGGTGGAGGCCGAGCGCCTCATCGAACTCGAGGATGGGTTCTCGGACAACGAGGGAAAACCGAATCCCGCGATGCCTTCGATGCGGATGACGTTCCGCTTCGAGCAGACGGCGGCGGGTTCGCGCTTCACCAGCGTCACGCGGTTTCCCAGCATCGAGGCGATGGAACAGCTCGTGGGAATGGGAATGGTCGAGGGACTGCGGTCGGCGATGGGGCAGTTGGACGGGGTGCTGGCGGACCTCGCCTCCTTCTCGGCGAACCTCGCCACGAGCGCCAAGGTCCTCAGCGACACCGAGGTGCGCATCAGCCGCGTGATCCGCGGGCGGGTGGAGGACGTGTGGCGCGCGCATCACGAGGCCAAGCTGGTGCAGCGCTGGCTCCTCGGCCCCGACGGCTGGACGCCAGGGGAACATCGTCCGCCGCCCGCGCGGCCTTCGCCGCCCG
>CAYXQS010000012.1:0-4842 GCA_964466515.1 uncultured Gemmatimonas sp. | reverse complement strand
CCTCGGCCCCGACGGCTGGACGTTGCCGGTCTGCGAGGTGGCCACCAAGGTGGGACAGTCCTACCGCTACGAGTGGGAGTCCACCGACGGCAAGCAGCGCTTCGGCTTCGAGGGCGAGATGCTCGAATCCAGTCCGCCGTACCGCGCGGTAACGACCGAGCGGATGCTCGGCGTGCCCGGCCCGGGCACGGTGAACGTGCTCACCTTCACGCCGGTCGGCGGCGGCACCCTGCTCACCTACCACATCACGTACCCGAGCCGCGAGGTGCGCGATATGGTGCTCGAGACCGGGATGACGGGCGGGATGGAGACGAGTTACCTGCGACTGGAGCGGGAGGTGCTCAGCGCGTAAGCGCGAACCGTGTCACCACGCAGGGCACGTGCTGAAAGGCCGTTTCCGACCTACAGCACGATGCTAAGCAGCCGCCCCGGCACGAGAATGGCCTTCTTTGGCTCCCCGGTGATGAACTTCCCGATTGCCGGGTCCGCCTTCGCCGCCGTCAGCGCCGCGTCCTGCGTGATCCCCTTGGGCACGACGAGCTTCCCGCGCGTCTTCCCGCCCACCTGCACGACCAGCTCGATCGTGTCGCTCACGAGCAGCGACGCATCGTACGCGGGCCACGCGGAGTCGAACACGCTCGTCCCGTGCCCGAGCATCTCCCACAGCTCCTCCGCGATGTGCGGCGCGAACGGCGCGACGAGCTGCACCAGCGGCTCCACCTCGCCGCGCCGCGGCGTGCGCTCGCCCCGCCGCAACGTGTTCATATACTCCATCATCGCCGCAATCGCGGTGTTGTAGCTCAGCGCCGGGATGTCCTCCCCGACCTTCTTGATCGTCACGTGCAGCTTCCGCAGCACCTCGGCGTCCGGCGCGCCGTCCGTGGTGCGGTCGCGCACCGACGCCCAGAGCCGGTCGAGGAAGCGCTTCACGCCGCTGATCCCCGCGTCGCGGAAATCCCCGCCCTCCTCGAAGGGCCCAAGGAACATCAGGTAGGTGCGGAAGGAATCCGCGCCCCACTGATCGAGATACTCGTCCGGGTTGACGACGTTGCCCTTGGACTTCGACATCTTCGCGCCGTCGCGGATGATCAGCCCGTGCGCGCGGAAGCGGGTGAACGGCTCCTCGAAGTCGAGCAGCTTGGCGTCGTGCAGCACCATCGTCACGAACCGCGAATACAGCAGGTGCAGCACGGCGTGCTCGTTCCCGCCGATGTACGTCGTCACCGGCAGCCACTTTTTCGTGAGCGACGCGTCGAACGGGACATCGTCGCGCCCCACGCTTGGGTAGCGCAGGTAGTACCAGGCGCTGTCGAGGAAGGTGTCGCTCACATCCGTCTCGCGGCGCGCCGCCTGCCCGCACTGCGGGCAGGGCACGCGGTACCACGCCTCGTGCCGCGCGAGCGGCGAGACGCCGGAGTCGTCCGGCTTGAAGTCCGCGACGTTCGGCAGCACCACCGGCAACTGGTCCTCCGGCACCGGCACCGTGCCGCACGCGTCGCAGTAGATGATCGGGATCGGCGGGCCCCAGTACCGCTGCCGCGAGATGCACCAGTCGTGCAGGCGATAGTTGGTCACCGCCTCGCCCGCGCGTCGCTGCGCCAGCCATTCCGTCACCCGGGCGATCGCGTCGTCGACCCGCACGCCGTCGAACTGCTCGGAATTCACGAGCACGCCGTCGCCCGTATACGCCGCGTCGTCCAACGGCGTCTGCGCGCCCTGGCCCTCGCCCGCCACCACGCGCTGGATCGGCAGCCCAAACGCCGTCGCGAACTCGAAGTCACGCTCGTCGTGCCCCGGTACCGCCATAATCGCCCCCGTGCCGTACTCCATCAGCACGTAGTCCGCGACCCACACCGGGATCATCTCGCCCGTGGCGGGATTCACGGCGTAGGCGCCCGTGAACTCCCCCGTCTTCTCCTTGTTCGTCTTCCGCGTGATGAGGTCCTGCCTGGCCGAGCGCGCGCGATAGTCGGCCACCACGCCCGATTGCATCGGTGCGGTGATGGCGTCCACCAGCGGGTGCTCGGGCGCCAGCACGAGGTACGTCGCGCCGAAGATCGTGTCGGGCCGCGTGGTGAAGACCTCGATCTCCGTGCCGCCGGTACGCACCTCGGTCGTCACCGCCACCGCGGAGCTGCCCGCGTCGGTGAGCGGGTCGAGCACGCGGAAGCGGACCCGCGCGCCGTCCGAGCGCCCGATCCAGTTCCGCTGCGCCTGCGTCGTCGTCGCCGACCAGTCGAGCCCGTCGAGGTTCTTCAGCAGCCGCTCGGAGTAGTCCGAGATCCGAAAGAACCACTGCTCGAGGACCCGCTGCTCCACGAGCGCGCCGCACCGTTCGCAACGACCGTCGATGACCTGCTCGTTGGCGAGCACCGTCTTGTCCGACGGGCACCAGTTCACCGGGCCCGCCTTCTTGTACGCGAGCCCCCGCCGGTAGAGCTGCAGGAAGAGCCACTGCGTCCACCGGTAGTACGAGGGGTCCGTCGTATCGACCGAATGCGACCAGTCCACCATCAGCCCCGCACGGTCGAGCTGGCTCCGGAAGTTCGCGATGTTGCGCGGAATCAGCTCCATCGGGTGCACGCCCACCTTCAGCGCGTAGTTTTCCGAGTGGATGCCGAACGCGTCGTATCCCAGCGGCTCGAAGACCGTGTGGCCTTGCAGGCGCTGGAATCGCGCATAGATATCACATCCGGTGAACGCAAAGAGGTTCCCCACGTGCAGCCCTTCGGCCGACGGGTAGGGGAACATCATCAGCGCGTAGTACGGACGCTTGCCGTTGGCGAGGTCGGTCCGGTGCGTGCCACGCTCGGCCCAGAGCTTCCGCCATCGCGCCTCGACCGCCGTAGGGTCGTAGCCGGGCAACTCTGGGTCGGACCCGAAGGATGTCGAGGAAACGAAAGCTGTCATCGTCTGTGGAAGGGAATCTGACCAATTTAGCCGCGCCGGACCCCGGAACCAACACGACCGCCGCTCCCGAGCGGGTGCAGACGCACATCATCGACCGGCTCACGGGCTGGGCGGCGATCGCGGGCCTCGGGGTGTTTCTCTCGCTGATCGTCCTCAACTGGGAGCGGGCGGGCGCGCTCATCGCCGATGGGCACCTCCTGTTCCTGCTCGGGCTTGGGCTCTCGCTCGCCGCGGCCGCCTCGGCCCTCGTCTTCCGGGTGCTGATCTCCCCCGTGGTCGGCGAGCAGCTCCGGGGCCTGGCGGACGTCGCGGAGGCCATCGCCGCGGGCGACCTGACCCAGGCACCCGCCGCCGCCCGTGCCGGCGGCCAGCTCGGCCGCCTCGCCCGCGCGATGGTCGAGATGACCGAGACCCTCCGCCGGCTGGCCGCGCTCATCCGCGAGAACGCCGCCGAAACCGCGCAGCGCTCCACCGAGATCACGGTCAGCACGGAGCATATGGCGCAGGCCGCCTCGGGGATCGCCGAAACCGCGAGCAGCCTCAGCCATCAGGCCAGCTCGATGGCGGACACCATCCGCCTCCTCGCGCTCGACGCCAACCGCCTCACCTCGCTCGCCTCGGCGGTCTCGAGCGGCGCGGCCGAGGGCATCGCGCGCAACCAGAAGCTGAAGGAACTCGCGACGGAGAACCACGAGCTGCTCAACGAGAGCGCGCGGCGGCTCGACGAGCTCAACGACGACGTACAGGAGAGCGCGCGGGCCGCCGAGTCGCTCGCGACGGCGTCGGACCAGATCCGCGGCTTCGTGGCGCTCGTGCAGAAGATCGCGCGGCAGTCCAAGCTCCTCGCGCTCAATGCGGCAATGGAGGCCTCGCGGGCCGGGGAGCACGGGGAGGGCTTCACGGTGGTGGCCAACGAGGTGCGCCGCCTCGCACAGGGCACCTCCGAGGCCGCCGAGCACACGGATCAGTTGATGAAGGAGCTGATCGCGCAGATGGAGAACGCCCGCGAGTCGAGCGCGCGCTCCCTCGCGACGGTGGAGTCGGTGCGCGGCGCCACCGCGCGCGGCCGGCAGGCGTTCACGCAGGTCGAGCGCGCGGTGGGCGAGGCCGACCAGTGGGTGGGGACGATGGCCTCCTCGGCCGCGGCCGGGAACAACTTCGCGATGGAGATCACCCAGAAGCTCGGGTCGCTCTCCGACGGCACCCAGGCCTTCGCGAACTCAATGCAGGACGTCGCGGCCGCGAGCGAGGAGCAGAGCGCGAGCACCGAGGAGATCGCCGCGGCGGCCAACGCCCTCGGCGCGGCGGCGGATCGGGTCAGCGGTACGGCGGCGACGTTTCGGACCGGTGAGCATAGATCCGTGTAGGGACAGGGTTTCGCTTAACCGCAACGGCTTTTCACCACGAAGGCACGAAGGGCACGAAGGGCTTCCTGCACGGTCAGGATTTCGGCGACCGCCATTCCAAGACTCGAGGCAGAATTCCTAAAAAGGGGGTGTGGGGACAGATCTGTCCCCCACACCCCATTGAAAATTTCTGCCGGCGAGTCCCGGAATGGCGACCACCGCCATCAGTCGTGCGCACGGGCCCCTTCGTGCCCTTCGTGCCTTCGTGGTGAAAGGCCGTTCAGTCCGCACACACCAGGCTATCCCGGCCACTCCGAACGCGAATACAGAAACGCACACTTCTCCAACCGCGCGCCGCGCTCATCGCACACCGCGAACCGCGCGCCCTCGTAGAGCGATGCCCCCGCATACCGGCCGTCCTTCGCGAGCGCATAGAACTGGAGATCGAACCGCGGACGCCCGCGTGAATCGAGCAGCCGCGCCTCCGTCATCGCCACCACGCGCTCCAGCGTCTTGAGCGCCGCCTGCTGCGGGGAGAGCCCCTGCCGCAGGAACTCCACCGTCAGGAATCCGCCGCACACCTTGA
>CAYXQS010000011.1:12297-29505 GCA_964466515.1 uncultured Gemmatimonas sp. | reverse complement strand
CGGCATTCTACCGTGCGTGGCGCGCGGGGCACTCCGCGGGGCTCCCGCATCCCACGGTGCTCGCGCAGTTGCCGGCGGCGAGCGGCGCCACCCGGCGCGTGCGCGACCACCTCCTGCAAGGCACGCGCAACGGGCGCGACATCGCGGCGCTGGTGCGCGAACGCCCCGACCTCTTCGAGCCCTTTGAGTCGGCGCTGCTGCGGATGGCGGAGGAGAGCGGACAGCTCGAAGCGGTCCTTGAGGCGCTGGCCGAGTTCCACTACCGGCAGTACCGACAGATCCTCAAGGTGAAGCGGTGGCTCGCCTACCCGATGTTCGTCTCGCTGTGCGCCATCGTGATCGGGCCGCTGCCGCTGCTGGTCACGGCGACCACGACGGCGTATCTCTTGGCCGTGGCGGGCGGGCTCGCGCTCTGGTGCCTCGCGGGCGGGAGCGTGCTCGCGGGACTCGCGCAGCGCTATCAGCAGCGGCCGATGTTCGTGCGTGCGCGGCTGGCCCGCGCGCTGGCGACCTGCATCGAGGCGGGACTCCCGCTCGGGCGCGCCGCGCTCCTCGCCGCCGAGGCCAGCGGGGACGCGGCGCTCGCCGACCGCGTCCGCCGCATCGGAGCGCGCGCCCTCGGTACCCAGCCCCTCAGCGTCACCTTCCCAATGGGCGGGCTCGTCACCCCCGAGTTCCATACGTCGCTCCAGGTGGCCGAGCGCACGGGGGACTATTCGACGACGCTGCGCAAGCTCGCGGCGCTCTACGAGGACGGCTTCCACTAGGGCCATTCCCCCTCGCCAACGGATGGGGGCCACCCGTTACATTCTCCGGGTGGATTCGATGAACCGCCCGGCGCTGCGCGCCATCGCGCTCGCGACCTTCCTGACGATGGTCCCCATCACGCTGCTGGTCCCCGGGCTCACCGAGCTCGTCGTGGACGCGCACGGGGGTACGCGCTTCGAGGCGCATTTCTTCGTCTCGCTCAACCAGCTCGCGGGAATTGTCGCCGTGCCGTTCGCGATGCTTCTGCATCGGCGCTGGCCCGCGACGCGGTGGTGGATCGTCGGCCTGCTCGCGGCAAACGCCGTGTCGTTCCTCGGGATGCGCAGCGCGCCGTCGTTGGGCGCGCTGTTTGCGTGGCGCGCGCTCGACGGGTTCACGCATCTCCCGGCCGTGACCTTCCTGATGATCTCTGCCAATCGCGCCGGGGGCCGCCGTCGCGGCGCCTCGCTTGGCGTGGTGGCGTCCGCGATGATGGTCGGCATCGCGGTCGGCGCGCCGCTGGGCGGCGCGCTCATCGACCGCGATCCCCTCCTCGTGTACACCGTGGGCGCCCTGCTCTTTGTGGTCGCCGCACTCACCGCGCTGCGGATTCCCACGCTCGCAACATCGACGCCCGCCGCGGCGACGGCCGCACCGGGCGCCCCCGCCACGCCAGCCCCGTCGCGCTATCAATGGGACCGGCGCCGCGCCGTCAGTTGGATGCCGCTCGTCTATGGCTTCGCGGACCGCTTCCTCATCGGGATCTTCGTCTCGACCTTCACCCTCTTCCTCACGGAAGTGCACGGGGTGAGCGCCGCGACGCGCGGAATGCTGATGTCGCTCTTCCTGCTGCCCTTTGCGGTCCTCTCGCTCCCGGCGGGCCGTCTCGCGGATCGCATCGGATGGTTCGCGCCGCTCATCACGGGAAACATCCTCTTCGGCATCGTCTACGCGTCGTACGGCGTGCTCCCCGCAGGGATGCTCCCCATAGCGATGATCGCGTCGGGCGTGCTGAGCGCGCTGATGTTTGCGCCGAGCCTCGTGCTGGTGAGCGACTTCGCGCGGGCAGGCGCGGGCGAAGGACTCTTCGGCGCCTTCCAGGTGGCGGGATCGTTCGGATTCCTCGCCGGGCCGCTCGTGGGCGGCGTGCTTGTCGAGGTGCTCCGCGCCGAGGGCGGCGCGCCCGCCTGGGCAACGATCTTCTTCGCGGTCGGGCTCGCCCTCACGCTGCTCGGCGTGGTCAGCGCCCGCATCCTCGCGCCGCATCGCGCGCGCGCCGTGCCCGCGACTGCGACGTCGACTGCGACCGCGACCGCGACCGCGACACTGACCGCGCCGGCCGCCGACCGTCGCGGCGGCGTGGTCAACGCCCCGATCCTCCCCCCCGGCGTGCCCGTGCGCGGGAACGCCTTCACGCGCGGTTTCGCCATTGCGCTGATGCGCATCACCGGCTGGCGCTTCACGGGCGAGAACTTCCCGGACGCGAGGAAGTTCGTGATCATCGTCGCACCGCACACGTCCAACTGGGACTTCGTCGTCGGCGTGATGGCGAAGATCGCGATCAACCTCCGCCCCACCTTCCTCGGCAAGGACACGCTCTTTCGTTTCCCGCTCGGCCCGTTGATGCGCTATCTCGGCGGCTTCCCCGTGGACCGCTCGGGGAAGAGCGACGTCGTCACGCAGACCGCGGCGCTCGTCGAGCGGAGCGCGCAGGTGGCGATCACCATCGCGCCGGAGGGGACGCGCAAGCCGGTCCCGCGATGGCGCACCGGGTTCTGGTGGATCGCGCACAAGGCGGGCATCCCGATCGTCCCCATTGCGTTCGACTTCTCGTCCAGGACCGTGCACATCTTCCCCGTCTTCACGCCCACGGGCGATCCGGACCGCGACGTGACCGCGCTGCGCGCCCTCTTTCGGTCATCGATGGGGCGCTTCCCGGAGAAGTACGTGGCGTGAGGGTGCGCCGCGCGGCAGATTGCGCAACGATGACCACGCGACGCGATCTCCTCCTCGGGCTCGGCGCAGCCGCGCTCTCCACCGCACTCCCCCGCCCCGCACACGCCCTCCCGACGCGCCGCGACGGGCTCACCGTGGGCGTCCAGCTCTACACCCTCCGCGCCGAGATGCGGCGCGACCCCGAGGGGACCATCGCACGGATCGCGGCCCTCGGCTTCGCCGACATCGAATGGTGGGGGACCTTTGGGCGGACGCCCGCGCAGCTCCGCGCGCTCCTCGAGGCGCACGGCCTCCGCTCGACGGCCGCGCACGTCGACCCCGCGGATCTCGCCCCCGATCGGCTCGGCGCGCTCCTCGAGGCCGCGCAGACGATGGGGCACGAGCAGCTGATCGTCGCCTGGACGCCGCCTACGCAGCGCGGCGTGGACGACTGGGCGCGCCTCGCCGCGCGGCTCTCCGCCGCGGGACGCGCCGCCGCGTCGGTCGGCATCGGCACGGGCTACCACAATCACGACTTCGAATTTGCCGACCTCGACGGACGCTCCGCGTGGGAGATCCTCGTGGCCGAAAGCGATCCCGCGGTGGTGCAGTTCGAACTCGACTGCTTCTGGGCGTTCAAGGCGGGGCAGGACCCGCTCGCGATGCTCCGGCGTCACGCGCCGCGCATCACGCGGCTGCACCTCAAGGATTCGTCGGGCGCCCCGGCGCACCGCCAGCTCGACGTGGGCGCGGGGGTGATCGACTGGCCCGCGCTCCTCGCGCTCGCCATACGCGTCGGCGCGCGGCACGGCTATGTGGAGCACGACGAACCCGCCGACGCGTGGACGTCCGTATCGGCGGGTCGGGGGTACCTCCGGTCGCTCGGCTACTGACCGCCAGCAGCTACCTCTTCGCGATCGGCACCGTGCGTGCGGCGGGCCGGGCAGTGTTCGCCTTCGGCACGCGCACCGTCAGTACCCCATTCGAGAACTCGGCGGAGACCTTCTCGGCATCCACCTCGAGCGGGAACCTGAACACCCGCTCGAACTTCCCGTACTCACGCTCCCAGAGGTGGAACATCCGCTCCTTGTCGTCGGAGCGGCGCTCTTCCTCCTTCGAGCCACGCAACGTGAGCACGCCCTCGACGACGGAGACCTCGACGTTCTCGAGCGAGAGCCCGGGAAGTTCCGCCGTCAGGGTGTACTCCGCCGGTGCCTCCGTGACCTCCACCGACGGCGACCAGAGCAGCCCCTCGCGCCGCTCCACGCCCATCGGGAACCGAAGGTCGAGCCCGAAGGGCTCGTCGAAGAACCGACGGAGACGATTCCGCATCGTCGCCAGTTCACGGGCCGGCGTCCGCGCGGGGACCTCTTGAGTCATTGGTGACATCGTGTCCTCCTGATGGATGGCATTGGGAGGATACGATCCGCGCGGGACGCACGGCGTAGGGACGCGCCGGAACTTCTGTGGGGGGAACCGCCCGGCAGCGCCCTTAGGGGGAATCCCCTAGGCCCGCACCCTGACGCAACGCGCGCGCCCGATGCAAACTTGTGGCGTCCGCCCACACAGCCACCCGAGCCCGCCCGACGATGACCGCTCCCGCGCGCCCTGTTCGCCGACCCGAGACCTATGACGTCGCCATCGTCGGTTCCGGCGCCGGCGGCGGAATGGCCGCCTACGAACTCACCAAGGCCGGCGCGCGCGTCGTCGTCCTCGAGGCGGGCGGAATGTGGGACAACACCAGCGCGCAGTACTCGGCGATGTTCAAGATGCCGTACGACTCGCCGCGGCGCGGCGCGGCCACGGCGGACCGCCCCTTCGGCGAGTGGGACGCCTGCATCGGCGGCTGGCAGATTCCGGGCGAGCCGTACACCAGGGCCGAGGGGACGCGCTTTGACTGGTGGCGCGCACGGATGCTCGGCGGCCGCACCAACCACTGGGGGCGCATCTCCCTGCGCTTCGGCCCCGACGACTTCCGCCGCAAGTCGCTCGACGGGATGGGCGACGACTGGCCGATCACCTACGACGACGTGAAGCCCTGGTACGACGAGGTCGACCGACTCGTGGGGATCTTCGGCAGCGTCGAGAACCTCCCCAACGAGCCGGACGGAATCTTCCACGCGCCACCGGCGCCGCGGTATCACGAGCGGCTCATCAAGCAGACCTGCGACCGCATCGGGATCACCTGCATCCCGGCGCGCCTCTCGATCATCACCAAGCCGCACAACGGCCGCGCCCCCTGCCACTACTGCGGGCAGTGCAATCGCGGCTGTATGACCAACTCCAACTTCTCGTCCACCAACGTCCTCGTCACGCCGGCGCTGCGCACCGGGCGGATGACGCTGCTCACGGACGCGATGGTGCGTGAGGTAAGCACGGGCCCCGACGGCCGCGCCACGGGCGTCCACTACATCCACAAGCCCACCGGCGAGGATCGCCACGTCGAGGCGCGCATCGTCGTCCTCGCGGCGAGCGCGTGCGAGACGGCGCGCATCCTGCTCAACTCCAGGTCGTCGCGCCACCCGCAGGGACTCGCCAACGCGAGCGGCGTGGTGGGCAAGTATCTCACCGATACCACCGGCACGAGCGTCTCGGGATTCATCCCGCGCCTCGTCAACGTGCCGCGCCACAACGCGGACGGCGTCGGCGGCAACCACATCATGATGCCGTGGTGGCTCGACAACACGAAGCTCGACTTCCCGCGCGGCTACCACATCGAGGTCGGCGGCGGGCTCGGCGCGCCGGGCTATGGCTTTATGGGCGGCATCCACAACTATCCCGATGGCGGCGGCTACGGCGCCGACCTCAAGCAGCAGTACCGCAAGTACTGGGGCGCCTCGGTGTCCTTCGACGGCCGCGGCGAGATGATCCCCAACGAGAACTCCTTCTGCGAGCTCGACCCCACCGTCACCGACCGCTGGGGAATCCCGGTGCTCCGCTTCCACTGGGAGTGGCGCGACTCGGAGCTCCTCCAGGTGAAGCATATGCAGGAGACCTTCCGCAACCTCATCGCCGAGATGGGCGGCGAGGTCTACAGCCCGATGCCCACGCGCGAGCAGGGCTACGGCATCGCCAACGGCGGCGCGATCATCCACGAGCTCGGCGGCGCACGAATGGGCACGAGCGACCGCGACTCCGCGCTCAACAGGCACGGCCAGGCCTGGGACTGCAACAACCTCTTCGTCGCGGACGGCGCCTCGTTCGTCTCCCAGGCGGACAAGAATCCCACCTGGACCATTATGGCACTCTCGATGCGGGTGAGCGCCTACATCACCGAACAGCGCAAGGCGGGGGCACTCTGATGAGCGACGAACAGCACGTCTCGCGGCGCGACGTCCTCGCGGGGCTCGCCGCGATCCCCGCGGCCTTCGTGATCCCGGAGGACGGGCTCCTCCGCGCCGCCGACCACGCACACGCCGCGCTCACCCCGGCGTCGGATGCGCAGGGCGGCCAGGGGCGCGCCTACGTCCCGCAGAACTTCCAGCCCGACGAATGGCGCCTCGTGCGCCTGCTCGTGAACTACGTCATTCCCGCCGATGCGCGCTCGGGGAGCGCCACCGACGCGGGCGTGCCCGAGTTTATGGACTTTATCCTCGGCGAGTACCGCACCAACCAGGCCTGGATGCGCGACGGCCTCTCCTGGCTCAACGCCGAGTGCCGCCGCCGGTTCGGGGCGGGGTTCGTCTCCTGCACCGATGTGCAGCGGCGCACGGTGCTCGATGCCATCGCCTACCCGCGGCGCGCGGACGCCGCGATGCGCCCAGGCGTGGACTTCTTCACGCGATTCCGGAACCTCACGGCGGGCGGCTTCTGGTCGAGTCGCCTCGGCGTGGCGGACCTCGGCTACGTGGGGAACCGCCCGGTGGCGCAGTGGGTGGGGACGCCGCCTGAGGTGGAGCGCTGGCTCAAGCTCTGAGCGGCGCCCCCTGCATCCGCTGCAGGGCCACCACGGCGGCGGCCAGCGCCGTGACGCCGATGAACTGGTGCAGCACGCCGAGCCAGATCGGCACCGCAAGGAGGAGCGTCGTGATTCCCACCGCGACCTGCACCGCCACCACCGCACCGAGCGTGCGAACCGCCCCCGCGCGTGGCGGGCCAAGCGTGTCCGGCCGCGCCCGCCACGCCGCCACGAGCGCCGCGATCCCCGTGGCCATCGCCAGGATGCGATGGTGGAACTGCGCGGCGATGGGGTTCTCGAAGGCGTTGACCCACCACCCCGCAAGCTGGCCGTAGCCCGGCGGCACGATCGCGCCGCCCATCAGCGGGAAGGTGTTGAAGATCGTCCCCGCGCGCAGGCCGGCCACGAAGCCGCCGGAGAGAGTGGTCAGCGCCACGAGCGCGGCCACCGCGAGCGTCACGAGCCGCCAGTCGCGCGGCGCGGCGTCACCGCGCAACGCCGCACGGGGGTCGAGCTCCTCGCGCGTCCACACTGCCACCACGAGGATGGCCAGCGCCAGCGCGAGATGCGCCGTGAGGCGGTACGCGCTCACCGACGACCGCTCCGCGAGCCCGCTCTGCACCATATACCAGCCGAGCGCGCCCTGGGCGAGCGTGAGCGCCGGCAGCGCCGCGAGCCGCCAGCGCAACCGCTTGGGAATCGCGCCGCGCGCGAGCAGCACCAGGTAGGGAATCGCAAACACCAGCCCCACGCCGCGCGCGAGAATCCGGTGGCACCACTCCCACCAGTAGATCGCCTTGAAGCCGGCGAGAGTGATGCCCGCGTGCGTCGTCCCCGCCTGCGGGATCTGCCGGAAGGCGGCGAACGCCGCGTCCCACCCGTCGTCCGTCATCGGCGGCAGGACGCCCGAGACCGGACGCCAGACGGTGATGGAGAGCCCGCTTTCGGTGAGCCGCGTGATCCCGCCCACGACCACGGCGAGGTAGACGGCCACGATGCACCAGAGAAGCCAGCGGCGGAGGGCGGTGTTCATCACCCGTGCAATCTGGCGGAGCGGCATATCGCCGCGCTATCTCTCCCTGATGACCACACGACGACTTGGCGTAGGATTCATCGGCTCCGGCTTCAACACCCGCTTCCACATCCAGGGCTGGCGCGGCGTGCGCGACGCCGACGTCCTCGGCGTCTGGAGCCCCAATGCGAAGAACGCCGGCTCCGCCGCACAGCTCGCGCGCGACCTCGACGTGGGGCCGGCGAAGGCGTACCGGAGCATCGGCGCGATGGTCGCGGACCCCAACATCCACGCCCTCTGGCTCTGCGGCCCCAACCAGGCGCGCATCGAGAACGTCGAGGAGATCGTCCACGCCATCGAGTCGGGGAAAGGGACGCTGCGCGGCATCGCCTGCGAAAAGCCCCTCGCCCGCAACGTCGCCGAGGCCGAGGAGGTCGCGCGGCTCGTGCGCCGCGTGAAGCTCCGCACCGGCTACCTCGAGAACCAGCTCTTCGCCCCGCACATCGAGGCCGGCAAGGCGCTCCTCTGGGCGCGCGGTGCCGCCACGACGGGACGCCCCTACCTCGCGCGGGCCGCCGAGGAGCACGCGGGGCCGCATATGCCCTGGTTCTGGCAGGGCAGTCTCCAGGGCGGCGGCGTGCTCAACGATATGATGTGCCACTCCGCGCTCGTCGTCCGGCACCTCCTCACCAAGCCCGGCGAGCCGCTGAGCACCGTGAAGCCCGTGCGCGTCACCGGCCACATCGCCTCGCTCAAGTGGTCACGCCCCGCCTACGCCAGGAAGCTCAGGGCGACGATGGGCCCCGCGGTGGATTACGCCAAGCGCCCCAGCGAGGACTTCGCCAGCGTGATGATTGAGTTCCGGACCGCGGACGGCCATCGCGTGATC
This sequence comes from uncultured Gemmatimonas sp., assembly GCA_964466515.1. Lineage (GTDB taxonomy): Bacteria > Gemmatimonadota > Gemmatimonadetes > Gemmatimonadales > Gemmatimonadaceae > Pseudogemmatithrix. The sequence goes on along the minus strand of CAYXQS010000011.1, from coordinate 21,024 downwards.
GGCGAGGCGTCCACGAGCTGGAGCTTCGTTGGCGCGGGACTCCGGCTCTCGGCCGAGTTGCTCGGTCCCGAGTACTCGATGAAATGGAACTCGCTCGACTCCGGCCTGCAGCTCTTCTTCAGCCGCGAGGTGACGGGACGCGCGGGCGAGGATCTCGTCGAGAAGCAGAACGCCGAGCAGGGCGTGATGCCGGTGGTGCCGGAGGAATACGCGGCATACGGCTATACGGGCGAGGACCGGCACTTCGTGCGCGCCTTTCTCGGCCACGAAAAGCCGATGCTCACCTTCGCCGATGGCGTAGAGGTCGTGAGGATGCTGATGACCGCCTACCGCTCCGCCGAGGAGGGCCGCACGCTGGCGTACCCCTCGCGCGGGATCGAGCGGTTCGTGCCGAAGGTGGCCAAAGGGACGTGGCGACCGTAACGTACCCAATGCAAGCCGCCTTCCTCACTGTCCGCGACGTCTTCAAGCACTACGCCACCGTCCGCGCCGTTGATGGCATCTCGTTCGAGATGCGGGCCGGCGAGATTCTGGCGTTGCTCGGTCCCAACGGGGCCGGCAAGACCACGCTCCTGCGAATGCTGGTCAACATCACCCGCCCCGACCGGGGCGCCATCGCGTACGCCGAGGGAGTGGCGTCGCTCGCGCCGGAAACCTTCGGCTACCTGCCCGAGGACCGCGGACTCTACCAGGATATGCCGGTGCTACGGACGCTCGCGTACTTCGGCCGCCTGCGGGGAATGGCCGCACCGGACGCCGAGCGCGCGGCGCGGGGCTGGCTTGAGCGCCTGGACCTCGCCAACCGGGACCAGGACAAGCTCGGCACGCTCTCAAAGGGCAACCAACAGAAAGTGCAGTTCGCGGCGGCCGTCCTGCACCGTCCGCGATTCGCCATCCTCGACGAGCCGTTCAGCGGTCTCGACCCGCTCAACCAGGAACTCTTCCTGAGGCTCGTACGCGAGCTGCGCGACGACGGCACCACCGTGCTGCTGAGCGCGCACCAGATGGCGCTCGTGGAGCGGCTCGCCGACCGCGCGATCGTGATGCACCGTGGCCGCGCGTTGCTGGAGGGCCCCATCGCGGAGCTCACGGCGGGCGGTTCGCTGCACGATCTCTACGTGGATCGGGTCGGCGAGGCAAATCTCTCGGCGGCCGATGCGCCGCCCCTGGAGGTGCCGTGACGCCCTGGCAACGCACGCTCGAGGTCGCGCGCTGGGAGTTCAACCGCTTCGTCAAGTGGCGCCAGCAGTTCGTCGGCATCGCGGTGATGCTCGTGGTGGCGCTCGGCGGCGGTCAGGTAGGCAAGCTCATCAAGAACGCCGGCAACAAGCCGGTGACCGTGGCCGTCGTCGGCGCGGAGACGCTCGACTTTGAGCTGCCAGCCGTCGGGCCCGTGGTCTGGGACGCCGGCATCCCGCACACCGAGGACGAGGCGCGCGCCGCCGTCGCCGACGAACGGATCGGCGGTGTGCTGATCGTCCGCTCGCCCTCCGACGCGGAGCTCGTGGTGCGGCGCCGTGCGGCGTGGACGGAACGGGTCGAGGGCGCGTTGCGCACGGCACGCCGGGCCGCGGCGCCGTCGCGTCTCCGGCTCCCGCCCGAGGCGACGGCGGCGCTGGCCGCCCCCTTCGCCATCACCACCGTGTTCATTGACGCCGGCGCCGCCCGCGTCACCCGCGCAACGCGGGTCGTCGCGTTCGTCATCCTCGCGCTCGGCCTGATGGTGCTCTTTAGCGGGTTCGCCACGTTGTTTGCCGGCATCACGGGCGAGAAGCAGCAACGCGTCACGGAACAGATGGTCGCGATGGTGGGACCGCAGACGTGGATGGACGGCAAGATCCTCGGCCTTGCCGCCACCGCGTTCGTCGGCGCGGCGTTCCTCGTGGTGAGTGGTCTCATCGCGGTCCGCGTCCTGCCGGCGATGCTGGGGAAGACGCCCCTCGCCCTGCCCCCGGTGGCATTCGACCTCGGCCTGCTTGCCCTCATCGCGCTGGTGACGGCGCTCGGCGTGATGATGTGGTTCGCCTTTCTTGCCGCCATCGCGGCCACGATCGATGACCCCAACAGCTCGACGCGGACGATGATGCTCTTCGTCCCGATGCTCCCGACCGTCGCCGCCTTCGCTCTCGTGCCCAAGGCCGATAGCGTGGTGGCCCAGGTGCTCGCGGTCTTCCCGTTGACGTCAATGTCGATGCTGCCCGTGCGGCTCGTGATGACCACGGTCCCGTGGTGGGAACCGACCTTCGCCATCGCCCTCCTGGTGGCGGCGGCGTGGTTCTTCCGCCGCGCCGCCGGCAAGATCTTCGGGCTCGGGATCCTGATGTATGGGAAGGAGCCGACCCTGCGCGAGCTCGCGCGCTGGGCGCGTCAGGCCTGACGGTCGCGCAGTGCCGTAACGAGCGCCGCGACAACCGCGGCGTCCGTCCCCCGCACGTGCACCTCGCGCACACCGGACGCGGCCACGAGCGCCTGCGCGGTGTCCGCGCGCACCGAGCCGCCGGCGAGGATCGTGATCCGGTCCCCGGCACGCGCCACGTGGCGCGCGAGCACCGCTGCCCCGTCGAGCGCGGTCCTGGCGTGACCCGAGGTGAGCACGAGGTCCATCCCCAGCGTCAGGAGCGTATCGAGCGCCAACTCGGGCTCCGGCGTGGAGTCGAAGGCACGGTGGCACGCCACGCGCAGCGGCCGCGCGCGCGCGACGAGCGCGCCCATCCGGCTCGCCGCGAGCGTGCCGTCCGCGCGGAGGATGCCAAAGACAACCCCCGCGGCGCCGGACGCCTTGACGCGGTCCACCTCGGCTTCCATTGCCTCAAACTCTTCGGGTGTGCAGGTGAAACCGCCCTCGCGCGGCCGAATCATCGCGTGCACGGGGACCTGCACGGCGGCCAATACCTCGGCGAGCAGTGTCGCAGACGGCGTGACACCCCCCTCGCCGGGGCCGCAGAGTTCTAGCCGGTCCGCGCCGGCGCGCACGGCGCCCAGCGCGGACTCGAGGGAGTCGACGCAGGCCTCGATAAGGATCGGGGAGGGAATCGGCACGGAAGGAAACTATCGCCACCGACGGGGAGCGCGCATCTTCCGCGCATATGCGCCCCACCCTGCCCCCGGCCGTTCTGGCCGTCTTGGCGCTCCTCGCCGCCTGCGGCCCGACAATCCGCTACGAGCGCGATCCCGGGATCCGCCTCGGCGTCGGCGCCCGCTGGGCCTGGAGTCTCCCCGACGATGATGGCCTCGCCTATGACGACGGCGCCATCACGCCCAGGGAATCGACGGCGCGCCTCATCGTCGAGGCCGTGGAGGCCGAAATGGCGGCCCGCGGCTTTGTCCGCACCTCGGGCGACTCCGCGGACTTCGTGATGCACTTCCACCTCGGCCGCCGGTCGGTCACCGACACGCTGCCCTCGCGGCGCGCGGACCAGGGCCGCGTGATTCGCGACGCGCCGGGGGCGTGGGGCGGCTACGGCCGCCCGGAGACGATTGCCGAGCGCGAGATCACCTGGGACGAAGGGATGCTCGTCCTCGACGCGCTCACGCCCGACCTGCGCACCGTCGCGTGGCGCGGACTGATGGCGGGCGAGATCCCCGAGCGTGCCGTCGAGGATCCCGGCCCGGCCATCCGCGCCGCCGTGAAAAGGCTGCTGCGCGGATTCCCCTGACCTAGAGGGTCCACCCCGCGCGATAGGTGGGGGTCACCCACTCGCTTGGCGGCGTGACGTTGGTGACGGCACCCGTGTCGGGATTCATCTCCAACACCTGCCCCATCCGCGCGGCGAGGCAACCACTGAGGATCATCTCCGTCATCGGGCCCGCGTAGCCCGCGAAGTTGCTTCCCGGCTGCGTGCCGCTCTTGCACGCGGCGATCCACTCCTGATAGACACCGCCCGTGCGCTCGTACTTCTGCGGGAGCGGCGTTGCCTGCACGGCGGCGGCCGCCTCGGCGTCAAGGAGCTGCGGATTTTCGCTGTACGTCCCTGCCACGAGCATTCCCTTGTCGCCCACCCAGAGCTGGCCGCCCGTCGGGTCCGGCGGCCACGCCATCGTCTCGGGCCACCCGACCGGCTTGGGCGGGTTGAAGCTCCCGTCGCGCCACACGAGCGTGACCGCCCGCCGCGCGCCGATCGCGGGGAACTCGTAGGTGATCCGTTCGGCCGCAGGCGCCGTCTCCGCGAAGCTCGTCGTGCTCTCGGGCGTGATGCGCTGCGGATACCTGAGCCCGAGCACCCAGTACGCGGCGTCCATAATGTGGCAGGCCATATCGCCCATCGCCCCCGTGCCGAAGTCCCACCACCCGCGCCAATTGAACGGCGCGTAGCGCGGGTGGTACGGTCGCTCGGCCGCGGGGCCGAGCCAGAGATTCCAGTCGAGTGTGGGCGGGGCGTTGTGTGCGTCGGTGGGGCGGTTGATGGCCTGCGGCCAGATCGGCCGGTTGGTCCAGAACTCCACGCGCTCGACGTTCCCGATGAGGCCGGCCTCGACCCACTCGCGAATCACGCGGATGCCTTCCTGCGCGTGGCCCTGGTTCCCCATCTGCGTGGCCTGGCGCGGGCGGCGCGCGGCCTCGGCCTGCAGCGCACGCACCTCACCGATGGTGCGCGCGAGCGGCTTCTGGCAGTAGACGTGCTTCCCCATCTTGAGCGCCATCATCGCCGCGGCGGCGTGGACGTGGTCCGGCGTGGAGACCGTCACCGCGTCGATGTTGTTGCGTTCCCGTTCGAGCATCTCGCGAAAGTCCCTGTACCGCTTGGCCTGCGGGTGCTCGCGGAAGGTACGCTCCGCCTGGCGCCAATCGACGTCGGCAAAGGCCACGAGCTGTTCGCCCGCGACGCCGCGCACATCGGAGTGTCCCATCCCGCCGACGCCGATGCAGGCGATGCGGAGCTTCTGCCCCTGCGCGGCGCGCGCGGCGTGCGTAGCAAGGGCGTGCAGCGGCCGCGGGATCGCGGCGGCCACACCGGCGGCGGCGACGCCGCCCACGAAGGTGCGGCGATCGAGAGGTTCGGTCATTGGGGCGTCCTCAGGGGGTGGGGGCGGGGGCGGGCGGCTTCTCGGCGCGGAAGAGCAGCAGAAAGAGGAAGAGGATCACCAGCGCGCCGTACGCCGGGATCGGCCAGATGCGCGACCAGTCGTGCAGCGTCAGGCCGCTCAGGTCGTCGATCGTCGCATAGCGGTCCACGACCCACCCCGACACGAAGGCGCCGACGAAGTAGCCGAGTCCGTTGGTGACGAAGTTGATGAAGCCCTGCGCGGCCGCGCGGATGGTCGGCCCCGCGCGTTGGTCGGTGTAGATCTGCCCCGCCACGAAGAAGAAGTCGTAGCAGACGCCGTGGAGGAGGATGCCGGCGTAGATGAGCCACATCCCCGTGCCCGCGTCGCCGGCGCCGAACGCGAGGTAGCGCAGCGCCCACGCCAGCATCCCCGCGAGCATCACCTTCTTGATGCCAAAGCGCAGGAGGAACACCGGGAGCAGGATCAGGAAGACCATCTCGCTCATCTGGCCGAAGGTCTGGATGAACGCCGGCTCCGGCGCGCCGATCTCGTTGAGGTAGAGGTTGGTGAAGGTGTAGTAGAACTGCAGCGGGATGCAGAGCAGGAAGCTGCCAAGCGTGAAGATCGCGAAGTCCCGGTGGCGCAGGAGCCCCAGCGCATCGAGGCCAAACGCGTCGCGCGCCGAGAAGCGGCGTCCCGCCGCGCGCGGCGGCGTGGCCGGGAGCGCAAAGGAGAAGAGCCCGAGCGCAATCGACGCGCCCGCCGCCACGTGCAGCGGAAGCACCGTCGCGTCCGCCTTCAGCACCTTGCCGATCAGCACGCCGGCCACGATCCACCCGAAGGTCCCCAGCACACGCACCAGCGGGAACTCCTTCGCCGGGTCCTTGATGTGGTGGAAGGTGATGGCGTTGCTGAGCGAGAGCGTCGGCATATAGCAGAGCGCGTAGACGATCAGCAGCGGATAAAAGGTACCGAACGTCCGCTGGCCCGCGACGATCCACAGGAGCGCGCCCCCCGCGAGGTGGAGCAGCCCGAGGAGCTTCTCGCTCGCGAAGAAGCGGTCCGCGATCATCCCGATGAAGAAGGGCGAGACGAGCGCGGCAATGGCGGTGGCGCCGTACGCGAGCCCGATCTGCTGGTCGTCAAAGCGCAGCGTCTGGCCAAGGTACGTACCCATCGTGACGAACCACGCGCCCCAGACGAAGTACTGGAGGAACATCATCACCGCGAGGCGGGACTTGATCATCGGGCGATCCCCCGGATGCGGATGTGGCGGAACGCGACGACATCGCCGTGGTCCTGCAGGCCGATGTGTCCGCTGCGCCCGAGGCCGTAGCTGGGCCACTGCGCGAACTTCGATGCCGCGACACGCCGGTTCCAGTCGTCGGTCCAGCGATCGTACGAGACGACCCGCGCGCCGTTGAGCCAGTGCTCGACGTGCGCGCCGCGGACGACGAGGCGCAGCGTGTTCCATTCGCCGACGGGGCGCGTCACGTCCGCGGTGGCGGCGTGCAGCGCGAAGTTCGAGCCGGCGGAGGTCAGCGCATTGCGGCCATCGGGGTGCCCCCGGTTGTCGAGGACCTGCACCTCGGCCGCGTTCTCATAGATGTGCGGCGTCGCCTCGCTGGCGTGGAAGAAGACGCCGCTGTTCCCGGCGGGGCCGATCTTCCACTCCAACTCGAGCTCAAAATCCGTGAACTGGGCGCGCGTGATGATGTCGCCGCCGCCGCGCGCGCGCGTGAGCACCCGCGTTTCCCTGTCGTAGGTCCACCCCTCGGGGAGATCGGGGCGCTGATAGCCGCGCCATTCGGCCGCGGAGCCGTCGAGGAGGTCCGTCCAGCGGTCGGCGGCAAGGGCGACCGGGCCGTCCGTAGGGAGCGTGGAGGGCTTCCGGGTACACGCGGCGAATACCAGGAGCACCAGAAGGGCACGGACAGCGTGGCGGTGCATTTTCAGAGGGGAAAGTGGGGGGCGGGAACGCGTGGAAACCGACCTGCGGAGAACGTAGGACGCGCGACACGGGTTGGAAAGGCAAAAAGGGGTATCCGAAGAATTCCCGAACCCCCCGTAAAGATTCGGCTTGCACATCTTGGGCTTCTGTACCAAGATTGTGGCATCCGTCATCCCGCAGAGCGCTCTGCGGGTGTCAGAAACGGCGTGCGAGCCTCACCGCGGTGAGACTGTGCGTCCCCACCTCAGCACCGGTACTCTGATGATGCCGAAGCACTCCCTCCGTGCGCCTCGCGCGCGCCACCTGACCGCTCTGCTCGCGGTCTCTCTCCTCACCGTGGGCGCCTGCTCGGATGACGGCGGCGGCTCCTCGAAGATCGCTGAGGTGCGGATCGTCACCCTGCCGAACAACCAGGCGGTCTCGAATCTTGTACCGGGAACCACACGCCAGATGATGGCCGTGCCGGTGAACGAGAAGGACGACTACGTGAACAAGCCGGTGACCTGGTCGGGTTCCAACGATGCAGTTGGCACGATCTCGGCGACTGGCGCGTTCGCGGCCGTCTCCGGCGGTACGGTCTACCTCCGCGCGTCCGCTGGCGGGCGCACGGACTCGATCGCCGTCACCGTCCGCTTCCCGGTCGGGACGATCAACGTCATCCCGGCGACCGTCGAGATCCGTCGGGAAGGCTCGCAACAGCTGACGCTCGAGGTCCTCGACACGCAGGGCAACCCGGTGACGGGTCGCACTATCGTGTGGACCAAGTCGGCCGACAACTTCTCCACCGTCAACGCGACCGGCCTCGTCGTGGGAGACGAGACGAACGAAGGCACGTCGGTCGTCACCGCGACCTGCCCGAATGCTACCGATGGCCCGAACGGCACCGCCGGCACACCGGTCTCCGGGACGCGCAACGTGGTCGTCGCGGGCGAACCGGCGGTCGCGGTCGTCGTGATGGCGGGCGGCGGCGGCTTTATGGGAAACACGCAGACACCGGTGCAGCTGACCGCCACCCCGCGCTCGGGCGCGGACAACGTCGTCGCGGGTGTCACGCTCGACTGGGCGTCGAGCAACGAGGCGGTTGCCACGGTTGACGCAACCGGCCTTGTGACGCTCGTCGGCGGCACCACGGCCGGCACCGCCAACATCTCGGCCTCGACCCCACCCTTCCCTGGCTCGACCGCCACGATCACCGGCGCGGTTTCCTTCGAGATTGCCCGCGTGCTCCAGAACGGCGTCGCCTTCGCAGTCCCGAATCTCGCGGGTGGCGCTGGCTACAGTATGGCATTCGACGCCACCGGCATCGCGAACTTCACGGTCGTCGCGGCGGGCGGATCAGGTGACGCGGACCTCTACGTCATCGCTCCCGGGGTCACGAACTGGACTACCACCGACAATGGTGGCAGCAACTTCGTCTGCCGTAGCTGGAATAGCGGCAACTCCGAGAACTGCCCCATCAACCCCGCGGCGGATGGTTGGTATCGTATCCGTAGCTACGCCTGGACGCCCGCAGGCGCCGCAAACGGTGTGATGGTGACCTTGACCCACCCGTAACAGGGAACGATCGGACAGGTTCGAAGCAGAACGGCGCTCCCTTCGGGGGGCGCCGTTCTGCTTTCGGCACCCGACGCCGCGCCGAGGCCTGGAATGACGAACGGCCGCCCCAACAGGGGCGGCCGTTCGCGCAAATACGAGTGCAGTTGCCCCTCCTGGGATCGAACCAGGACTCTCCTGATCCAGAGTCAGGCGTGTTGCCAGTTACACCAAGGGGCAGCGGCGGCGTGGCTCGG
>CAYXQS010000011.1:0-12287 GCA_964466515.1 uncultured Gemmatimonas sp. | reverse complement strand
GAGAGCGCCGGCGCCAATGGCTACAACAAGCGCACCGTTTTCGTGATCGGCCGCGACGGAAAGATCGTCTATCGAGACATGAAGTTCGGCGCCCTGGATCCCGAAGCTTATACGAAGCTCACCGAAGCCGTCGCCCAAGCGAAGCGTTGAGCGCTCCGGCACTCGCGACGAAGCCCCCATCGCCCGAAAGCGATGGGGGCTTCGTCATTGCCCCTCCTGGGCTCGAACCAGGACTCTCCTGATCCAAAGTCAGGCGTGTTGCCAGTTACACCAAGGGGCATTGGGGTGGCCTGCTCGCGGCCAGACCGGAATTTTACCCAGTGCCCGACCCTCCGGCAACCCTCGCCTACCGTGCGATCCGGTCGACCCGGGTCCCGACCAGGACATACAGGGCCCCGTCCGGACCGACGGCGAGCCCCGTAATGAACTCGCCCAGCGCGGCGAAGGCGTAGGGCGCCCAGCCTGCCTGCGCGTCAAGGCGATAGATCCAGCCGTGAACGTAGTCGGCGAAGAAGTAGTCATCCATATACTCCGCACCGAAGAGCGGCAGCGGAGGCGCATAGAAGGCGCCGCCGACCACCGCGAGCCCCTCGAAGAGCGTCGGGCTCTCGGTGTGCCGGTAGGCAAAAAGCGGCGTGTCATACGCGGGGTTACCGGTGGCGCCCTCGGTCGCGGGCCACCCGAAGTCAGCGCCTGGCCGACCGTGGTTGATCTCCTCCCACGTCCCCTGTCCCACATCATTGATGTGCATCCGCCCCGTCGCCGGATGAATGTCGCAGGTGGACGGGTTCCGCCGGCCACGCGCCCAGATCGACCGGTTTACCCCGGCCGTGGTACCGTAGAATGGATTGTCCGTGGGAATCGTGCCATTGCGATTAAACCGCAGCATCTTGCCGAACGGCGTCGTCAGGAGCGGAGCGTTTGTCGACACCCCCGCATCACCAACAGCGACGTAAAGCTTGCCGTCCACGCCAAAACGCATCGCGCCGCCGTTGTGTTTCGCGACATCATTGAGTGGCGGGAGTTCAACGAGGACAACCTCACTTCCCGCAAGTGCCACGTCGCCGACGGCCGTGAAGCGGCTGACTCGATTGCGCGCGCCCCCCTCCGACACCGTGTAGTAGACGTAGACCCACCCGGTCGTCGCGAAGTCCGGATCAAACACCACGCCCAAAAGACCGCGCTCCCCGTCGCCGGCCGTGGGCACCGTCACAAACGGGGTCGGCAGTAGCGCGCCGTTCTTCACCACGCGCAGTGCGCCGAACTGCTCGGTGATGAACAACCGGCCGTCCGGCGCGAACGCCATCGCCGTTGGCGTGGAGCCAAGCCCACTCACGAAGGTCGAACGTGTGAACCCGGCAGGCAGCGCCACCGAGCCACCAAACGTCACCGCCGCCGATGCCCAGGGCGACCAGTTCCCCGCCGCGTCACGCGCCCGCGCACGCACCACGTGCGCGCCGCTCGTGTATGCGCTCGTCGCGGGAATCGTCGCCTCGTAGGGCGCCGTCACGTCGGTCGCGAGCAGAACGCCGTCCACTGCGAACTCCACCGCGGTCACACCCCCCGCATCGGTCGCGGTCGCGGCGAGCAGCACGGCCCCCGTGAGTCCGAGGGTCCCCTGCGCAGGCGACGTCAGGGTGATGGTGGGTGCGAGGACATCGCCGCCGCCCGCTGCCTGCACCGTCACCGCAACGGGCTCCGAGAGGAGATACGCCCCGTCATCGTCCGTGGCACGCGCCGTCAGCAGGTGTGGCCCGATCGTCGAGGGAATCCAGCTTGCCGTATACGGCTCGGCTTCCATCGTGTCGATTGGGGCGCCGTCGACAAAGAACTCCACGCGCACGACCTGGCCGTCGGTGTCGGCAGCGGTGGCAGTGATCATCGCGCCCGTGCCCACCGTAACCACCGCGCCGGCCGTGGGCGCAGTGATTGCCACGGTGGGCGCCGCGTTCGCCGCGCCAATCGAATCGAAGATCGCGGTGATCGTGAGCGGAAAGGTGGGCACCACGATGGTGCGCGTGAGATGGCCACCCAGTAGGTCCGCCCACGCGGAAAACGAAAAATCCGCCGCGCCAGCCACCTGTGGATCGACCGCCGTCACGGCGCGCTCCATCCCCACGATCGCCTGCTCAGCGTACGGCGTCGTCCGTGGCTGGCCATCCAGCGTGAGCTCCAGCCCTGCCGGCACCGTGGCGAGCGTGAGCGTGGTCACCTGCGGCTGCACATCCACATATGTGGTGTCGGCGAGCCCTTCCCCATCGACGGCGCGCGCATAGATGCGCAGAAATATGTTCGCGTCCTCGTGCCCTGCGCGTGAGACCGAGAACTGGCCCGCCGCACCGGTCGTGGGCGGCAGATACGGATGCACGTGCGTGTCGTGATGGAGGATCACCCACCACGAGAGGCGGTTAGCCCCGAGCGGGCCTTCCTCGGCATCCGTTGCCGAGAGCGCAATGGCGATGGTGTCGCCACCGGCGAAGTCCGCGCCGACGCCCGGTGCGCCAATCGTCACGACGGGGGCCTGATTCTCGTGCGGTCCGGCACTCCCCTGATCGCACGCCACGCTCGTGAGCGCAAGCACCAACAGCGCGCGGGTAGCCCGTGCATATCCCGTGTGGACGAAGCGACCGGCCGAGGCAGTCATCCGTACAAGTTAACCACCCACGCCCCCCTCAGGGACGCACCACCGTCGGCAGCGCCGGGGTCCGCTCGAGCGCCTTCGCCGCCGCCTTCTGCAGCTCGCGCACCGTTGCGACCGTCTCGTTCGCGCCGGGAATGGTCGGCGGCAGCGACTCGGGATGGATTCCCGAAATCCGCTCCAGGAGCACCAGCGCGGCCAGGTACGTCCCGCGCCGCGACGCGTGCAGCCCGTCGGCGTTGTACACGCTGATGAGGAAGTTGGAGTCGAGCGCCGCCGTGAACGCGTCACCCGCCGGCGCGAGAATCCCCCCGACGCGCACCGCCGCGTTGTGGTACGACGTGAGCGCCGCGTCGGCGAGATGGCGCTGGGTGTAGAGCGGCCAGATCTGGTACATCACCGGCTCGGCCCCCGCGCCGCGAATCAGCGGCGCCCAGATCGCCGTCCAATCGCTGAGATACACCTGGCTCTCCGGCAGGGCGGAGGTCCCTTGCTGCAGCACGACAAACTCCCACCCGGACTTCTCGAGCGCCTTCTGCCCGCGCCCGACCAGAAAGTGATCCTCGAGGGAGTAATTGGGCTCGGCGATTGCCGCCGTGCGCAGTGCCGTATCGCCCCCCGCGCGCGCGAGCGTCTGCAGCATCCTCGGGAGGTCGTTCACGTACGTGTGCGAGTTGCCGATGAAGAGCACCCGCCGGTTCCCCACGAGGGAGGGGGTGCCGGGCTCCTGCGGGCCGAGGAGCCCGTTGCACGCGCTGAGCGCGAGAGCGACCGCGCAGAGGATGCCAAGGGAACGTGATCGGAAGTTCATATAGATTCTACCTCGTCACCTCTGCCCGTGGTCACGAATGTCCGACGACCTGCGATATCCCATTGGCCCCTATGTCCGCCCGACGACGGTGAGCGTCGCCGACCGCGCGGACTGCCTCGCCACCCTCGCCGCGCTGCCCGGCGCGCTGCGCACCGCCATCCAGGGGCTCGGCGACCATCAACTCGACACGCCGTACCGCCCCGGCGGATGGTCGGTGCGCCAGGTGGTCCACCACCTCGCCGACTCGCACCTCAACGCCTACTGCCGGCTCAAGCTCGCGCTCACCGAAGTGGACCCGACCATCAGGCCCTACGACGAGGCGCGCTGGGCCGAGCTCCCCGACTCGCAACTCCCGGTGGAGCCATCGCTCCGGCTCCTCGAGGCGCTGCACGAGCGCTGGGTGGTCATTCTCCGCGCCCTGAGCCCCGACGCCTTTGCGACAACCTTCCGCCACCCCGAGTCCGGTGCGCAGACGATCGACGCGCAGTGCGCCAACTACGCTTGGCATTCGCGGCACCACACGGCCCACGTCACGGAGCTGCGCAGGCGCGAAGGGTGGTAGACGCAACGCCGGAAAACACGAACGCCGCGGACTTTCGTCCGCGGCGTTTGAAGTTCAGCCGGACCCGATTCAGTGTGCCTCGCACGCCGTCATTGGAACTCTCCGTCCTACCGAACGGCGGCGGGCAACCATCTGCCTCGGGACCAGCGAAATACCAAGTGGAGCTGAGGGGGATCGAACCCCTGACCTCTGCAGTGCGATTGCAGCGCTCTCCCAGCTGAGCTACAGCCCCGCATCACGTACCGGTCAGGTCTTCCAAGTCCCGCCTACACCAGCATATACGCAGGACGAGCCAGGAAAGTTCCGGTCACGCATACGGCCCCGCCTGGTGGGACTTGGCGGGGCCGCCGATGAGGGAATAGTAAGGGCGCCCCACCCTCCGCGCCACCCCCCGCACCGGGCCCCGGCGGCCGTAGATTCCGCCCGGTGACAGGCTCCAGGATCCTCCCCACGGCGCACGAGGTGCGCGCGGCTGCCGCGCAGCTCTCGGGACGCGTGCGGCGCACGCCGCTCAAGCCCTCCCCCGGCCTCAGCGCCGCCGCGGGCGGCGAGGTCCTCCTCAAGCTCGAGTGCCTGCAGGCGTCGGGCTCCTTCAAGCTCCGCGGGGCCACGCACGCGCTCCTCGCGCTCACCGAGGCCCAGCGCGCGGCCGGGATCGTCGCCTCCTCCGCAGGGAACCACGGACTCGGCATCGCCATCGCGGCGCGTGCGCTCGGCGTGCGCGCCACCATCTTCGTGCCGCGCGGCGCGCCCGCCGTGAAGCGCAATGGCATCGCGGCCGAGGGCGCAACGATCGACGACACGCAGCCGCACTACGACGCGGCCGAGGATGCCGCGCGCGCCTTGGCCAGCGCGACCGGTGCGACCTTCGTGAGCCCTTGCACCGGTCGCGCGCTCCTCGCCGGGGCGGGGACGGTCGCACTGGAGATCCTCGAGGACCTCCCGACGCTGCGTACGGTCATTGTCCCGGTGGGCGGCGGCGGGCTCGTGGGTGGAATCGGCGGCTTCCTGCGCGATGTCGCGCCCGCAGTACGCATCCTCGGCGCGCAGAGCGTGCACACCAACGCGATGTCGCTCGCGCTCGCGCGCGGCCACGCGGTGGACGTCCCCGACCTTCCCACCCTTGCCGAAGGGCTCGCGGGCCGCGTGGACGATGCGATGTATGCGCAGGGGAAGGCCGCGCTCGACGCCATTGCCACGGTGGACGAGGAGGCCATTGCCGACGCGATGACCTGGCTCCGCCGCGACGAGGGGCTCGTCGTCGAGGGCGCGGGCGCCGTGGGGATCGCGGCCCTCCGGTCGGGCGCGCTCGCGCCGCAGGCCTTTCCCGTTGTCGTGGTCGTGAGCGGCGGCAACGTCTAGATTCAGCGCGTGAGCATCTCCCTCCGCTTCCTCGGCACCTCCGCCTCGCGCCCCACCGTGGAGCGCGGGGTGTCGTCGATTGCGCTCGTGCGCGAAGGCGAGACGATGCTCTTCGACTGCGGCGAAGGCACGCAGCGCCAGATGATGCGTTGGGGCGTGGGGTTCACGCTCGACGACATCTTCTTCACGCACTTTCACACCGACCACGTCCTTGGCGCGCTCGGCCTCCTGAAGACGCTCGCGCTGCAGGCGCGCGAGGCGCCGCTCCGGATCTGGGGTCCGCGCGGCGCGGCCGCGTTCTTCAAGCGCGCCGAGGGACTCGGCGCCGAGAAGCTCACCTACCCACTCCAGGTCACCGAGCTGGAGGGGGGGGCGGTGGTCAAGCGGAAGGACTACGAGATCCGTCCCTTCGCGGTGGAGCATCGCAATGGCGCGGCCATCGGCTACGCCCTCGTCGAGCACGAGCGGCTCGGCCGCTTCGATCCCGACCACGCGCGCGCGCTCGGGATTCCCGAGGGGCCGCTCTGGGGGCGCATCCACAAGGGCGAGTCGGTCACGCTCGAGGACGGGCGCGTGGTGATGCCGGCGGAGCTCGTGGGGCCCACGCGCGCGGGCCGCACGGTGGTGCTCACGGGCGACACGCGTCCCTGCGCCGCGACGATCGAGGCCGCCACGGGCGCGGACCTCCTCGTGCACGAGGCGACCTTTGGCGACGAGGAGGCGGCGCGCGCCGCCGAGACGATGCACGCCACCGCGCGCGAGGCGGCGCAGGTGGCGCAGATGGCCAGCGTGCGCACGCTCGCGCTCACGCACTTCTCGGCGCGCTACTCACGCGATACCAGCGACCTCGCGCGCGAGGCGCGCGAGGCGTTCAGCGGCGAACTCGTGATGGCGAAGGACGGACTCGAGCTCGAGGTCCCTTACAGGGACTGACGCCCCGCGAAGCCCGCGTCGATCTCGTGCCAGTGCGAGACCGTGGGTTCGCCGCGCTGCCAGCAGTAATGGACCGGACGTCCGTCGCGCTCACCGGGAAAGTCGAGCAGGCCAGTCTCGAGACTCTTCACCTCGATGCCGAGCGAGGTGAGCTCCGCCACGAACCCCTGCACCTCGCGCGCCGCGCGCTGGACCTCGCCCGCCAGCCGTTCCGCCTCCGCGTCGGGCCGCTCGGCGGTGCTGCGCAACGCGGCGAGCTCAAAGCGCTCGACGAGCTCCTGCCACTCCGCGTACCAATGCACGAGGTCGTCGACGATGCGGCGGACGAGCGGGAGCGCCTTATTGGCGCGATCAGGCGTCCACGCGGGCGCGTCCGGCGAGACGGGGGCGACGAGCCTGGGGCGCGGGGGGTTCATTGCCAGGAAACCTGCCGCAGATACGGCGGAAGCGCAGGGACGGGGCGCGAGACGATCCGCGTGTCCGACGCATAGAGTGCGGCCTCGTTGAAGGCGCCCACGAGCGCCTCGCGGGTCCCCGGCGCCACCGCCGCATCGTCGAGCCACATCACGCGGAGCACCGGTGCCGGGACGAAGCCAAGGCGCCATTCGGTACCGCCGGCATCGCGGAGCGCGAGCGAGACGCGCGCCGCGGGGCCGTCCGCAGGGCGTGCGACGAGGACGAACTCATCGCGCGGCCAGTGCCGTTCGCCAAAGGGCGCGTCCACGGGGTGCCCGTCGCGCACCTCGTCCCACCACGCCGGCGGCTCCACCGCAATGGGTGCGAGTTCGTGCGAGCCCCCAACCTGCCGCGCGCCCGACTGCGCCACGGTGAAACGCACGCGGGGTTCGCGCCCCTCGACGCCAAGGATGAAGCTGCGGGGATCGAAGCTCATCCGGTCGAGGTCCGCCAGGATCTCTTCGTCGCCGGCAGCGGCAATGGCGAGCGAGTCTCGGATGACGCCCCACTGCGCGCGCGCCTCGGCCGCGATGCGGCGCGCGGCGGGCGCGCCGAAGAGCGTTTCGAGCGAGGAGGGCGCGCCGCTGCGCAGGTCGAGCACGCCGCGCTTCGCGCCGTGCATCGACGGTCCGCCCACCACGTCGACGTCGGTGCGGTACTCGTACGACACCCAGGGGCCGAGGACGTCGAGCACGAAGATCTCCGCGCTCGCGATCGTGCGCGGGTTCTCGCTCCCCTGCTCCACCGGACTCAGTGGGCGCTCGTCGGGATGGGCGGCCGCGTACGACCGCGCGAGGAGCCGCATCAGCGTGTCCGCAAAGAGCGGCATCGAGTCGCCGGTGATGAGGTCGCGCTTGAAGAGCCGCTGGCCCACGTAGACGGCGTCGTAAAAGGAGTGGTCGTCGTCGGCGACATAGAGCTCGACGAAGCGGTCGCCGACCGCGGCGAGGACCATCGGGGCGCCGCGCACGCGGATCCCCTCGGCGTCGGAGCGAATCCAGAAGACCGAGTCGGCCGCGGCGACGAGGAACTCGGCCGGCGGCGCGGGCGGCGGTGCCGGAATCCGTTCGCACGCCGCGACCGCGAGGGTGACCAGCAGGATCCGCAGGGGCGAGAGGCGCCGCATCCCGGGAATATAGCCGCTAGTCGCGGGCCACCTCGCGCACCGCATCGATCAGCCGGTCAATCTCCTCGGCGGTCGTGTAGCAGGCGGCGCCCGCGCGCACGAGGCCGTCGTCCGCGTGCCCGAGGCGGGCCACGAGGGTGGACGCGTAGAAATCGCCGTGGCTCACGAAGACCGCGCGTTCGGCGAGGCGTTCCGCGACCGCCGCACTCGCCGTCCGCGCGAGCGTGAAGCTCAGCGTCGGCGTCCGCGGCCGGTCCGGCCCCGGGCCGTAGCGGGTCACGCCCTTGATGGCGCCAAGGCCTTCCCAGAGCTGCTCAAAGCGCGCCAAACCGTCGGCGTGCAGCCGCGCGAAGGCGCTGGTGAGCCGCGCGCGGCGGGAGACGCCGGTCCCGAGCGAGGCCAGAAATGCCACCGCCGCGCCCGCCCCCACGATTCCCTCGTGGTTCTGCGTCCCCGTCTCAAACCGGTCGGGGATGGTGTCGGGCGCGGGGTCGAGCTTGGTGACGTCAATCGCCGCGAGCAGCTCGGCGCGTCCGTAGATCACGCCCACGTGCGGGCCGTAGAACTTGTAGACCGAGCAGCCGAGGAAGTCGCAGTCCATCGCGCGCACATCCACCAGCTGGTGGGGCGCGTAGTGGACGGCGTCGACGAAGACGAGCGCGCCGACCGCGTGCGCGAGGGCCGCGGCGGCCGCCACGTCGGTGATGGTCCCCAGCGCGTTGGACCCCGCGCCGATGGCGAGAAGCTTGGTGCGCGGGCCGAGGGCGGCGCGGAACGAGGCAAAGTCGAGCTGCCCGGTGGCGAGGTCCACGTCCACGCGCTTGATCGTGACGCCCTTCTCGCGCTCGATGGCACGCCAGGGCGCGATGTTGGCGTGATGATCGAGATCCGTAACGACGATCTCGTCCCCCGGCCCCCACCCGCGCGCCAGCGCGCGGGAGAGATGGAAGGTGCCGCTCGTCATATTGTTCGCAAACGCGATCTCGCGCGGCGACGCGTTGAGGAAATCGGCCAGCGCCTCCCGCGCGCCACGCAGCATCGCGTCGGTCTCGACGCTGGTCGGGTACACCCAATGCGTGTTGGCGTTGTGATGGAGGAGGTAGTCCGACATCGCATCGACGACCCGCTGCGGAACCTGCGTGCCGCCCGGCCCGTCGAGGTAGGCCACGGGGAGCCCGCGGTGCGTCCGCGCGAGCGCGGGAAACTCGCGGCGGATCACTGGGCGCCTCCCGCCGCCCGGACATCGGGACGAATCTCGGTCCCCGCCTCCTCCTCCATCCAGCGCACGAACTCCACGTGGTCCGCCTCCTCGCCGAGCGCGCGGTGCGCGTCGCGAAACAGGCGCGCCGTGAGGTCGAGGGTGGGTGCGCGTACACCGAGCTCGCCCGCCAGTTGCGCCGCGATTCCCACGTCCTTGTCGAGGAGCGCCAG
The DNA here is from genome assembly GCA_964466515.1 of uncultured Gemmatimonas sp. GTDB lineage: Bacteria > Gemmatimonadota > Gemmatimonadetes > Gemmatimonadales > Gemmatimonadaceae > Pseudogemmatithrix. The sequence continues at coordinate 2,968 of CAYXQS010000011.1, read as the reverse complement.
CCGGAAGGTCCGCGGGAATGCGCGGGTCAGGACGCGCGCCGGAAAGAGGTGCTCGCTCGTGTTGGAGCGTCCGCTCGATGCGTTGATCACCTCCAGCGCGACCGCGGGATTGACCCCCGCGCGCCGCAGCGCGATCAACCCCTCCGCGAGCGCGGCGATGTGCGTCGCGAGCAGCGCATTGTTCACCGCCTTGACCGCGTCTCCGGCGCCAACCCGGCCGCAGTGCACGATCCGCTGGCTGAAGGCCTCCAGCACCGGTCGCACGCGGTGCAGGGTCCCGGCGTCGCCACCGACCATCACCGTGAGCGTTCCGGCCTCGGCGCCCGCCGTGCCGCCCGAGACCGGCGCGTCGAGAAACCCGATGCCGGCCGCCGTGAGCCGCGCCTCGATGCGCTGCGAGGTCGAGGGATCGCCCGAGGTGCAGTCCACGAGCACGCTCCCCTTGGACAGCGTGGCGAGGAGTCCCTCGGGGCCCTCCAGCAGCCCCTCGACATCGGCGGAGACGGGGAGGCAGGTAATGACCACGTCCGCGCCGCGCGCGGCCTCGGCGGGCGTCGCGGCCTGTCCGGCGCCCGTTACCGCCGCAAACGCGGCCGCCTTCTCCGCCGTGCGATTCCAGATGCGGAGGTCAAATGCGCCGTGGTCGGCGGCGAGGTGGCGGGCCATCGGGGCGCCGATTGCGCCCAGGCCGAGGAAGGAAACGCGCATTTCCGGCAGGGAAAGAGGGGACGTGCGAGGAACGCTCCGAAAGTCGCCGCTGGTCTGGCCTCTCGCCAGTCGCCCGCCGAGATTTCCTCAATGCGCTTCGAAGCCCTGATTGACGGGATGCTTGCCGTCCACGCCAAATACGCACTGTTCACCGCACTCGCTGCCGTGGAGGGCCTCACCCGGGCCGAGGTGGAGCTGGGGCGTGCGGAGCTCGACGTGGCGCCGGACGCCGATCCGGAGGCCGTACAGCGCGCCGTGGCGGCCGCCGTGGAGCAGGCAGGGTTTCGGCTGGCGGCGTTTCGCGCGCTGCCGCGCGCACTGCCAATGCTCTGAGCACGACGCAACAACACGGAGCGCCGTGCGATGCCCTTCACCTCATCGCCCGGCGCTCCGTGCCTTCGATTCCCTTCTGTTGTGTCCGACCTTGAGCGGACAGGGGCCGGCCGGCCCCCCACCAGCACCGACCCGCGCCCACTGTCGCTCAATGTCGGTCGTACATCCCTTCAGACACGCCCTACGCCGAAAGGGTTTCCCCGGTTTCAGCCAGCCTCTCCGGGAGGCCCGCCGCCCCTCACCTACAGCGAAAACCAGTACGACGCCTTGATCAGGAAGGTGTTGTCCGCCCGGGTGTCGAAGAGGTCGCGGAAGTCGCGGCCGGCCCGGAACGAGCCCGGATTCATCCCGCCCTGCTCGCGCCCCTGCTGCCAGACGAGGAAGATCACCGAGCCCGGCCGGTACTCCCAGCGCAGCACGCTGTTGGACCGGAACTGCTTGACGTTGAAATCCTCGAGCGTCGCGCCGGCGTAGGGCGCAAAGCGGTCGTCGTACTCCGCCGCGCGCGGGTCCGCGAGCCGACGGAGGTTCGAGTAGTCGCCCGCCGTCACGAAGGGCTGCGCGTAGAGCTGCAGCGAGAGCGTCGGCGTCATCGTGTAGTCGAGCCGCGTCGTCAGCGACGTCGTCGTCTGGTCGAGCCGCGCGAAGCTGTACGCCGTGCCGCCGCCATCCGCGAAGTTTCCGTACCACTGCGAGTCGTAGGTCCCCTGGTTGTAGTTGACCCCCACGCTCGCCTGCACGCTGCTCGCCACGCGGAAGCCCACCGAGGGCGCCACGCCGTACTCCGTCGTCCCGCCGACGTCGGGGATCACGTACCAACTGTCCCAGACGAACGTCACGGGCTTCCGACCGTCCGTCTCAAACCCCGCCCAGACGTTCTGGCGGAAGTTGCGGCGGAGCGCCGGCCCGCCGCGCGAGGCGCGGTCGTCGTAGCTCTCGCCCACGCCGTTCACGTTGTAGCCCATCCAGAACCACCACTGGTTCGCCAACTGGCCGTTGAGGTTCACGTTGCCGCCCGTGTTCAGCCGCAGGCCGTCCGTGTTCCACTCGTTCCACTGGTTGACGTTCACATAGAGCTGGCGGTAGATGCGGTTGGGCTTCTGCAACTGCAGCCCCACCCAGTTGCCGTTCTGCACGAAGTCGGCGCGGTTCATAAAGCCCGCGTCGTTCACCTCGTAGCCCGCGCTCGTGCGCGTCACGCCGACATCAAAGCGCGCGATCCCGCCGCCCGTCTTCGCGATGCCCACGTTGTAGCGATGGCCGCTGAGCGACGTCGCCGCGCTGTCCACGCGCAGCCTGGAGTCGGGGCGCTGGTACTGGTGCACCGAGCTCAGTTGCGTGCGCAGGATGCTCGTCTCGCTCCCCGCCACGCGGCTCCCCACGAGTGAGCCGCGGAGCTGGTAGTTGTTGTGCCAGAAACGGTGCCGCGCGTCCACGCCCAGCGCGTAGGCACTCTCGCGGAGGAAGTCGCGCGAGTCGGCGTCGAGTGACCGGTTGGTGGCCGTGAGCATCATCCCCACGCCCGAATTGCCGCCGCGCAGGTCCTGCTGGAGCCGCGTGACGAGGTAATTCGTCTGGGGCTCGATGGTCGCGCCGCCCGCGCCGAGCTCGCGCTGCGTGATGGCGTCGAGGAAGCCGACATTGAGCCCGCCCGCGGTGCGCCCGGTGATCTTGGCCGCACCGAGGATGGTGCTGTTCTGCGGATTGTCCGAGTCATAGTACTGCCCGTTGAGCTGCGGCGAGCGACCCACGCGGCGCGAATAGAACAGGTTGCTGCCGAACGAGAAGATCCCCGCGCCCTCGAGGAAGAACGGACGCCGCTCCTCGAAGAACTGCTCGAACGCCGAGAGGTTCAGCACGGCGGGGTCGGCCTCGACCTGCCCGAAGTCCGGGTTCACCGTGGCGTCGAGCGTGAGGTTGGAGGTGA
>CAYXQS010000010.1:0-29511 GCA_964466515.1 uncultured Gemmatimonas sp. | reverse complement strand
GATCGGCTTCCTCGGCTTCGGCGTGTGGGCCCACCATATGTTCGCCGTCGGGATGGGCGCCGTCGCCGACTCGATCTTCTCCGTGATGACGATGCTCATCGCGATCCCGACGGGCGTGAAGATCTTCAACTGGATCGCCACGATGTGGAGCGGCGAGCTCCGCTTCACGGTCCCGATGAAGTTTGCCATCGCGCTCGTGGCGATGTTCACCATCGGCGGCATCTCGGGCGTGATGCACTCGTCGCCCCCGGCCGACCTGCAGCAGACCGACACGTACTTCATCGTCGCGCACTTCCACTACGTGCTCTTCGGTGGGTCGATTATGGGCATCTTCGGCGGCATCTACTACTACTTCCCGAAGATGACCGGCCGGCTGATGAGCGAGAAGATCGGCAACTGGCACTTCTGGCTGAACTTCATCGGCTTCAACCTGACCTTCTTCCCGATGCACTTCAGCGGGCTGCTCGGGATGCCGCGCCGCATCTACACCTACGACACGGGCCAGGGCTGGGAGCTGTTCAACCTTCTCTCGACGCTCGGCACGTACCTCCTCGTCGTCTCCACCGCGATCTTCGCCTGGAACTTCTGGCGCAGCCGCACGCGCGGGCAACTCGCGGGCAACGATCCGTGGGGGGCGCCGACGCTCGAGTGGTCGATCCCCTCGCCGCCGCCGGACTACAATTTCGCGCAGCTCCCCGAGGTCACCTCGCGCTACCCGCTCTGGGACCTGAAGGACCCGTCCAGGACGGCCGGCATCGAGCACTCGCACGCCGATGCGATGGTCATCACCGACGCACACGCCGTCCCGATGCACGAGGAGACCGAGCGCCACTCGGCGAAGTCCCTCGGCATCCCGATGCCGTTCAACACCGCCAAGCCGCTCGTCGTCGCGTTCGCGCTGGTGATGATGTTCAGCGGGCTGCTCTTCCTGCGCAACGACCTGTTCGCCGTCTTCCTGGCCATCACCCTCGGTGGTGCGGCCCTGATGATCGGCGGGCTCTACAGCTGGCTGACCAGCCCGCTCGAGTAACCGGAGACCATTGCACGTGTCCACACACGCCGCTGCCGAGCACCACCACTACACGACGACCGGCCTCGACCACCGGAAGATCGCCATCTGGGCGTTCATCGGGTCCGAGTGTATGCTCTTCGCGTCCCTCATCTCGACGTACCTGATCTACAAGGGACGCTCGATCACCGGCCCCTTCCCGCACACGGAATGGGTCAACGAGGCCGGCCACGTCTTCAAGCCGATCCTCGACATCCCCGTCACGTCGGCCTCGACGTTCGTGCTGCTGATGTCGTCGCTGGCGATGGTGCTCGCACTGCAGGCCGTCCAGCTCAAGGGCGTCCCGCTCCCATCGGGCGCCGGCTGGTGGACGCGCGCGCAGCGCTCCTCGCAGCTCTGGCTCTTCGTCACGGCGCTCCTCGGCGCGACCTTCCTCGGCTTCCAGGCCTACGAGTTCACCTCGTTCGTCCACGAGGGGCTCACGGTCCGCACCAACCTCTTCGGCTCGAGCTTCTTCACGCTCACCGGGTTCCACGGCGCGCACGTCACCGCCGGCGTCCTCTGGCTCCTCACGCTCCTCTTCATCGACCGCAAGCGCGGCCTCGCCGGCCCGGCCGATGAGCTGAACGTCGACATCGCCGCGCTGTACTGGCACTTCGTCGACGTCGTCTGGATCGCGATCTTCACGCTCGTCTACCTTATCCAGTAGGGCGCGATGTCACACGACCCCCATACCGCAAAGGCCGGCGAACACGCCCATCCGAACGGCGCCACCTACCTCAAGGTGGCCGCAGTCCTCACGATCATCACCGTCGTCGAGGTCTGGGCCTACTACGTGCCGGCCCTCGTCGCGTCGCCGCTCTTCAATCCGGCGCTGATCATGATGTCGGCGTTCAAGTTCGCCACCGTCGTGCTCTTCTATATGCATCTCAAGTACGACCACAAGCTCTTCAAGGTCCTCTTCACCGGACCGCTCATCGTCGCCACGGGCACGCTCCTCGCGCTGCTGTTCCTCTTCCACCAGATGTCGATCAAGTTCTAGCAGCGGGCGCGACCGCCACATAGGCCACGCGGGGCGGATCCCTCTTCGGATCCGCCCCGCGTGGCTTGTCCCCGGCGACGCTCCGCCACTGCCCCCGCGGAACCGTCAGCCGGCGGTCCCGTCCAACGCCTTCGTCATCCGCTCCTTCAGCTCCGGGTGCCGCTTCCAGAGGTATCGTCCCATCAGCGCGGCGGCCACGAGGTTCGCGACGCCCACCTGGTACCACGCGAGGGAACCCAGCAGCGTCCGCCCGGACAGCAGGATCGTGAAGCCGTAGAACCCCACCTCGAACACCACGAAGAAGAGCAACAGCCCGATCAGCACCGTGGGCGTTCGCTTGGAGGCGTGTACGATCGCGGCGATGACGATCCCCACGAGCGCAAAGGCCGCCAGGTGAAAGAGCGTGTAGGCAAACACGTAGCGCATCGGGGACCAATCGATGCCCTTGCCGAGCACGCTGAAGAGCGTGCGGCCGAGGAGCTCGGGCGTCGCGAACGGACCGCCGCTCACGAGATCCACGAGGAGGAACCAGAAGGCAACGCCACCCGCGCCGAGCAGTCCCGCGACCGTGCCTTCCTTCCAGACCGGACCGTATTTCGCCATAACGCGCTCCCGCGTGGACGTGGCGTCGGACTGCGCCCCGAAAGGGCGACGCGCTAACTTAGACGCAACCCCAAGCCAACGCCAGCAAATGTTGCCCATCCTGCATCTCCACCCCAACGTCGACCTCTCGCAGGGCGGCTTCACCGTGCACTGGAGCACGGTGACGGGGCTGCTCGCGCTGTGGGCGCTCTGGGGGTATCGGGTCTGGGGCCACGCGCGCGCGGCGGAACCGCGGTGGCCGACCGTGTGGCCGACCGTGTGGCCGACCGTGTGGCAGGCCGTCGCCTTCGCCACCGGCCTCGTCGTGATGTTCCTCGCCCTCAACGGACCGGTCCACGACATCAGCGACTACTATCTCTTCTCGGGCCATATGGTGCAGCACCTCGTGCTCACCATCGCGGTCCCGCCCCTCCTCCTCATCGGCACGCCGGGATGGATGCTGCGCCCCGCGCTCCGCTCCCGGGCCGTCGCCGCGGTGGCGCGCCGCATCACGACGCCGCACGCGGCCTTCGCGATCTTCAATCTTGTCCTCGCCGGCTGGCATCTCCCGCCGCTCTACAACGCGGCGATGTACTACCACGAAGTGCACATCCTCCAGCACCTGATGTTCCTCGTGGCGGCGGTGATTATGTGGTGGCCGCTCCTGAGCCCGCTCCCGGAACTCCCGCGCCTGAGTTATCCGGGGCAGATGCTCTACAGCTTCCTGATGACGCTCCCGATGACGGTGATCTCCATCTACATCGTCTACGCGGACCACGTGCTCTTTCCCGCGTACGCGAGCGCCCCGCGTCTCTGGGGGCTCTCCCCGCTCGAGGATCAGCGGCTCGGCGGCCTCATTATGTGGATTCCCGGCGGGCTCTTTTTCTATCTCCTGACGTCGGTGGTCTTCTTCAAGTGGACGGTCTCCGCGCGCGACGATCGCGCGGGCGCCCAGGTGGGCGCTTGAACTCGTACCGTCCCGGGGAGTAACATCCGGAGATGACGGGACGACGCCTGCTGCTGCTCGCGCTGACGGTCGGATGGGCCGTGGTCGGCGTGGCGCAGTCGCCAACCCCGCCCACGGCGCGCCCGCCGCTCAGCACCGGCACGCGCGCGCCGGCGCCCGTCCGCGCACCGCTCGTCGCCACGGCGCCCTTCGGACGCGTCGCACTCGACCGCGACCTCACCGGCATCCTCCGCGCCGCCACGCGGAGCGGGCAATGGGGCGCGATGGTCATCTCGCTCACCACGGGCGACACCCTCTTCGCGCGCGAGCCCGACGACCAACTCCTCCCCGCGTCGACGATGAAGCTCTATACGGCGGCCATCGCCTTCGAGCGCTTTGGTCCCGCCCACCAGTTCCGCACCGAGGTGCTCCGCACGGGCGGGCTCCTCCCCGACGGCACGGTCGAGGGCGACCTCATCCTCCGCGGCGCCGGCGACCCCTCGCTCGCGCAGAAGTACGCCGCGTGGAACGACGGCGCCAAGCCGCTCGACGCGATCGCGGCCCTCGTGCACGCGGCCGGCATCCGCCGCGTCCGCGGCGACATCGTGGGCGACGCGAGTGCCTTCGACGACCGCCGCGTCCCCGACGGCTGGCGCCGACGCTACCTGCAGGCGAACTACGCCGCGCGCGTCTCCGCGCTCTCGGTGAACGAGAACATCGCCTTCATCAGCGTCACTCCCACCGCGCGCGGGGCGGCGGTGCAGTTCGACCAGCCGGTCACGGGCATCGAGATCCACTCCACGGTCACCGTGCGCCAGGGCAGCCGGAGCGCGTACATCCGCGTCTGGCAGGACACCACCGCCGACCGCTTCCGCGTCCACGGGTGGATCGGGGCGTCAAGTCCCCGACGCAGCTATCAGGTGGTGGTGGAGCGACCGGAGCAGTTTGCGGCCGCGGCGTTTGCCGCGGCCCTCGAGCGGCACGGCGTCGTCATCGATGGGGCCGCGCGCGCGGACCAGGCACCCGTCACCGCCGCGCGCGTCACCGCCTGGGGCTCCCCGCCGCTCGCGCAGCTCGTCTCCACGATGAATGGCGAGAGCAACAACCACTTCGCCGAACTCCTGTTCCGCAACACCGCGCGCAGCACGGGCGGCGTCGGCTCCGCGGACGTGGCCAACGAATCGTTGCGCGCCTTTATGGCGGATCGCGTGGGCATCGCGCGCGACGCCGTGTTCGCCGCCGACGGCAGCGGGCTCTCCACGCTCGACCGCGTGACGCCCCGCTCGATGGTAGCGCTCCTCGCCTACGCGGCGGCGGCCCCGTGGGGGCAGGTCTTCCAGTCCACGCTGCCCGTCGCCGGGCGCTCCGAGACCCTGAAGACCAGGATGCGAAACACGCCGGCGGCGGACAATCTGCGTGGCAAGACCGGAACGACGAACGACGTGACCTCGTTGGGCGGCTACGTCACCGCGCGCAACGGCGAGGAACTCGCGTTCGCCTTCATCTACAACGGTGGTGACCTGTCCAGGGCCCGCCAGGCGATCGACGCAATGGGCGTCACGCTGGCGGGGTTCTCCCGCTGATCAACTGACCAGCGGGGACTCCGGCCCTTCCGGGTCGGTCGCGGCCGTCGCATCGAGCAGCCGCACGGCGGTATCCACGTCACCCTGTCGCACCACGAGCCGTACCGGGTGCAGCACGTCGAGGAACGGGAGCATCCCGCTCGCGTTGTCCTTCAACAGCATACTCGCGATGCCATTGGCATCGAGCACCGCGCGCGCAAACTCCGCTTCGACGCTATTCGGGAAGGTACGGACCACGAACGCATTCTCTGGCATCGCTTCCTCCTTCCGTTGAGGTGTGCGGGGATGGTACAGCGAGGAACCTGCCTTGGCTACCCCGCGGTTCAGCCGACCGTCTGCCGAATGAGTACCCCGCGTTTCCCGAGCTCGGTCACATAGCGGTCGCCCGGGATGCACTCATCCGGCGTGTACACGCCCGCGGGCGTCACCGCCCCCGCCGCCTGCAGGATGCCGGTGATCGAGAGCGAGTATCCGGTGCAGCGCATCATCGCGCTGATCCCGTGCGCCGCGTCGAAGCGGTCCACGAGCTCAAACGTGTGCGTCACCGGCTTCCCGCCCTTCTTGCCCTCCACCACCACGCGCAGCGCGACGAGGTCGGGAGAGTGCTTCTTGGTGAGCCGCGGCTGCATCTGCGCAATCGCCACGTCGCGCGGCACCACCGGCGTGCCCTTCACGTCCACCGGCGTCAGCTCGAGCAGCCCGAGTTCGCGGATCGCTTCCATAATCTGCGCGTGCCCCGGGTACCGCAGCGTCTTGTACTCCATCGTGGGGATCTTCCCTTCGTACCGGTGCGCCATCGTCGAGAGCCCGCCCGCGGTGTGGAACGCCTCGAGCTCGCCGATCACGTCGAAGTGCACCGGCACGGTCTCCGAGAGCGCCTTCACCTGGGTGCGCTTTCCATTGCGCAGCACCCACGAGAGCGTCGTGTAATAGTCGAGCACGCCCTCGATTGAATAGACGATCTGGTACCTGAGCGGCCCCTCCGGGTCCTGCGGGAGCCCGCCGACGTAGATGCGCACCGCATCCACGGCATCGCAGCGGTCAATGCCCATCTGCGCGAGGATGTTCACCATTCCGGGCGCCACGCCGCAATCGGGGACCACCGTCACGCCGGCCTTGACGGCCTTGGCGTGCAGCGCCTTCTGCCGCTCGACGATCTCGGTATTGCCGCCCAGGTCAGCGAAGTGCGCGCCGGCGGCAATCGCCGCTTCGGTCATCGCGAGGTTCAGGTAGTACGGGACGGCGCACATCACCGCCCGCACGCCCTCCATTGCCCTGGCCACGGCCGCGCGGTCGTTCACGTCGAGCGCGATGACCTGGAGCCGTTCGCCGCCCACGTAGGGCTGCAGGAAGGCCGGGAGGTGGTCGACCGCGCGATCCGCCAGCCGCACCTCCGAAATGTTCATATCCTGCAGGAGGTCGTAGGCGCAGGCGGCACCCTGCAGGCCGGCGCCAAGGACGAGCATCCGCATCGCATTCTCCAGACCGGGGATAGATTTCGGGACAGCCCCGTAATTTAGCCCATTTCAGCCCTCTTTTCACCCCTCGGAAATGGCAGACTGGCACGCCCACCTGCTGGAGGCGGACGACGAGATCACCGCCCTCCTGGAGCGCGTGCGCTCCGTGGCCGTGCTCGGGATGAAGACGGCCGAGACCCGGGCGCCCGCGTTCTACGTCCCTGAGTACGCGCAGCGCGCGGGGCTACGGATCATCCCGGTCCCCGTCTACCATCCCGAGGTCACGGAGATGCTCGGCGAACGCGTGTTCCGCAGCGTGGGCGCCATTGGCGAGCGCGTGGATCTCGTCAACGTCTTCCGGCGGCCGGCGGACATCCCCGCGCACCTCGACGACCTCCTCGCCGCGCGCCCGCGTGCCGTCTGGTTCCAGCTCGGCATCCGCAACACCGCCGCCGCCGAGACGCTCGCGCAGGCCGGGATTGACGTCGTGCAGGACCGCTGCCTGCTCGTCGAGCTTCAGCGGCGAGGGCGCTGACCGCCCATCAGCACCAGGCAGATTGCCGCGTACGAGAGCGACTCGCCGAGCTCCGCCCATCCGGTGCTTGCCGACGGATTCGCGAGCGTCCGGGGAACGTGCACGAGGACGAAGAAGCCCAGGAACATCGCGCTCGAGAGGCCGGCGGCGGCCCGCGCGACCGGCTTGACCAGGATCCCGAGGCCGCCCGCGGCGAGCGTGAGCGCGGTGAAGTAGGCCCAGAACTCCCGCCACGGCATCCACGTCGGCATCATCCCGACGACGAAGTCGACATAGCGCAGGTGCAGGATGCCGGACCCGATCATCAGCGCGGCCATCGCCCACGTGCCCGCCGACGCCCCGCGCGCAACCATCCGGTCGAACCGCGGCCGGGGCGGCCACGCGGGCATCGACTGCGCGACGGACATCGCGCCGCCCGCGAGCGCCATCCATTTCAACACGCCGAGCCAGGCACCGCCGAACGTTCCGCTCAGGAGCGCGCGCTGCAGATGCAGGGTGGCCACGGAGAGGAGGACAAGGCCCACGAGGCCGACCGCCGCCTCGCGCCCACGCCACGTCCCGCGCGCGACGAGCACACCGCACGCGAGCAACACCGCGCCGGCGGCGCGCCCGAGGAGATCCCGGCCGCCCAGCGCCTCCGGGAAGATGAACATTCGCGCCACCTCGGCGCCGAACACGAGGTGTACGATCCCCAGCAGCGCGACCGCGAGGCCGAACGCCACGCGCCCACTACGCACTATCGCACCACGATCAGCGTGGCCTGCGCGGCATCCACATACCAGCGCGTACCCCGCAAGAGCACCCGTCCGTCACGGTCCTGCACCGGTCGGGGCGCCACGCCCGGACGCGGCACGAGCGAGAGGCCCGGAAAGGTCAGCACGAACGGGATCTGCTCCACGCGCCCCGTCTCCGCGGCCACATCGGGCGTTCGGCCCAGTGTCAGCTCACCCGCGCGCTCATCGACCATCGGGTGGAGCGTCCAGAGAAGGTCGAGGCCGATGCGAACCTCGCCCTCGGGAATCGTGCTGTCGGCGATCGCGAACTCGGTCACCAGTCGGCGACCGCCAATGGTGAACTCCCGCACGCCGCGCCTGGAGCGCGCGCCCGAGACCCGGGGGTCGAGCACCGCACGCATCTCGCCCGCGCCCGTGCCTACGACAAAGCTCCCGAGCGTGCCGTCCCCCTCGCTCACCCGGAACGGCACGCGCACCACCGCGCCCGTGCGGCCGGCGGGGTGTGCGCGGTACGGCGCCAGGTCGGCAATGGCGCGCCGCACGATGGCGGAGTCCGCGCCAAAGCGCATTGCCTCCTGGAACAGGACCTCGGCAATGCGAAACCGTGCGCGCGAGGCGAGGTAGCGGCCGAGCGCGCCGCGCGCCGAGGGCGACCGGGGGCGCGCGGCGACGGCGGAATAGAGCGCGTCCTCCATGGCCGCGAGACGTCCGACCGCCAGCAGGGAGTCCGCGCGCGAGGGGGGGGCGACGGGGATGCGTTGCGCAGCGGCCGGTGCGGCGGCCAGCGCCGCCAACAACACCCCGAGCGCGAACGCGCGGGACGTGCTCAGCCCGCCGCCGCGCGCAGCGCGGCCGCAAACTCCGGCGCCGTGGCGTAGCGGTCCGCCGCATCGCGCGCCATCCCCTTCAGCAGCACCGCATCCACCGCCTCCGGGATATCGGGGCGCCGGGTCCGCGCCGGGATCGGATCGTTCCGCAGCCGCGCGATCATCAGCTCCTGCTGGTTCCGCCCCTCAAACGGCAGCTTCGACGTGAGCATCTCGTACGTCATCAGCGCGAGCGAGTAGATGTCGGTACGCGGATCGAGCGGCTTGCCGCGCAACTGCTCGGGGCTCATAAACTCCGGCGTGCCGAGGATGATGCCCGTGGCCGTGAGCTTCTGCAGCTCGCCGCCGGCCTTCCGTTCCTTCGCCAGCCCGAAGTCCATCACGACCGCGTACTCGGTCCCGTCAGGCTTCCTGCAGATCATAATGTTCTCGGGCTTCAGGTCCCGATGGATAATCGTCAGCTTGTGCGCGATGTGCAGCCCTTCGGAGATCTCGCCGACAAAACGCACCGCGTCCGCGAGCGAGGTCTGCCCCACGCGATAGTTGCGGTCCGAGAGGATCTCGCCCTCGACGTACGGCATCACCACGTAGGCCAGCCCGTCCTCGGTCTCGCCCATCCGCACGATGTGGCAGACGTTGGGATGCGCGAGGCGGATGCCGAGCGCGGCCTCGCGGCGCAGGCGCGCCATCGCATTCTCGTCCTTGGCCAGCGCGGGCGAGAGGATCTTGATGGCGTAGCGCTCCTGCGAGGCGACGTCGTGCGCGAGGTAGACGTACGACATCCCGCCCTCGCCGACCTTCTTCACGATGGCGTAGCGGCGGTCGAGCACCTGGCCGGCCATATTCGCGTGGCTCGTGGCCGCGCCCTGCCGCGCGGGCGCGGGCGCCGCCGCGTCGCCGACGCGTGCCGCCGTGGCGCGCGCGGCCGTCGCCTCCGTGGGGGCGAGGCGACCGCCGTCCTTCGCGCAAAAGCGCGAGTCGTCGCCATAGACCGTGCCGCAGGTCGGACAGCGCATTGCCATCGTCAGTGCGTCTCCGCCGCGTCGCCCAGGAGCGCACGCAGCCCGTCGTACTCGATGTTGCCGCCGCTCAGCACGGCCACGGTCGCGCCCACCGGCTTCACGATCCCCTCGAGCAGCGCCGCGAGCGTGATCGCGCCGCTCGGCTCCGCCACGAGCTTCAGCCGGTCCATCGCAAAACGCATCGCGCGCGGGAGCGCCGCGTCGCCCACCGTGACCACCTCGTCGAGATGGGTGCGCAGGTGCGCGAAGTTGTGCGTGCCGATCCGCGTGGCCAGAAGGCCGTCGGCGAGGCCGTTGGCGTTGGCGCCGATCGTGACCGGCTCGCCGGCCGCGAGCGCGCGCGAGTACTTCGGCGAGCCCTCCGGCTCCACGCCCACCGTACGCACGCCGGGCACCAGCAGCTTGAGCGCCGTCGAGACGCCGCTGCTCAACCCGCCGCCGCCGATCGGCACCAGCACCGTCCCGATCGTCGGGAGGTCCTCGGCGATCTCGAGCCCACAGGTGCCCTGCCCCGCAATGATCGTATGGTCGTCAAAGGGCGGGACCATCACGAGCCCCTCGGCGCGCTGGATCTCCGTCGCCTTCTCCATCCGCTCGGCGGTGGTGATGCCGTGATAGACGCAGCGCGCGCCCAGCCGCACCGCGCCGTCCTTCTTGGCACGCGGGACGTTGGTGGGCATCACGATGGTCGCGGGAACGCGAAAGAGCCGGGCGGCGAGCGCAACGGCCTGCCCGTGGTTCCCCGAGCTGGCGGTAATGATGCCCTTGGCACGCTCGGCCGGCGCGAGGCGTGCGACGAAACTGTACGCGCCGCGGAACTTGAACGCCCCGCCGCGCTGCAGCATCTCGGGCTTCACGAAGGCCGCCGCGCCGATGGCGTCACCCAGCGCGTCGGAGGGGAGGAGCGGTGTGCGGACGGCGACGCCGCGCAGAAGCGCAGCGGCTGCCCGCAGGTCGTCGAGCGTGACGAGCGCGGCACCGGCGGCCACGACGGTCGTCATCGGCAAGTCCCGGCGCGCGACGGCGGGGCCGTCAGCGCGCGCCACCTTCCCAGCGCTGCACGGACTGGCCGCGCGCCTGGAGATCCATCGAGAGGAGCGAGATCGCCAGCGTGCGGGTGTCCTCGCGGCGGCCGACGGCGAAACGCGCATAGAGCACCAGCGGGTTGCGCAGCACGTCGTGCTGGCGCGCGGCGGCGCGCGAGACGCGCCAGAGATCGCCCGCCTCGTACGACATCCCCGTATCCGGGCTGCACCAGAAGACCGGGCGCGTATAGCAGGTCAGGGAGAGGGTCGGCGCACCGACCTCGTCGCCGTAGGTGCGCGTGATCGGCAGGCCCACGCCGTCCACCGTGAACTCGAGCACTTCGCGGTCCGCGTCATACCGCACGTCGCGGATCGGCATTGCCACGTTGTAGGTGCGGGCGTTCTGCTGGAAGAACTCCTGCTCCCGGCGCTGGGCCGCCGCAATGGCCGCCGCGCGCCGCGCCTCGAACTCCGCCGTGCTCTCGTATGGGTCGCGCACGATCCGCACCGCGTCCGTGGGCTGCGTCAGAAAGACCGACATCGCGCCCTGCGCGAACTCGGCCAGCTTCTGCGAGAACTGTGCCGCCGTGACGTTCTCCACCTGCTGCGAGATGATTGCGCCCGCGGGAAGCGCCTCGCGCGTGTTGGAGCGCGCCGTCACGGGGATGTCGCCGGAGATCTGGCCACCGCCGCGGGCAGCGGGTGGGCCGGCGGGCGCCGCCGAGACCTGGGAGGTCCGCACCGGCGCGGCCGGCGTGGAGGGGCTGATGGACTGCTCCGTGCGCGCCGGCGTGGCCGCTGGCGGCGTAGTGGCAGGGGTGGGGGCCGGAGCCGCTGCCGCAGGCTGCGTCGGGGTCCGGGTCACGGTCGGAGGAGGAGCGGCCGCCCCCGCAGCGACGGTCCCTGGGGACGGCGGCGCTTGGGTGGGCTGGGAGCCCGTCGGTTGGGCCGCCGTCTGGGTCTGGCGAGCCTGCTGCGGAGCCGGGGTCGCCGCTGCGGGGGCCGCGGCAGGCGCCGTGCTCGCCGCTGACGCCGTCACCCCCGGTCGGCCTTCCTGGCAGAAGGGTTCGGAGGCGGGCCCCGTCGGCTCAGCCGCGGAGATGATGATGAAGCAAGCGATGGGAGAGAGCACGGGGTGGGTCGCGTTGGCTGCCCAGGCGTTCATCGAGGCGTAGGCAATGTTCACCTGCGCGCCGCTCGTCGGGGCGAAATTCAGGTCACGGGCGTCGGCCGCATACACCTTCGTCCGCGCGTGGTGGGCCTTCTGGAGGTCGGCAAGCTTGGTCAGGTCGGTCCGAACCGCCTCGGCGACCCGGGCCTTCTCACCGGTCAACGCAGGGCGTTGCGCCAAGGCGGGGCTCGCAAGGAGCGCCAACCCGGCGACGGGAACGAGTAGGGCACGGCAAAAAACAGAGGCCATCAGCACGGGTCTCCCAAGGGGCGCGAACGGGGGTAATCTGCGTCCCCGCTAGGACTTCCGCAACGCTCGGGAGCCCCGACTTCAAGGGCGCGACGGGGGTGCCATTGCCGTCCCGCACGGCTCGGTCGGCTCCGGATTCGGCGGTCCGTACCGCCCTTCAATCAGCCGGACCGCCCCGCCGGTGATCACCAGCGTGTAAATGCCGTCGTATTTGTCGTCGCAGAGGTTCTCGCGCGTCGGCCCGCCGAGCGCGGCGACATAGGGCATCACCGTGTTGGAATGCCCCGCCACGAGGATGGTCCGCCCCCGGTGTCGCTGCACCGCCTCCACCAGCGCGGCGGTGTTCCGGAAGACCTCGGGCGTGAGGCCAAACTGTTCTGCCGTCGGGCGCGCCGTCTCACGCGTCCGCGTGGTGGCGGTGTGGAGCACCACCTCGATCTTCGCGTCCTGGAGCATCGCGGCCAGCGCCTGGGCGCGCGCCTTCCCCACATCCGACAGCTCGGGATCGTTGGCCGGTGCCGGCGCCTTCTCCCCGTGCCGGACGATGATCACCACGGTCGGCGCCTCGGGCGCGGCCTGGGCGCGGAGCCCGGCGGGAACCACGAACAATGCCGCAACGGCGAGCGCGGCGAGGACGGAACGGGTACGAGGCGGCATTCGGGAAGCTTAGGCGCGCACCCGTCGCCCCGCCAGCAGTGCGGGAAGCACGAGCATTGCCCCGAGCGTTCCGGCCACGGTCCCGCCGGCCGTCGCGAGCGCAATCGCCCCGAAGAGTGTCGTCGCGCTCGTCCCGATCGCCAGCGGGATGAGCGACGCGATGGTCGTGAGCGTCACCATCACGATCATCCCCGAGCGGTCGAGGGCCGCGCGCAGGACCTCGGCGCCCCGCAGCCGTCCGCGCGGCGCCGCGCGGCGCCTTTCCAGCGCCGCGTCCACGAGGAGGATCGCCTGGTTCACCGCGAGTCCCACGACGAGAATCACGCCCACCGCCGCCTCGCGCGTGAACGCGGCGTCCGCCCACCAGAATGCCGCCATCACCCCGACGAGCGCCAGCGGCAGCGAGACAAACACCATCGCCGCGCCCCACACGGAGTCAAAGACCATCGCCACCGCGAGGATCACCAGCGTCACGCCCACCGCGAACACCAGCCAGAGCCCGCGCTGGCTCGTGTCCTGCGTGTTCTGGAAGTCGGCGGCGTCCTGCACCGTGAACCCCGGCGGCACGGCGATGCTCTGCATAAACGCCTCGTGCGTGCGCGCGGCGAGCCGGTTGGGGCCGCGGAACTCGTACGCCACCACGCGCAGGTACTGCTGGTCCTCGCGCGTGATCGTCGCGAGCTGCTCGCGCTCGTCCACGCGCGAGAGATCGGCAATCCGGACCGGCGTCCCGAGCGCCGTCGGCACGAGCGCATCGCGCAGCTCGAGGAGCGAGCGCTCCCGCGCGCCCTGCGCCTTCACCGAAATCGGGATTTCCTCCCCGCCGATCTCCAACTGCTGGGCCCCCACCGGACCGCGCACCTCGCGCCCCACGGCCTGCGTGAACTGCAGCGCAGTCACGCCGTAGCGCGCCAGCGCATCGCGGTCCGGGTCGAGCGTCACCGCAAAGGCGCGGTCGCCGCCAAAGAAGCTCCCGCTCGTCACCACGGCGTTCCGCACGCGCGTGATTCGCTCCAGCCGCGAGCGGATATCCTCCGCGAGCGCCGCCACGGACGAGTACGAATAGCCGAGCACGCGAATCCGAAAGGTGCTCAGCGTGCCGATGCCGCCGCCGGAACTGAACGCCGGCCCCTGCCCAAAGACGCTGATCCCCGCGCCGCCGATGAACACGGCGCGCGACGTCAGCTCCTCCTGGATCTGCAGCGGCAGGGCGCCGTTCTCCGCCGCGGGCGTGAACGACACCCGCATCCCCGCGCCGAAGACGCCGCGGCTCTGCGCAATCACCTCGTCCACGCCGGGGCGCCCGACCACGACCGCCTCCATCTCGCGCATCGCGGCGTCGAGACTCGCGGGGTCCGAGCCGCGCGGGAAGTTGATGCTCACGCTCACCGTGTTGCGCTGGACGCCGAATCCGCCGAACGAGAAGCGCGGCACCTTCTTCACGAAGGCGTACGAGAGCCCACCCACCGCGGCGAGCGCGAGCGCGAGCGTCACCCAGCGCCACCGCAGCGTCTTGATCACCATCCAGGCGTAGGCGCGTTGCGCGCGCGGCCAGTGCGTCTCGCGCAGCCCGTGGCCCGCCGCGAGCGCGGGAATCATCACCAGCGCCGAGACCACCGAGCACCCGAGCGCGAGCGAGAACGCCGCCGCAAAGGGAAAGAACGCCGCGCGCGCATTCCCCTGCAGGTACAGGAACGGGAAGAGCACCACCACCGTCGTCAGCGTCGAGCCGAGCACCGCGGGCACCATCCGCTCCGCGACCTGGGCGCGCCCCGTCGGCGTGTCCTGCGTTCCGCGCAGCCGCTCGACGATCACCAGCCCGTTCTGCACGAGCACGCCGATCCCCATCCCCAGCCCGGCGAGCGTCAGCATATTCGCCGGGATCTCGAGGAGAAAGAGCCCGAGCGCGGTCCCGGCAATTGCAATCGCCGCGCTCCCCATCACCAGCGCCACCGCACGCCAGTTCCGCAGCGCAATCGCCAGCACGAGCGTCACCGCGAGAAACGCAATCGCGCCGCGGAGCATCAGGTCGTTGAGCTGCTTCGCAAGCTCAATGGACTCGTCGGCGGTGATGCGCCACCGCACGCCGGCGGGAAGCTCGTTGGCGAGCGCGGCGAGGGCCGCGCGCACCGCGCCCGCCGTCTTGATCGCGTCCGAGCCCGCCTCGCGCGCCACGGTCAGTGCCAGCGCGGTATTTCCGTTCACGCGGAAGAACATCCCGCGCGTGTCCTCCTCGGGGCGCACCTGCGCGAGCTCGCCGAGGCGGAAGACACGGCCGCCGCGCCCGGCAATCGGGAGCGCCTCCAGGTCCGAGAGCGCCGTGGGCTGGTCGCGCAGCACCACTTCGCGCTTGCTCGCACCGAGGCGCTCGATGCCCACCGACTGCACCACGCGCGACTCGCGGATCGCGTTCGTCAGCGCCTGCGGGTCCACGCCGACCTGCCGCAGCAGCTGTGGGTCGTACGACACGCTGGCGCCAAACTCCGTCCCGCCGCCGACCTGCACGCCGGAGACACCCGCCACCGCGCTCACCCGCGGCGTCAGGACATCGTCCGCCACCCGCTGCAGGGCGCCCGGGGTGTACGGGCCGGAGAGGAGGATGCGCAGGAGCGGCGGCTCCTCGAGCTCCGCCGGCACGAGGTTCCCCACCTGCGGCGACGTCACGCCGATCGGGAACTCCGGACGCAGCACCTCGAGCCGTTCAAGGATCGCAAGCCGCGTGATCTGCACGTCCACCTTCGGGTCGAGCTCGATGGTCAGCCGCGCCGTGCCGTCGCGCGACTCGCTGCTCGTCCGCTGCACGCCGCGCACGCCCTGCGCCGCCGCCTCGATGGGCGAGGAGACGTACATCTCCACCAGTTCCGCCGAGACGCCGGGCCACGACGAGGTGATCTGCAGCCGCGGGAGCTCCACCGTGGTGCGCGTCGCCAGCGCGAGCCGCGTGAACGACACCGCGCCGCCCAGGCAGAGCGCCACGGAGATCGCCCAGACCACCGCGGGTCGGCTCACCGCCCAGCGAATCACTCGCGCCCTTCCTTCCACCGCTCCAGCACCGTGTACGCCACCGGGAGGAAGAAAAAGGTCACGATCTGCGCGGAGACCGCGCCGCCGATGACCGCGGCGGCGAGCGGCTGGTAGAGCGCGCCGCCGCTGCCGACCCCGAACACCAGCGGAAGCACGCCAAAGATGGTCGTGAGGCTCGTCATCGTGATCGCGCGCAGCCGCTGCCGGCCGCCGAGGAGCACTGCGTCGTGCAGCGAGTGGCCGAGTTCCCGGAAGCGCCGGATGGCGTCGAGTTTCACCACGGCCTCGTTGTCCGCCATTCCGATCATCACCACGATGCCGATCATCGACACCGCATTGATGCTCTGTCCCGTCATCCAGAGCAGCACGAAGCCACCGGCCGCGGCGAGCGGCACGGTGATCATTACCACGAGCGGGATCGTGAACGAGGCGAACTCGCCGGCCAGCACGAGGAAGACCAGCGCCACCGAAAGCACGGCCACCAGCGCGAGCTGCTGCGTCGTGCGCCGCTGCTCAAGGTCCGCGCCCGTGATCTCCCAGGTGAGCCCCGGCGGCGGCGAGAGTTCGTCGAGCTGCCGTCGCACATCCACGGAGGCGCGCGCCGTCCCGCCACGCTCGATCAGCCCTTCCACGATGCTCACCGGCCGCTGATTCACCCGCACGACCTCAATGGGCGCGCGCACCTCGCGCCAACTCACCAATTGGCCCAGCGGCACGCCGTTGACCGGTGTCGCGAGCGCCACCTGCAGGTCCTCGTTGGCATTCCCCGCGAAGCGCACGCGGATCGGCGTGCGCCGATCGGTCTCGCGCAGCTCGCTCGCCTCCACGCCGCCGAGTCCGCCCTGCAGCGCGCGCAACACCGTCTGCACCGCAATCCCGCGCTCCGCGAGGCGCGACCGCTCCAGCGACACCTCCACCTGCGGCTGTGTGGTGCTGTACGCATCACGGACGTCGCTCAGCGTGCGCAGGGTGGCCAGCCGCCGCCGCACCGAGTCCGCCCACTGCTGGCTCTCGGCCAGCGTGCGTGCGCTCACCTCCACGCGCACCAGCCGGCCCTCGCGCCCGATCAGCGAGCCAAACTCCGACTGCCCCGCGAGGTCGAGGGCGAGCATCCCGCCGTCGGCGAGGTCCTGCACGCCCCGCCGCAGCGCATCCGCAAACCCCGCCGCGTCCATTCGGTCCGGCACCGGCACGAGCAGTTGCGCCGTCGCCGACGTGCCGGGCTCCGCGCCGGAAAGCACTTCCTCGTCGGTCGCGATCCCGATGCGCGAGTACACCCCGCGCGCGCCGAGCCGGCCCGCGGCCTCCTCGACGCGCTCGACCTGGCGCCGCGTCTCCTCGATGGCCGTCCCCTCGGGAAGCTGCATCGCCGCCACGACAATCCCCTCGTCCACCTGCGGGAGGATCTCCTTGGGGAGCCTCCAGATCGCGACGACCATCACGACAACCAGGCCGAGCCCGCACACCAGCATCGCCCGCGGATTCAGCAGCGACCACTCCATCCCGCGCTCGTACACGTCTGCGCAGCGCGCACCGAACGCAATCAGTCGCCGCTCGGCCGGCCCCGGCTCGCGCGCCGCCGCCGACGCGCGCGAGGCGAGCTTCCGCCGCCCCACGATCATCACCGGCATCAGCGTCAGCGCGAGAATCAGCGACCCGCCCACCGAGAGCACCACCGCGAGTGACAGGTCGCGGAAGAGCGCCGCCGCCAACCCCTTCACGAAGATGATCGGCCCAAAGACCAGCAGCGTCGTCAGCGTCCCGGCGAAGAGTGGCCCCGCCACCTCGTCCGTCGCCTCGATGGCCGCGTCCGCGAGCGGAATCCCGCCTTCGGACATCCGGCGCTCCGTCGCGTCCGCCACGACGATGGCGTTGTCCACCAGGAGCCCCACGCCCAGCGCGAGCCCCCCCAGCGAGAGGACGTTCACCGTCACGTCGAACAGCTGCAGGAAGACCAGCGCAATCATCACCGACAGCGGAAGGATCACCGCGATGGCCACCGACGACCGCCACTGCCGCAGGAAGACGAGGATCATCACCAGCGAGAGGATCCCGCCGAGGAAGATTTCCTGCCCGAGGTTGGAGAGCGCGGCGACGACGAAGTCGGCCTGCGCCGCGACGATGTGCATCCGGATGTCGGGGAACTCCGACTGCAGCAGCCCCACGACCTCCTGCATCCGCTGGGTGACGGCGACGGTGTTGGAGCCGGCGTCCTTGTAGACCACGAGTCCCACCGCCGCGCCGCCGTCGAGTCGGGTCAGCGTGCGTGGCTCGGCGATGGTCGACGTGATGGTCGCGAGGTCGCGCAGCCGCAGGTTCGCGCTCACCGGGCCCACCGGCGTCTCCGCGATCTCGTCGATCGCGCGGAATTCCGTCATTGCGCGCACCGAGAAGCGGAACTGCCCGCGGCGGATCGTGCCGCCCGCGCCGTTCGCGTTGGCGCTCTGCACCGCCGTCGCCACCTGGTCGGTGGAGAGCCCCAGCGCGCGCATCCGCTCCGGGTCCACCTCGATGCGAATCTCGTCCTCCGGCGCGCCGACCACGGCCACGCTCGCCACGCCGCTGATCTGCTCCAGCCGCCGCGCGTGTACATCGAGCGCCGTGCGGCCGAGGAGCCGCAGGTCGTGGAGCCCCGTGAGGCCGATGACCGCAATCGGGCGCTCGCCCGGATCGCTGGTCAGCAGGGTCGGACGCGCGGCGCCGTCCGGCAACCGCGCGCGCGCCTGGTCGAGCCGCTCGCGCACCGTGAGGATCGTCGTGGGCATATCGGTGCCCCACGCAAAGCGCAGCGTCGTCACCGCCTCGCCGTTGCGACTCACCGAGCGCAGCTCGACAATCCCCGGCGTCGCCGCGACGGCGGCCTCGATCGGCTCCGCGACGAAGCGCGAGACCTCCTCGGCCGCCGCGCCGGTGTAGGTCGTCCGGACCGTCAGCACGGGAAGCGTGACGTCCGGGAGGAGCGTGACCGGGAGGCGCGTGAGCGACACGCTCCCGAGGAGCACGATCGCCAAGGTCGCGGCCACCGTCGTCACGGGACGACGGACGGCGAATGCAGTGATGGACACGGGGGCGCTCGGGGGCGGTAGCCGTCAGTCCGGCGAGCCGGGCGCCTGCTCACGCGCGGCCACGGTGCGCACCGGCGCGTCGTGGATGAGCGTCAGATGCCCCTCGACAATCACGCGGTCGCCGGCATTCACCGGAATCTGCCCCGAGACGGAATCCGGCAGGATCTCCGTCTGGCGGCCGTTCGTCCGGCCTGGGAGCACGTACGTCCACTGGGCACGGCCGTCGCGCACCACGAAGACCAGCGGCCGCCCATCGCGCTCGATGATCGCGCGGCTCGGCACCAGCCGTCGGCCCGTGAGGCGCTGCGCCTCGAGCCGCACGTCGGCGTACATCCCGGGACGCAGCGCGCCGCCGCCCGTCGCGCGCACGAACACCCGCCCCGCGCGCGTCGTGCTGTCCACCAACGGCAGGATCGCCTCCACCCGGCCGGCAATCGCCTGCCCGGGAATCGCCGCGCTCGTGATCACCGCCTCGCCGCCGATCTTGATCAGGGGAAGATCGTGCTCGAGCACCGCCGCCTCGATCCGCAGGTTGTTCAGGTCCACCAGCGTCGCGATCTCCTGCCCCGCGTTGAGCCGGTCGCCCACCACCGTGTTGATGCGGTCAATCGTCCCCGCGAACGGTGCCATTATCACCGCGCGTTCGCGGGCGAGCTTCGCGCGGTCGAGTGCCACGCGCGCATTGGCGAGCCCCGACCGGATGACAAAGGCATCGAGCCGCGCCTGCGACGGCATCACGCCCGTGGCGGCCGAGTCGGGACGATACAGATCCTCATAGAGCTGCGTGCGGACCTTGAGTTCGACCTCCGCCGTGGCGAGGTCCAGGTCAAAGGGACGCGGGTCGAGCTGCACGATCGGCTGGCCCGTCCGGACGCGGTCGCCGGGGCGCACGAGCACCCGCGCCACCGTACCCGCCACCTCGTTGCGGATCCGCCCCTCGGAGTCGGAGCGCACCTGCCCCGTGGTGTTCACCGAGAGGACGAGATCGCCGTCCGTCACTTCGCTCGCGACCACGGGCAGGTTCACCGTCGACGAGGACGAGCCGCCCTCGTCGGCCGCGGCGGAATCGGCGGCGACGTCCGCGGCATCGGAGCCGCGCAGCCTGTCGCACGCAGCGAGCGAGAGGGCCGCGAGGGACGCGGCGAGGGCGAGCGAACGACGAAGGGCCGGCATCAGTACAGGGGGCAAGGGACGTGGAAAGGCGTGCCTACTTCGACCCACCCCGCTACCGGAGGGTTGCACCGAGGTGCGCGCCGGTGGATCATCGCGTGACCTTGAACCGCACGAGGTGCTGGCCGCCACTCTCTGCGTCCTCCACGGCCATCAGCAGCTCGCCGCTGGAGAGAAGCCCCACCGGCAGCGACATCCCGCGCATCGTGCCGACGTAGGCACCGTCGGAGCCGAACACATCAATGACGCTCGGTGCC
This sequence comes from uncultured Gemmatimonas sp., assembly GCA_964466515.1. GTDB lineage: Bacteria > Gemmatimonadota > Gemmatimonadetes > Gemmatimonadales > Gemmatimonadaceae > Pseudogemmatithrix. Next base: position 9,156 of record CAYXQS010000010.1, on the reverse strand, counting down.
TCGGTGCGGAGCGAGCGCTGGACCCACACCGTGCCGTCCGACAGCAGGACCACGCCGTGGACGAACGGCATCTGCGCGGCGAGGCCGGCCGTCGCAAGCTGCGCGATGTCAAAGGTGCAGAGTGGCCCGTTGCTCCCCGCCAGCTTCAGCCCTTCCGGATACAGCCGCTTGAGGTCGTCCGGAACCGGCGCGCGGGACGGGAGCGCGCGGCGAATGCTCGCGATCAGGCGCGGCCCTTCGTAGAGCCGAAGATCGTACGACGGCCCGACGTTGGTGATCACGCGCGGCCCCGCCGCCGACCAGTACAGGTCCGGCGTGAAGAACGGGGGAAGCGAGATCGCGACCACTCCGCAGCCCCGCATCACCGTGCCGCGGGGCTGCGTGACCTGCGCCACCGTCCCCCCGCCGATCGTGTCCGCACTCAGCGTCTTCACTGACCCGTGGGGCGTCATCCCCGTCGTCTCCACCCAGACCCCGCCGCTCCGGAACGCAACCGCGTCGGCCCCGGTGAGCGCGCCGCGCCGCGGGAGATCCGGGATGGGTTCCAGCGTCGGCCCCCAGCGCACAAACGTCCCGCGTCCGTAGTCGAGCACCGCCAGTGAATCGCCCTGGACTACCAGGTGCGCCGGAAAGTCCATCTCGCCCGGCGCGCCGCCCTTGCGCCCCACGCTCCGCTCGTACCGCCCGCCGCGACCGAAGCGCAGCACCGCGGGATCGCCCACCAGCACGTACGTCCGCCCCAATCGGTCCGTCACCACACGGCGTGGCGTGAGCCCCTCGAAGATCCACGGTTCGCCGAGCGAATCGAGGAACACGCCGACGGTATCGAAGCGCCAGGCAAGATCGCGGTCCGGACCGGTGGACGTGATGATCCGCACGTCGGCGGAGTCGGTGCGGACGACATCGCCGAGCGTCGCCGCGTCGCCCGCGCAGCCCGTGAGCACAATCGCCAAGGCGAACGGAACAGCCAGAGAAGACCGCATAACCCCTAGATGCGCGGCGGACGGGCGGCCGTCAATCCCCTCTGAGCGCCTGCTCCGGCACTCGATGCCGCCGCAAGTAGACCAGGTCGTCCTCGTCGAGCTTCGTCGTGTAGAGCGTCGCGTTCCCGAAGCCCACGAGGTTCACGCCCTCGTCGAGCCGCACCTGATACATCACCGCCCCCTGCGCATTGATCACGTCGTAGAGCGTCCCCTTGGCGCCGGCGGGTTCGGTGCGACGCACCCAGAGATCGCCATTGGGGCGCGCCCACACGCTCGCCATCCCGGGGCGGAAGGGCGGCTTCACGTCCGGCCAGTCGGTGAGCGGGGGCGGCGGGGGCGCGTTCGCGGGGGCACCCATCGTCGCGGATCGCTGCACGCCACCCGCGCCGGCGTTCACCGTCATCATCATCTGGCTGGACCGCGCGCGGAGCCGCAGCGCCTCCTCCTCGCGCTTGTCGGCGTCGGTGATGCGAATCGGCGTGTAGCGGATCGCCGGCGATGCACGGCGCGTCCCGTTCGGCAAATACCAGTCAATGCGGTAGTCGCTCGCGCGCACCACGGCCACGCGGCCATCCGGGAACACCGCCCACTCGTCACGCGGCGTCAGCGGATTGGCGCTGCCCACCATCACCCGCATATTCCCCTGCGTCCCGCTCACCTGCGTGTTCTGCCGCGGCAGCTTCACCCACGTGAGCGTGTCGGACTTCTTGGTGCGGCGGTCGTAGCGCACGATCGGCGCGCTGTCCGCGCTCGTGGGCGTACCGCCCGGTCCCTGCGAGAACCCGGGCGCCTCGGCGTAGAGCCGCCCCGCCCCATCGCTGGCGCGGGCAAACATCATCCCGCCGATCCGAAGCCCGCCGCCGGGACCACCCGTCTCCTCCTCCACCCGGAACGTCGACACCGGCTTCCCGTCCGGCCCGATCACGAGGTATCGCGTGTTGACCGGGTCAAAGAGGAAGGTCGTGTCGGCCGACGCCTGGAAGACGCGAAACGGCATCCCGAACTCGCCGGGGCCGCTCCCCTCGCGTCCAATCGCCGTCGCGCTCCCGGTCCGGAAGTCGAGCAACTGCACGACCTTGTCACGCGCGTCGGCAACGATCACGCGACCGTCGCTGAGCTCGCGCACCGTGCCGGGGGTAATCGAGCTGAACGGCTCCTCGAAGGTGACGTCGGGCGCGGGGAGCTGCCGCACCCCTTGCTGCGCCGCGAGCGGCGCGGCGGCCGTAGCCGCGGCAGCGAACACGGCGGCCAGCGTGGCGGACTGGAATGGGGAACGCATCGGAGCACTCATCGCAGAAGGTGGATGCCAAAACACCGGCGGCCGGCCGGCGACTCCCAGTGAGTCACCGGCCGGCCGTCGAAGGTTTGCTGCCCGGTCCGGCGCGCCTTACCGACGCACCTTGTGCGTCTCATAGAGCACCGTGTGCCGCGAATCCAGCGGCACCGGACGCCCATCAATGAAGAGATGCTTCACCAGCGTACGGGCCTCAAGCAGGTCGCCGTCCGTCACCACGACGTTCGCCGTCTTCCCGGCCTCGAGGGTGCCAAGCTGGTCGGCAATCCCGAGAATCTGGGCCGGCCAGAGTGTCACGCTGCGGAGCGCGTCCTCCTGGCTCAGCCCAAACGCCGCCGCCATCCCCGCCATCGACGGCAGGTCGCGCACTTGCCCGCCCTGGTCGCCGGTCGAGATCGCGAACCGGACGCCCGCCGCGGCCAGCCGGCCCGGGGTGCCAAAGTAGATGTCGTACGGATCGTCCTCGCGCGGCGGCATCTGACGCACCCGCGTGAAGATCACCGGCACGTCCTTCTCCCTGAGCAGTTGCGCCACGTCCACCGCATCGCGCCCACCGACGATCACCGCCTGCACGCCCTCCGCCTCGGCGAACTCCACGGCGGTGCGGATGTCGCTGGCCGCGTCGGCCTCGAAGAGTACCGGCAGTTCCCCGCGCACGTATGGCACCAGCGCCGCGAGCTTGAGGTCCGGCGTCACGCGCGGGAGCGCGCGATCCGCGGCCGCCGCCCGTAGCGCCTTGTCGTACGCCTTGGCGTCGGCAAACATCTCACGCAGCGAGTCGAGCTGCGCGTCCCGCTGACGCTGGGCGTTGGCCGCGTTCGCGCCACCGCCGAACTGCGCGGCAAAGCCGAAGCCGCCAAAGCCGCCGGCGCGCGGCAGCGACACCACCAGCGCCGCCTTCTGCCGGAGCGTCATCGCCGCCGGCGTCCATCCGCCGAGGTTCGCGAGCGTGCCCTGGCCGGCAATCACGCCGCTCGATGGCCGGCTGAGCACGTGCGTGACGCCCACCACGCGCGACACGCCGACGTGGGAGTTGTGCGGATTCATCGCATAGTATGCAATGGCGTTCGGATTGAACGTCCCGACCTCGGTGTTATCCATTGTCGAGTTGGCGCCCTGCGGGATCTCCGCGAGCCCCATCGCCGTCGCGGCGTCCATCATCCCGGGATAGACCGAGAGCCCGGTCCCGTCAATCACGGTCGCGCCGTCAGGGATGGCGACGTTCGCGCCGACGGCGCTGATCTTGCCGCCGCTGATCACGAGCGTCCCGTTGGCAATCGCCGGCCCGGAGACCGGCACGATCCGCGCGTTGCGAATGGCGAACGTGCCCTGCTCGCCCGGCAGCGGGTTGGGCGAGCCCAACTGCGCCGCCGCAACCGCCGGCAGCGACACGGCCGCGACCACTGCGGCAACGAATGCGGTCCTGAGTTGACGCGACATTAGCGGTTCCCTCCAGTCGTGGCGGAAGAACCGGGACGGCCACCGGGGCCGCCGGGGCCCCCGCGCGGCGCCGGCAGCCTGTTCGGCTCGGCGTTCTCGAGCGCAGCGCGCTCGGCGGCCAGTCGCTCGCGCGCCGCGGCGTCCTGCGCCCGGTCGAAGTACGTCTCGCCATCGATGATCGTGCGCTCGACGCGGCTGTAGACGCTGAACGGATGCCCGCTCCAGATCCCGATGTCGGCGTCCTTCCCGACCTCGATGGAGCCCGTGCGCGTCTCCAGCCCAACCTGCCACGCGCCGTTGATCGTGATCGTCGCCAGCGCCTCGTCCTCCGTGAGGCCGCCGTACCGCATCATCTTCGCCGCGTCGATGTTCAGGCGGCGGATCCGCTCGTCGGAATCGGAGTTGATCGTCGACAGCACGCCGTTCCGCACCGTGATTGCCACATTGTACGGGATCGCGTCATACGCCTCGATCTTATAGGACCAACTGTCGGCGAACGTCGACATCGACGCGCCCGCCGCCTTGATCTCCGGCGCGATCTTGTACGCCTCCAGCGCGTGCTGCAGCGTGCGGACCTTGAAGCCGAACTCCGCCGCCAGCTCCAGCAGCATCATCGTCTCGTCCGCACGATAGGTGTGCGCGTGGATGAAGCGCCGCCCCTCGAGGATCTCCACCAGCGGCTCAAGCTCCAGGTCGCGCGCCGGCGCCACCGCGGCCGGAGCGCCACGGCCGGCCGGACGCGCCCGATACGCATCCCACTCCGCCTTGTACGCACGGGCACGCGTGAACGCGTCGCGGATGATCTCCTCCTGCCCCATTCGGCTGGTCGGATATCGCGGCGGCGGTGCGCCGGGGATGTTCGCCCGGTTCTTGCGCGTCACGTTCTCGCCGAGCGCGAACTTGATCCCGGCCGGCGCATCGGGCACGAGCATCTCCGTCGCCGGACGCCCGACCTTCAGCTTCACCGTCGCGCTCTGGCCGCCAATCGTGTTGGCCGAGCCGTGCAGCAGGTTCACCATCGTCACGCCGCCCGCCACCGCGCGGTAGATATTCGGCGCCGTCGGATTCAACACGTCTCCCACCTGCGTCATCGACGTCACCGAGAGCGTCCCCTCATTGATGCCGTCCATCATCATATGCGAGTGCGGATCGATGATCCCGGGCATCACGTACTTGCCCGTGGCGTCATAGACCTCGGCGCCGGCCGGCGCGGTCAGGTTCTGCCCGATCCGGGCAATCTTCCCGTTCTCGAGCAGCACGTCCGTGTTCTGCAGCGTCCCCTTCGTCACCGTAAGCACGGTGCCGTTGCGGATCAGAATGGCGGCCGGCCCGCGGCGCGCTCCCTGCGCCAGCAGCGCCGGAGCGGCCGCCGCGAGCAGGAGCGCAGCGCCGAGCGCCCGCCGTGTGGTCGTCTGGATGGACATCAGCGCTCCTGGAGCAGGCGCTCGCGCGCCCGGTCGGTGGTGGTGGTGGCACGCAGGCCGGCGAAGCGGCCCGCGTCGTGACCCACGATCTCAACGCGCCCCGCGAAGACCCCACCGTCGAGCCGTCCGCTGAACCGCGCCTCTTCCGTGCCTTCAGGGAGCGTCACGCTCGCGCTGAACGCGACCGCGCCGTCCGCGGCAACCTCGACCTCCACGAGCTCCGACGCGCCGAGATCGCCCTCGATCCGACCGCGCAGCCGCGTGCCGTCGTCCTGCAGGTGCAGGGTCACGAAGCGCTCCGCGCCGTCGAACGCCACCTGCATCGCCCACGACCCCTCGAGCCCCGGACGTCCCGCGCCCGGCCGCGCGAGCGCGCCGCCGGCCACGACCGGCGCGGCGACGGTGTGCGGACGACCATCGACGTAGACCGCCGTCACCCGCGCGTCCGCCGCGAAGAGGTCACCGCGCACCACGGTGAGGTTTGCGATCTTCCCCGTCTCGAGCGACCCAAGCCGGTCCGCCGCGCCAAGCAACTCGGCCGTGCCAAGCGTCACCGCGCGCAACGCCTGATCGGCGCTGAGTCCGCCTTCGACGGCGCGGCGGAGGTTCGGGAGGAAGTCCGCGTAGCTGGCACCGCCCGCCTGGAAGGCAAAGCGGACGCCCGCGCGGGCCAGCTCGCCCGGCGTCTTCGGCGCCTGCACGCGATCACGGAGCACACGCATCGGCTCCGGGTCGGGGATCGCCGCCGCGCCGGCGGGAGCTGTGCGGCGTGGGAAATTCAATGAAAGCAGCACCGGTACGTTCTCCGCCTTCAGGCGATCCGCCACGCGGTACGCCTCGGCGCCGCCGCCGATCATCGCCTTGAGCCCAAACTCCTTCGCCAGCGAGAGCGCGCGCTCGATCTCGCGCTGCGTCGAGGCGCGGAAGACCACCGGCATCGTGCCCGCAATGACCGGCTGCAGGGCATCCATCGAGGGATCAAGGGCCGGACGCCGCGCGCCACGCGGAGTGCGGGCGTACGCCGCGTGCAGGTCGCGGTAATGCTGCGCGTCGAGCAGTGACTGCCGCAGCGCCGCCATCACGCCGAGGAGCGAGCCCGGGTACTGCCCGCCCCCAATTCCCTGGAAGCCGACGTGCAGCGCGACCGGCGTGCGCACGACCATCGCGCTGAAGTCGCCGCCGTTGAGCGAGATGAGCGCGCTCTGCCCTTCATAGGTGCGCCCCGTCGGCGCCGTCAGCGCCGTCGTGATCCCCGCCGCGTACGCCGCCGTGAAGTCCGCGTCGTCCACGAGCTGGTCCACCGCGCGCACCTCGGGCTGCAGCCCGATTGGACGCGTGGAGTTGGGCGCGCCGGCCGGCCGCACGGGTGCCGCCCCGCCGCCAAAGCCACCACCGCCCCCCCCGCCGCCGCCGCCGCCCGCAGGCTGCGCGCGGAGGCCGAGCGTCGAATAGGCGTCAATGAGCCCCGGATAGACCGTGAGCCCCGCGCCGTCGACGATGCGCGCATCGGCGGGCGCCGTCACGTTGGCGCCGAGGGCAACGATCAGGCCGTCGCGAATGACGATCGTCCCGCGCTCGATCGGCGCGGACGAGACCGGCACGAGCCGCGCGTTGGTAATCGCGTAGGTCGCCGGCGGGTTGGTGGGACGTTGCGCCGCGAGGGGCGGCGCGAGAGTGGCGACGAGTGCTGCGGTCGCCAGCGCCGTGGCGGCGCGGGAACGGAGAGGCATAGTCAGCGATCCTCGGAAGGGAAAGAGGTGCCGAACATACGCGAACGGGCGGCGAAGCGCTGGCTTCGCCGCCCGTTCAGTCCCTCCAGGGGCGCCTCGAGGCGGCCCCAGGCGCATCACTCGCCGGTGCTCAGCTCGATCTGCTCGTCGGGCCCGGGCTCGCCGTTCGCGTCGCCCTCCGTCCCCTCGTCCTTGTCGTCCGAGACCACCCGCGCGATCGCCGCCACCACATCGCCCATCTCGAGGTCCTTCAGCTTCACGCCCTGGGCCACGCGCCCCGTGGCGCGGATGTCCTTCACCGCGCAACGCAGCGACTGCCCGCCGCGCGTGATGAGCATCAGCCCGTCCTCCGGCAGCACCTCGAGCAGCCCGACGACATCGCCCGTCCGGTCGGTGCGCTTCACCGTGAGGATCCCCTTGCCGCCGCGGCCCTGCACCCGGTACTCGTCCACGTTCGTGAGCTTGCCGAGCGCGAGTTCCGTGACCACGAGGAGCGCGGCGTCGCGCTTCACGACCACCATCCCGACCACGCGGTCGTCGCCGGAGAGGCTGATCCCGCGCACGCCGGTCGTGTCGCGCCCCATCGGGCGCGCATCCTGCTCGTGGAAGCGGATGCTCAGGCCGTGCCGCGTGACGAGCACCACGTCGTTGGTCCCCGTCGTGATCTGCACGTCCACGAGCTCGTCGCCCTCGTCGAGCTTGATGCCCTTGATGCCGGTCGACCGCACGTTGGAGTAGTCGGCGAGCGGGGTCTTCTTCACCGTGCCGTTCCGCGTGCAGAACATCAGGAACTCGTTCTCGGAGAACCTCTTCACCGGCACGATCGCCTTGACCGTGGTGTCGGGCGACACGTTGATGAGGTTCACGATCGGCTTCCCCTTCGTCGCGCGTCCCGCCTCGGGGATCTCGTGCACCTTGAGCCAGAAGCAGCGCCCGTCCTGCGTGAAGACCAGGAGGTAGTCGTGCGTCTGCGCCACGAAGAGGTGCTCGACGAAGTCGTCCGTGCGGAGCTCCGTCCCCTTCGTCCCGACGCCGCCGCGGCGCTGCTTGCGGTAGGTCGAGATGTTGGTGCGCTTGATGTAGCCCGCGTGCGAGATGGTGACGACCATCTCCTCGTTGGCGATGAGATCCTCGATCGAGAACTCGCCCTCGTTGCTCACGATCTCGGTGCGACGCTCGTCGCCGAACGACGCCACCAGCGCGGCGAGCTCCTCCTTCATCACCTTCATCCGCCTGGGCTTCGAGGCCAGCAGCGACTCGAGGTCTTTGCTCTGCCCGCGCACCCCGGCCAGCTCCTCCTCCAGCTTCTCGATCTCGAGGCCGGTGAGCTTGGCCAGGCGCATATTGAGGATCGCTTCCGCCTGCCGCTCGGACAGCTTGAAACGCGACTGCAGCTCCGCGCTCGCCTGCGGCGCGTCCTCCGCCGCGCGAATGACCTTGATCACCTCGTCGATGTTGTCGACGGCGATCTTGAGCCCCTCGAGGATGTGCTCGCGCTCCTGCGCCTTGTCGAGGTCGAACTGCGTCCGCCGGACGATCACCTCGTGCCGGTGCGCGATATAGTGCTGCAGCACCTCGCGCATCCCCATCACCTTCGGGACGAGACGCTTGCTCGTCGGGTCCGGCACCAGCGCGAGCATAATCACGCCGAACGTGCTCTGCATCGACGTGTGCTTGTACAGTTGGTTCAGCACCACGCGCGGGATCGCGTCGCGCTTGAGTTCGATCACGATGCGTGTCTGCGCGTCCGACTCGTCGCGCAGGTCCGAGACACCCTCGACCTTCTTGTCGCGCACCAGGTCGGCGATGCTCGTCACGAGCGTCGCGCGGTTCACCTGGTACGGCAGCTCCGTGACGACGATCTGCGCCTTGTTCGAGGACTCCTTCTCCTCGATCACCGCGCGCGCGCGCATCACGACCTTGCCGCGGCCGGTCTCGATGTAGTCCTTGATCCCCGCGCGGCCGTAGATGAACGCCCCCGTGGGGAAGTCGGGGCCCTTGATGAGCGCGTGAATCTGTTCCGGCGTGAGGTCCGGGTCGTCGACCATCGCCGTCACCGCCGCCGCCACCTCGCGGAAGTTGTGGGGCGGGATGTTCGTCGCCATACCGACCGCGATGCCCGACGAGCCGTTCACCAGCAGGCTCGGGAACGACGACGGCAGCACCGTCGGCTCCTCGAGGCGGTCGTCGAAGTTCGGCGCGAAATCGACCGTGTTCTTGTCGATGTCGGTCAGCATCTCGACCGCGATGCGCGTCAGCCGCGATTCCGTGTAGCGGTACGCCGC
>CAYXQS010000009.1:7782-29543 GCA_964466515.1 uncultured Gemmatimonas sp. | reverse complement strand
CGCGCTGGTACTCCCATCCATTGGCCATCAGCAGCGCGGCGTCGAGCGCGGACCGGCCGCGCCAGGGGGCGCCGGCGCTGTGCGCGCTCTGCCCGCGAAAGCGGAAGATCGCCGAGACGAGCGCCGACTGGCCGCTCTGCCCCCACGAGACGCCGAGGCTGTTGCCGACGTGCGTGAAGAGCGCCACGTCCGCGTCCCGGAACAGGCCCTCGCGCACGAGGAATGCCTTGCCCGCCATCTGCTCCTCGGCGATGCCCGGCCAGAGGACCAGCGTGCCCGGAATGCGTTCACGCGTCATCAGTTCCTTCACCACGAGCGCGGCGGCGATATTCACCGCCTGTCCGGTGTTGTGGCCCTCGCCGTGTCCCGGCGCGCCGGTCACGAGCGGCTCGAAGAAACCCACGCCCGGCTTGTTATTGGACTGCGGAATCCCGTCGACGTCGGAGCCGAGGGCAATCACGGGCTTCCCGCTCCCGTACGACCAGCGCGCCACCCAGGCGCTCGGCATCCCGGCGTAGCCGCGCGTCACGGTGAAGCCGTTCTGCTCAAGGATCCCGGTGAGATAGCGCTGCGTCTCGAACTCCTGCATCCCCAGCTCGCTGAAGGAGAACTGATGGTCGATGATCTCCTGAATCAGCTTGGCGCGCGCGTCGATCCTTGTGAGGGCCTCGGCCTTGAGGCGTTCGATGCGCGCCGTGTCGGGTGCCTGCGCCTGCAAGGCAAGGGGGGAGAGCGAAAGGAGGGCGAAGGCGAGCGCCAGGGCGCCGCGGACGGAACGGATCATCGGGTGGGCTCCTCGAGTGGGGACGTCACCGGGTCTACGCGTCGGGAGACCCGGGGGTTGAGCAGTCGCGCGCGGGGAGCGAACATCTGGGCAGGTCATCGCCCACTGCTGCATACTCCCACGCATATCCAAGATGCGACATCTCCTCCGGCTTCGCACCCATCTGCAGGATTTTTCGGCCGTGCCACGCCCCTGGGCGCGCCCCGTGGTGCTTGGGGCGCTGCTCCTCGTGGCGGGCGCGGACGTCGCCGCGCAGGGCCGTGCGCGCTCCGCCGTGCCGTACGTCCCGGGCGTCGTCTGGGAGCGCCGCTCCCCCGCCGCGATGGGCGTCGACAGCGCCAAGCTCGCCGACGCCATCGCCTTTGCGGTGGCGCAGGATGCGCGGGCGCCGCGGGATATGGAAGAGAGCCACTATCGCAGCTTTGGGCGCGAGCCGTTTGGCCAGGGGATCGGGCCGTTCAAGCCGCGCGGCGCGCCGAGCGGGGTGATCGTGCGCGGCGGGTACGTGATTGCGAGCTGGGGCGAGCCCGATCGCGTCGATATGACCCACTCGGTGACAAAGAGCTTTCTCTCGGCCGTCGTCGGCCTCGCTGTCGATCGTGGGTTGATCGGCTCGGTGCGCGACACGGTCTGGAAGTCGCAGGCGCCAGTGTACGCGCTGCGCCTCGACGCGCCCAATGCGCCGGGCGCGCGGTTGGGCGAATCGATGTTCATTGACCCGTGGGCGACGCCGCACAACCGCACGATCGTCTGGGACGACCTCCTCCGGCAGACGAGCGACTGGGAGGGCACGCTCTGGGGGAAGCCGGAGTGGGCCGACCGGCCCTCGCAGAACGCGGCCGAGTGGCGCACGCGCGCACGCGTCGCGCCGGGGACCGTGTACGAGTACAATGACGTGCGCGTCAACGTCCTCGCGCTCGCCGCCACGAACGTTTGGCGGCGTCCGCTCCCCGAGGTGCTCGACGAGCTCGTGATGACGCCGATTGGCGCGTCGCGCACCTGGCGGTGGAACGGCTACGACAACGCGTGGATCACGCTGGACGGCCGGCCGGTGCAGGCGGTGAGCGGCGGCGGGCACTGGGGCGGCGGGATGTTCATCAACGCGTGGGATATGGCCCGCTTCGGCCTCCTCACGCAGCGCCGCGGAATGTGGGGCGACCGGCGAATTCTCTCCGAGGAATGGGTGCGGCTCTCGCTCACGCCCACGGTGCCGCAGCCGACGTACGGCTATATGAACTGGTTCCTCAACACGGATGGAAAGTGGATGCCGAGCGCGCCGACGAGTGCCTTTGGCCACGTGGGGAACGGGACCAACCTCGTCTTCGTGGCGCCGGAGCAGGATCTCGTGGTCGTGGTGCGGTGGATCGAGAATCGCGCGACCGACGAGTTCCTGGGCAAGGTGCTGGCGGCGTTGGCGCGATGACCACTCTCCTGGCTCGCACGCTGACGGCGCTCGTGCTCGGCGCGCTGGCCGCGACCCCCGCGCCCGCGCAGCAGCCGGAGTGGTCGCTCCTGATCCACAACGGGACGATCATCGACGGTACCGGCGCCCCGCGCTATCGCGGCGATGTGGCGGTGCAGGGGGATCGCATCGCCCTCGTTTCGCGCACGCCGCTCGATCCCGCGCGCGCGGCGCGCGTGATTGACGCCACGGGATTGATTGTTGCGCCGGGGTTCATTGACCTGCACGCGCATCTCGAGCCGCTCCTCCGGATGCCGGACGCCAAGAGCCACGTGATGCAGGGCGTCACCCTCGCGCTTGGCGGCCCCGACGGCAGCGGCCCGCTGCCGCTCGCCGCGTACCTCGACTCGGCGCGGCACGCGGGGCTTGGGATGAACGTTGCATATCTCGTGGGCCACAACAGCGTCCGTCGCGCCGTGATGGGCACCGCCGACCGCGCGCCCACCACGGATGAGCTCGCGCAAATGATTGCGTTCGTGCGGCAGGGGATGGGCGATGGCGCGTTTGGGCTCAGCACCGGGCTTCGGTATGTGCCGGGGTTCTACGCGACCACCGACGAGGTGATGGCCCTCGCGCGCGCCGCAGCGGACTCGGGCGGCATCTATACCTCGCACCTGCGCGAGGAGGGGCTCGGCCTTCTCGACGGCGTCGGTGAGGCAATCCGCATCGCGCGCGAGGCGCGCATCCCCGTGGTGCTCACGCATCACAAGGCGGTCGGCCAGCCGATGTGGGGGAAGAGCGTCGAGACGCTGCGGATGGTGGACGAGGCGCGCGCGGCCGGGCTCGACGTGATGATGGATCAGTATCCCTACACGGCCACCTCGACGTCGCTCAGTGTGCTGATCCCCCCCTGGGCGCTCGCGGGCGGTAGCGCGGCGTTCCGTGCGCGCGTGGCCGATCCCGTGCTGCGCGACAGCGTCGCGCGTGGGGTGGTGGAGTTCCTGCGCACCGACCGCGGCGGTGGCGACACGCGACGCGTGCAGTTTGGCCGCGTGGCGTGGGATCGCTCGCTTGAAGGGCACACGCTCTTCGATTGGGCTGAGCGGCGCGGCGCGGGGCCGTCACTTGAGGCCGCGGCGCAGCTGGTGATCGAGGGCGAACTCAACGGCGGCGCGTCGATGGTCTATCACGTTCTCGACGAGGGGGACGTGCGACGCATTATGCAGCATCCACAGACGATGATTGCGAGCGATGGTCGACTCACGCTGCCCGGCGAGGGCGTCCCGCATCCGCGTGCGTACGGGACCTTCCCGCGCGTGCTCGGGCATTATGTGCGCGAGGAAGGCGTGCTCACGCTCGAGTCGGCCGTCCACAGGATGACGGGGATGCCGTCGGCACGGCTTGGGTTACACGACGAGCGCGGGTGCCTCGCGGCAGGGTGCGCGGCGGACATCACGCTTTTTGACGCGGCGACGGTGGGGAGTCCGGCGACCTTCACCGACCCGCATCGCTACGCCGTCGGCATCGTGTATGTGTTTGTGAACGGGGAGGCGGTGGTGGAGCGCGGCGAGTTCACCACGATGCGTGCGGGCCGGACGGTGCGGCGACCGTGAGCGATGTGTGGCTATGGTGTGGACGTCGTGCTCGCCGCCTCTGCCGCCCGCACGTGCGCCTCGAGCAGTTGCGTCCGCATATCCGACGTCGCCCGTCCTGACGCGTTCGAGAGCCGCGCGAAGAGCGCCCGTGCACCCGCGACATCGCCTGAGCGCAGGTGCGCGACCACCGCCGCGTCGAAGAAGAGTCCGGGTGGCACCCACGAGCGCCCCGCATTGCGCGCGGAGAGCAGCAGGTCCGTCTCGCGCGCCGCGCCCCGCCAGTCGTAGGTCACGGCCGCGCGGAGGAACCGCAGTGCGGCGCGGGCCTCGGCGGGCGCGTGCTGCGCCGTCATATAGCGCTCGACCTCGCGGTACCACGCGCTGTCCACCACGCCCATCGATCCCTGATGTCGGTCCCGCTCGGCCTGGAGCGCCTCGGCAAACCAAAGCGGCCAGTCCACGGGCGGGCGCCCGCTGGCGAGTTCGAGCCGTAGCGCGCGCTCGCGCATCCGTACGCCTTGCAGCCGCTGGCTTGCCGTCGACGAATCGTCCGTTGCCACGACCTCGCCCGCGCGTAACCGCGCGGCCGTTGCCTGCGCCACGAAGCGCGCGTGGCTCAGCGCCGGGAGCCGGTCGGTGATCCACCCAATGCGGCGCCCGCCGAGCGCGGCCGCGAGGTCAAGGCGCTCCGCCGGGAGCGATGCGAAGCCGTGCGCCTCGCCACGCAGGAAGCGCGCACGTTCGGCGCCCAGGTCGAGCTGTGGATAGAAATCCGAGTTGACCCCCTCCCCATCGCCAAGGAGCGGTTCGAGCTCCGCGCGCGTGATGAGCCGCGTGGCATCCAGCACCTGCGGCGAGAGGGCACGGAAGCGCGAGAGGTCGAGCTGCATCCCCGGGAGATCGACCACCGACCAGTCCGGCCGGCGCAGCGACGCGTCGTTGGACGCGACGATCAGGAGATCGACATCATTGGTGAGGAAGAGCTCGAACGAGCGGAAGTTTCGCGCAAGCGCGCGCACCACGCTCAGCACGAGGCGGTCCTCGCTTTCGTACAGATGGATCCACTGGCCGAAGACGCCGCCCGGCGCGAGGGTGCCGGCGACGCGTTGGTAGAACTCGTCGGTGAAGAGCCCGGCGACGCCGCTGACCCAGGGATTCGACGGTTCCGAGAGAATCAGGTCGTACTGCCGTCCGGCGGCCGCGAAGTACGACTTGGCATCGTCAATCACGAAGGTGGAGCGGGGGTCGTTGAAGGCGCGGATGTTGGCCGGGAGGAGCAGCCGCGATGCCTCGATCATCTGCGGTTCGATGTCGATCGTCGTGAGCCACTCAAGCGAGTCGCTGCCGAGGAGGAAGTGCGACGACATCCCCGAACCGTGGCCGATCACCGCGGCGTCGCGCGCGGCGGGCGCGTGTGCGAGGGTGATGAGCGCGAGCAGGACCTGCGTGGACTCGTCGCTGCGCAGCGCCGCGCGGTCCTCCATTGGCGGCGGGTCGCCGAACCACACCTGCGTGATCGACGCATCCGGCTTGCCGTTGGTCGCGATGGTGAGCCCGCTGTCGCTTCCCAGCTGCACGGAGACGGTCGCCGTGCGGCCGTCGCGGTAAAAGATGATGTTGCGTGCGCCCGGCGCGGGCACCGTGCCGTACCGGAAGACGCCGCTCGCGAGCATCCCGGGGTCAAATGCCGGCGAGACGACGGCACTCAGCACGAGCAGCGCGCCCGCGGCCGCGGCGAGCGTCGCGGTGCGCCCGACTCCGCGCGCGTCGCGCGCGCGATGGAAGAGCAGCCAGAGGCCGATGGCGATGTCGAGCGTGCCGCCGAGGATCAGCATTGCCCGGAGCCCGATGGCAGGCATCAGCACGAGCGCGGCGAGCACCACGCCGACGATCGACCCGAGCGTGTTCCACGCATAGACCGCACCGATGGTCTTCTCGCCGTTTCCCTCGCCGATGAGCACGCGGGTGATCAGCGGCAGCGTCATTCCCGCGCAGATGGTGGGCGGGAGCATCACCGCGAGCGCAATCCCGTACCGGGCCACGTTGAAGAGCCGGTAGCCGCGCGCATTCTCGTCCACCGCCTCCAGGAGCGCCGCCATCCAATGGAACGCGTCGAGATAGACGGCGAGCGTGAGAATGGCGAGCGCGCCCATCGCGCACTGCACGAGCCCGAGCATCCGTACGGGGTCGCGCACGCGGTCCGCCCGCTGGCGAATCCACCACGCGCCGAGCGCGAGCCCGAGGATGAACGCCGAGAGCATCAGCTCGAAGGCGTGCGTCGCGCTCCCCAGCACGAGCGAGAGCATCCGGATCCACGCGATCTCGTAGATGAAGGACGCCACCGCCGTGCCGAACCCGACCGCCAGCAACAGCCGCCACCGGGACGCCGTGCGCCGCGGATCGCTCGCCGGGAGCTCGGCCACCGGATCGGGCGGCGGGATCACGACCTCGTCGCCGGCGGGCGCGAGCTCCTCTTCGTCGGCCTCGCGCTGGACGCGCACCACGCCGTAGGTGCCGAGCGCAACGACGAGGTTGATGATGGCCGCGACGATCAGCGTGCCGGGCAGCCCCGCGATTTCGATGAGCCAGAACCCGGCGAACAGCACGCCGGCCGCGGCGCCGAGCGAGTTGGCGAAGTACAGCAGCCCGAGCACGCGCCCGCTCTGCGCGCGCTGCGCCTCGGGGTCGCCAACGTGACGCAGCGCGCCGGCGGCGAGCAGCGGAAAGGTCGCGCCGAGGAGGATCGAGGGCGGGAGGATCAACAGCCCCGCAATGGACCACTTCGCCACGAGGAGAAGCCCGCCGCCCGCGAGTGCGGGGAAGACGGTGTCGTATGCCCAGGCGCTCGCCGCCGTGAAGATCGCGTGGAAGGCGAGGCCATACAGTCCGACGACCGCTTCGACGCCCGCGTACCAGAGGAGCGGTTCGCGCACCCGACGCGTGCGGTGCGCGATCAGCGCGGCCCCGGCCGACATCCCGCCGAGGAAGATGACGAGGACGATGACCTGCGCGTAGGCGCCGTGGCCGACCAGCAGGCCGAGGTACCGGCTCCAGATGGACTCATAGATGAGCCCGGCCGCGCCAGAGAGGACGAAGAGGCAGGCGAGCGCGAGAATCACGAGGGCGAATCTACGCGGTCGGCGTGCGTGCCGCGCGGCCGGGCCGGGCTATGGACGCTTCGGCGGCCCGTTCTCCTCGACGAACGCCTTGGTCCAGTAGATGATGATGGCGCACGGCTGCGGCGAGCTCCCAGGCCACGAGATGCGCTTGTAGATCGCCGGGACCTTCTCATAGACGTCGTAGTGCTCGATCGCGTAGATGTCCTGCACGCGGATCAGCTCCTCGCGCGCCGTCGGCTCGCGCCCGTTGTACGAGATGTTGAGGCAGCGCCATCCGGTGGTGGACATCACGGTCCAGTCGAGCTCGCGCTGCGGGTTCACATACTGCGTGCGCCGCAGGCCGGTCAAGCCGTCGAACATATCGGCCCAGTGGTGCGGCCGGAGCGCGTGGAGCTCCTCGGGGCCGCGGAACTGGCCGATCCCCGCGCGGCGTCGGCACTCGAAGCCCTCGATGGAATAGCCCGCGCATCCGTCGTGTGAGGTGATGCGGAGCGTGTCGATGATCTGGATGACGCGCCCGAGCTGGAACGAGACCTCGGCGAGCCCGTCGTCGCCGATGGTCACCGCGCGTTCGGCCGCGCGATACCCGGGCGAGCGCGCCATCACCACCGACTGCCCCCACGGGAGACGCGTGAGCGTAAAGCGGCCCTGCGCGTCGGTGCGCGTGCTGCGGTCGGTGCGGATGGCAAAGACCTCGACGCCGCGCAGCGGAGTCCCCGCGCTGTCGGTGACCACACCACGGACGACGCCCTGCTGCGCCTCCGCGCCTGCGCCCGGGAGCGCCGCCGCCACGAGGGTGACGAGCGCAGGGACGAGCCAGCGGGCGAGGAGGGAACGCACGGGCATACGGGGGAATTTACGCACAGGCGCCGCAGAAGTGCCCAGCGGCGACTACTCCGGTGCCCCCCAGGGCGCCGGGGGCGGCGTCACGGGCTTGGTGAGGTCGAACTCCACGCGGAAGCGGCGCTCCGACCCCTCGCGACGCAGTTGGTAGACGAACGCCGTGCTCGTGATCTCGACCGTCCAGACGTTCGTGCGCGCCGCCGGGAGGAGGGCCGCGGTGAAGCTGTCGGCCGGGAACTCCATCTGCACCGCCGTGCCGGTCGGGCGCGAGTCACCACCGTACTGCGTCACCCGGTCCTCGCTCCCGTCCTCGTGGCGATGGTCGTGCTTGAGCCGCACGCCGTCCGCGGTGCGGGTAAGCACCCAGGTGCGCGAGCGATCGTTTCCCACGTGGAAGGGAATCCGCACCTCGTCGCCGCAGCCACGCACGTGCATCACCAGCCGCTGGGAGGCAAAGGCGGTGTCGTTGGGCTGTGGATTGATGACGCGTCCCTCGTACGCCTTCCCGCAGTGCGCGCGGAGTGCGGCGAGGAAGGCGTCCGGCGCGGAAGGCGACTGCGCGGTAAGCGCGGCGGGCGAAGCAACGGGGGTGAGCCACAGCACGGCGGATGCGGCGAGGGTGCGGATCATCATCGGGCGAGCTTCTCCACGAAGAGGGTGCGGGCCTTCGCCACCTTCGGCGCGACCACCACCGCGCAGTACGGGTTCTGCGGGTTCCGCGCATAATAGTCGTCGTGGCTCACCTCTGCGGGCCAGAACCTCTCCAGCGGCACGATTTCCGTGATGATCGGATCGTCCCACTGTGCCTGCGCGGAGGCAATCCTCTCTCGCGCCACGCGCGCCTGCTCGTCCGAGTGCGTGAAGATCGCGGAGCGGTACTGCGGACCAATGTCGTTCCCCTGACGGCCCGGCGTCGTGGGATCGTGGATGGTGAAGAACACGTCCAGGAGATCCCCGTAGCTGATCTCCGACGGGTCGAAGCGCACCTGCACCGCCTCGGCGTGCCCGGTCTTCTTCCCGCACACCTGCTCGTAGGTAGGGTTCGCGACGTGGCCGCCGGAGTACCCGCTCTTCACGCCCGCCACGCCGCGGAGTTGCAGGTACACCGCCTCGAGACACCAGAAGCAGCCGCCCGCCAGGGTGGCGAGTGCCGTGCCGCTCACTTGGCCGACTCCTGCGCGATGCCGGGAAAGAGGGAGGCGAACCTCCCGTAGCCCTCGGCCGTGAGCCGTGCGGCCGGGACGAAGCGCAGCGCCGCCGAGTTGATGCAGAAGCGCAACCCCGTGGGGCCCGGGCCGTCGGGGAAGATGTGGCCGAGGTGCGAATCGCCCTGCACGGACCGCGCCTCGACGCGCCGCATCCCGTGCGACTCATCCGTCGCCTCGGCGACATTGGCCGGCTCCAGCGGCTTGGTGAAGGAGGGCCACCCCGTGCCGGAGTCGAACTTGTCGGTCGAGGCAAACAGCGGTTCGCCCGAGACGACATCGACATAGATGCCGGACTCGTGGTGGTCCCAGAACTCGTTCCGGAACGGGGGCTCGGTCGCGCTGCACTGCGTGACCTCGTATTGCAGCGGCGTGAGCTTCGCCTGGAGCACGGAATCCGCGGGGGCCTGCTCCGTTTTCTTCTCGGCCATCGATACGTCCGGTCTTTGAGGGTCCTTCCCTAAGATATCGCAACGGACAAGGCGTCGTTCCCGAGTGAAACGAGAGGTCACTCCATCCCGTTGGGACAGTTGCCACTTGCGCGCAATTCCGGCGCCCGCTTGCTTTGTAGCAAGCACTCACTTGCATAGGATTCAATGTCCGAACCCACCAGACAGCACCTCCTGGACGCCGCGGCGCGCGTCTATGCGGAAGCCGGATTTCGCGGCGCGACCACGCGGCGCATTGCAGAAGAGGCGGGCGTGAATGAAGTGACGCTCTTCCGCACCTTCGGTTCCAAGGCGGCCCTTATCGAGGAGGCCGTCCGCGCGAGCTCGGCCTCCGGCACGCTCACGCCACTCCCTGGGTTCCCGGTGGAGCCGGAGAAGGAGCTCACGGCCTGGGCCGAGCAGGAGCACGCCTTCTTCCGCGAACGCCGCGCGATGATCCGGACGGCAATGGCCGAAATCGTCGAGCATCCGAACTGCACGGACCAGACAGCCGAGCGTCCGGCGGGATCGATGAGGGAACTCACCAGGTATGTCGACCGGTTGGTGGCACACCGTTTTATCCCGTCAGGGGCGGACGCGAAGGCCGCATCCGCGATGCTGATGGGCACTCTTTTTGCCGACGCGATAGGACGCGATATGATGCCCACGATGTTTCCCGCCGAGAAGCGCGCGCCCGCGCTCTACGTGCGCCTCTTTCTTCGCGCCCTCGGCGCGACCCTGACGCTCCTGCTCCTCCTGGTGCCGGCGCCGCTGGTGGCGCAGGCCGGTGCGGCCGCCGCGCCCACCGCGATCTCGCTCGCCGACGCGCTGCGGATTGCCGAACAGGGGAGCGACCGCGTGAAGATCGCCGAGGCGGGCGCGACGCGCGCGCGCGGCAATCAGCGCGCGGCCGACAGCCAACTGCTCCCGCAGGTCAGCGGCTCCGCGAGCTATCAGCGGGCGCTGCAGAACCAGTTCCAAGCGATCTCGGAGTCGTTCCCGCCGGATACGAGCTCGTCGGGCGGCGGACTCGAGGACTCGCCGCTCGCGCAGATCTTCGCGGCGCCCAACACCTTCGTCTTCCAGCTAAGCGCCACGCAGAACCTGTGGACGGGCGGGAAGGTGAGCGCGGCGCGTGCGGGCGCCGAGGCCGCCCGTGATGCGGCCGACATCGGCGTCGCCTCCGCGCGGGCGCAGGCGATGCTCGACGTGGCGCAGGCGTACTTCGATGCGGTCGCGACCGAGCGGATGCACGGGATTGCCGACTCGACGCTCGCGCTGACGGAACGCACGCTCGCGCACGTGGAGCTCGCGCGCGAAGTGGGCACCGCGTCGGAGTTCGACCTCCTGCGTGCGCGCGTGACGCGCGACAACCAGCGGCCCCTCGCCATCCAGGCGCGCGGGAACCGCACGGCCTCCCTCCTGCGCCTCAAGCAGTTGCTCCGCATCCCGCTGGGCACGGAGATTACGCTTACCACGCCGATCCGCGACGATGCGTCCGTTGCGGCCGAGCTGATGGCGCCGATCCCGCTCGCCGATGACCGCACGGTCACGCCCGACACCGCCGTGGACTCGCGTGCGACGGTGCGGCAGGTGGAGGCGCAGGTCCGCGCGCAGGAGCAGGCGCTCCGCGCGGCCCGGCTCGCGCGGTTTCCGTCGGTGCAGCTGAGCTCGCTCTACCAGCGCTTCGCGTATCCGCCGGAGGGGACGTTCCTCCCGGGATCGTTCGATCTCTACTTCCCCAACTGGACGGTTTCGCTCGGCCTCTCCTTCCCGGTGCTCACCGGCGGCCGGCTCCGGGGCGAGCGGATGGTGGCGGAGGCCAACCTGATCGAGGCGCGCACGCAGTTGCAGCAGACGCGCGACGGGGCGGAGCTCGACGCCATCCTCGCGGTCTCGCAGTTGGAGCAGGCGCAGGCCGCGTACCTCGCGGCCGTCGGCACCGACGCCCAGGCCGAGCAGGCGTACGTGATTGCCGAGGTGCGGTTCCGCGAAGGCGTCTCGACGCCGGTGGAGCTGACGGAGTCGCGGGTGCAGTTGGAGCAGGCGCGGCTGCAGCGCGTGACGACGGCGCGGGATCTCGAGATGGCGAAGCTGCGGCTCGCGCTCCTGAAGGACCTGCCGCTGGCGCCATAGTGCGATGCGGGGACGTCACCCCGCCGCCTCGCGTAGTGCCGCCCACGCCGTGGCGAGGTGCGCTTCCTGCGTCCGCAGATTCCCGATGGCCACGCGGAGCAGGTAGCGCCCGCCGACCTTGGTATGCGAGAGGAAGACGTCGCCGCGCGCGTTGACGGCGTCGAGGATACGCGCGTTGTGCGCTTCCAGCTCCGGCTCGCCGCGTGACGCGCGCGGTCGGTGCCGGAAGCAGACCACGGACATCCCCGCCGGCGCGGCCACTTCCCATCCCGGCGCGCCGCGCACCCAGCCCTCGAAGGTCGTTGCGAGCGCGCAGTGGTGCCGCAACCGCGCCTGCAGTCCCTCCACGCCGAAGGCGCGGATGATGAACCAGAGCTTGAGCGCGCGGAACCGTCGGCCGAGCTGGAACGAGTAGTCGGAGTACGAGAGCGCCACCTCCTGCTCGCGCGTCTCGAGGTAGCTGGGCGTGAGCGCAAAGGCGCGGCGCAGGACCTCCGGCCGCCGCGTCCACAGCACCGAGCAATCCATCGGCGTGAAGAGCCATTTGTGCGGGTTCACCACGAACGAATCCGCACGGTCGACGCCGGCAAAGAGTGCGCGCCGCTCGGGCAGCAGCGCCAGCACGCCGGCATACGCCGCGTCAACGTGGAGCCAGAGCCCTTCCCGGGCGCAGATTGCGGCAATCTCGGCGGTCGGATCCACGGCCGTCGTCGAGGTCGTCCCGAGCGTGGCGATCACGGCGAGGGGGCGGAACCCGGCGGCACGGTCCGCCCCGACGGCCGCCGCGAGCAGCCCGGTGTGCATCCGGCAGTCATCGTCCGCCGCGATGCGCACGACGTTCTCGGCGCCGATGCCCAGCGTGATGGCCGCCTTGTCCACGGACGAGTGCGCGTGCTCCGAGCAGTAGATGCGCAGCCGCGGGAGGTCCGCGCGCCCCGCCATCCCGCGCTGCCGGATGCCGAGCGCGGGGTCCATCTCGCGCGCCGCCGCGAGCGCGTGCAGCGTGGATGTCGACGCGGTGTCGGTGAGCATCCCGAACCAGTCGCCCGGCAATGCCATCGCGTCGCGCAGCCAGGCGGTGGTGACCTGCTCGAGCTCGGCCAGCACGGGTGAGGTGCGCCAGAGGATCCCGATCTGGTTGAGCGCGGAGCTCAGGAGGTCGGCGAGGATTCCCGGCACCGAGGCGGTGTTGGCGAAATAGGCGAGGAATCCGGGGTGGTTCCAGTGGGTCACACCGGGCATCACGAGGCGGTCGATGTCGGCGAGGATGGCGTCGAGCGGCTCGGCGACCGTCGGTGCCTGATCGGGGAGCGAGGCCCGCACCTCGCCCGGCGCGACGCGCGCGAGGACAGGATATCGTTCAATGTCGCCGAGGTATGTGGCAATCCAGTCGGCGAGGGTGTCGGCGTGTCGGCGGAACTCGGCGGGGGAGAGATCGCCCGGCGGTGTGGGCTGCGGCATATCTGAAATCGAGGGAGCGGGCAGGGCCCGCGCAACTTTCCTCTCTTCACCTCTCTTTGGAGAACGACGATGGCGCAGGCGGATCGGCGGCTGGATGCCGCGGTGTCACTGGGGGTCATCTCACGCGAGCAGGCCGACGCCATCCGTGCGCTCGGGGCGGACTCCGCACACGCCACGCTCGAGGCGCCGCGCGCCTTGAATCCGGTGACGCTCGCCTACGTGCTCGGCGCCCTGACCGTGCTGGTGGCGATGGCGTGGTTTCTCGCCGATCGCTGGGAGTGGCTCGGTGCCGACGGCGCGCTCGCCGTGGCGCTGCTCTACGCGGCGTGCTTTCTCGTGGTGGCGCGGCGCCTCCGCCGCGAAGGGTTCCCGCAGGCCTCGGGGTTTGCGGTCCTGCTTGCGGTGATGATGACCCCCGTGGGCGTCTTCGCCATCGACGGGCTCACCGGGTGGTTCGACGGGCCGCGTGCCGCGGCCTGCGGCGTGCGGGACTTCGTCTTCTGGACCTGCCGCGGGCGCGAGGTGGTGGCCGAACTCGCGACGGCGGTTGCCGCATTGATTGCGCTGCGGCGCGTGCGCTTCTCGCCCCTCGTGGTGCCGGTCATTGTCGTGGGGCTGCGGATGCTCTTCCACGCCGGCGACCTCCTCTGGCGCAACGCCGCGTGGAATGCGACCACGGGGATGGTCTGGGTCATCGGCGCGAGCGTCCTCACCGCCATTGCGTACGTGACCGACCGCCGCCAGGCCGGGGACGAGGACTACGCGCTCTGGGTGCACTTCGGCGCGGCAATGAGTGGCGGGATGGCGAGTCTCACGCTGCTGAGCGTGCACGAGGGACTTCGGCACGTCCTGATCCCGGCGGCCCTCGTGGCGTTCTTCTTCTCCCTGCGGATGCGGCGCCTTGCCTGGCTGGTGCTCGGGATGGCGTGGTTCGTCGGCTACCTCGCGTGGCTCGCGGGCGATGTGTTTCGCGACACGCCCGTTTTCCCGATCATCCTCGCCGCGCTCGGCATCGGGGTGATCATCGCGGCCGTGTGGGTGCAACGGAACAGCGCGCGGCTCGTCGCGCGCTTTGGCGGCGTCACCGGCGAGGCGGGCCCGTCGTTTCCCGGCGGTGTGCCGCTGTTGCTGCTGCCGGCGCTCGTGGCGGCGCTGCAGCTCCCGGCGTCGCTGGAGCTCGATCGGCGCCTGCGGGACGAGCGTGACGCCGCAATGCGCTCGCGTTCGGCGACTGGCCGCCGGCTCCGGGCAGCGGAGTCGGCGACGCCGGGCGCCGAGGAGATTCGCACCGGCCCAAGGGAAACCTCGCCCCCGTCCCGACCGTAAGAGGAACGCCCACCCTCTTCTTCTCGCGCTCGGGACCCCGCAGTGCTTCTTGCCTCGCTCGTGCTCGCCCTGCAGGTCGCCACTCCCCCCACGCAGGACAGCGCCGCGGCGCGTCCGGATGAGTCGCGGCGAGTGGGCGTGTCGATCCGCGCGGGCGGCCGGGGCGACGGCGATACCACCGGTGGGCCGCGACGCATCCCCGTGACGGACGCGCATCGGCGCACCGCGTTCAAGGACGCCGGCGCGCGCACGCTCCTCCTCCGCGCCCGCGCCGCACGGATGGAACAGGACTCGCTCCTCGTGAGCTACGAGGCCAAGGCGTATCAGCGCGTCTCGATCGGGCTGTCGCTGCGCGAGACCGCGCGCGAGCGACTCGCGTTCCGGATGGAGAGCGCGGCGCTGGTGCGCTGGCACCGCGATGCGGGCGTCCGGATGGAGGTGCTCGGCGCCCGTGCCGTGGTGCCGCTCGTCGCCGGTGCGCGCGGCAAGCTTGGCGACGAGATCCAGAATGACATCCAGGGCGATGTGCCGGAAACGCCATCAATTCCCTACTACCCGGGGAAGGAGCAGCTCTGGGTCGGTGGCGGCCGCGTCGAGGCGGAGGTCGATGAGAGCGAGATCGTGCATCCGCTCGCGGAGGGTTCCGAGGCGTACTACACCTTCGCGACCGGCGACTCGATCCTGATGACGCTGCCGGACGGCGGACGTCTCACGTTGCGTGAGCTCCGCATCAGCGCGCGCCAGCCGAAGTGGAACCTGGTTGTCGGGTCGTTCTGGTTCGAGACGGCGAATGGGCATCTCGTGCGCGCCGTGTACCGGCTGTCGACCAAGATGGACATCTGGGCGGTGGCGGAAGAGGAGGATCCCGCCGCGCGCGACGACGTGCCGCTCTTCGTGCGGCCGCTCCTCTCGCCGATGGAGGCCGACATCACGGCGTTCAGCGTGGAGTACAGTCTCTACGAGCAGCGCTTCTGGCTTCCGAAGTACCAGGCGGCCGAGGGCTATGCCCGCGTGAGCTTTATGCGGGTGCCGCTTCGGATGGAGGAGCGGTACCGCTTCGAGACGGTGAACGCGCTCGATTCGCTGCCCGCGCGTCCCGAGGTGGCATCCGAACCGACGGCGCGCGAGATCCGCGACAGCCTCTACGCGGCCGGTGTCGACTCGTCGACGGTCCGGGCACGCACGCGCGAGTACTTCAATACGCGCGATTCGCTGCGGCGCGAGGAGCGGCGTGCGACCTGCGCGACGAGCGGCTCGTATACGCGGTACAGCCTCCGCGACAGCACGCTCTGGGTGGGCACGACGGTCCCCTGCGACTCGTCCGCGCTCTGGAACTCGCCCGAGCTGCCGCCGTCGATCTACGATGCGGGCGAGGAGCTCTTCGGCGCGAAGGAGCGCGAGGAGCTGGTGCGGATGCTCTCGATGAACCTCCAGCCCGGATGGGCGCCGCAGGCGCCACGCCTCGACTGGGGGCTCGCCTTCACGCGCTTTAATCGGGCCGAAGGGTTCTCCACGGGCGCGCGGCTGCACACCACGCTCGGCGGCGGCTATACGGCCGAGCTCGTCGGACGTGGCTCCGTGGGCGATCTCCAGTTGAATGGCGAGCTTGCCCTGCTGCGGAGCAACGGGCGCAGCGCGCTCCGCGGCGCGGTGTATCGGCGTCTGGTGGTGAGTTCCGACTTCGGCGACCCGCTCTCGTTCGGCGCCTCGCTGGGCGCGCTGCTCTACGCGCGCGACGAGGGCTTCTACCATCGCGCCTGGGGTGCGGAGCTCACGGGCACGCGCACGATGCGGGGCGGCCTCGAGTGGCGGCTCTTCGGGGAGCAGCAGTGGACGGCGCCGGTCGAAAGCGACTGGACGCTCTTCCGGGGAGCGCACGACGACCGCGTGATCGGCAACGTCGTCGCGGACAAGGGATGGTACGGGGGCCTGGCCACGCGGTGGCGCGCGAGCGCCGGGCTCGACCCGACCGGTTGGCGCGGCACGGCGGAGATCCGTCTTGAGGCAGCCACGGGTGAGTCGGACTATTCGCGCGGCTTTGCCGAGGGGACCGTGTCGAAGGCCATCGGCCCGCTGGCGACGTCGCTGACGGGCGCGGCGGGGATGAGTGGCGGCACGCTGCCTGCGCAACGCCAGTTCTTCCTGGGCGGACTCCACAGCGTACGTGGCCAGACGGCGGGGACGGGCGTGGGCGAGGCGTTCTGGCTCTCCCGGCTGGAAATCGGCCGCTCGTGGGCCGGTGCGCGTCCGGTGGTCTTTGGCGACCTCGGCTGGGTCGGCGCGCGCGATGGCTGGGCGGACGTGGGCCGGCCAATGAGCGGCGCCGGCGTCGGTGCGAGCTTCCTCGACGGGATGATCCGCTTTGACGTGGCGCGCGGGATGCATCCGCGGTGGCAGACGCGGGTGGACCTCTACCTCGAGGCACGGTTCTAGGGGGAGCAGGGCGGGGTGGGGCGCCGGTCCGGGGGGGGCGGCCGGGGTCCTCCCTTGCGGAAAATCGACGACGGATGCCTCTTAAATGGCTTCCGTATAGTTCCGAAGCACCGTCGCCATTCTGCCATCCGATGCTCCCCATCGTCGCCCCAACAGCGGAAGACACCAACGCGGAGGTCCTGCTCTGGCAGGCCCGGTACCGCGCGATTTTCCTACCGTTGGTGGGATTCTCGATGGTGACGCTGAAGTGGTTCGGCGTCGTGTCGTCGGAATCGATCTTCGCCCCTCGCTACGGCGCACGCGCGCTGCTTGTCGCGGTTGTCGCGTTGATGGCGGCGTATCTCATTTTCCACAAGCTGCTGGCGATGCGGCTGCGGCGGACCCGCCGCGCGGGACTGCCGCTGGTGATTGCGGCCATCGCGTCGGACGTGGCCGTGATCTTCGGCGTGGTGGGCCTGGTGACGCCGCCGGAATACTTCGCGCGCGTGCTGATCGTGTCGATCTTCACGGCGCAGCTCACCCAGGTGTTCTTTGGGTGGACGGCGACGATTGCGAATCTCGCGCTGATCTTCATCGGCTACACCTCGCTGGTGGCCATCGCGGCCGACGCCGGGGGACGGATCTCGCCGGCGGAGGAGCTCTGGACGCTCGCGCTCTATGGCATCGGCGTGCTGGTGTACGTGGGGCTGCAGGGGCACGTGGCGGCGCGGATGCGCGCGTTGGTGCAGATCTTCAGCCGCGCGCAGGAGGGCGACTTCTCGGCACGGTACGAGGAGGACGCCGAGGCGATGCCCGACCCGGTGACGGTGATTGGGCGCGCGTACAACCGGATGCGCACGCATCTCGAGACCATCATCTTCACGGACCCGCTCTCGGGGTGCTACAATCGCCGCGGGCTGAACCAGCTTGCCGAGCGCGAGGTGGCGCGCGCGATCCGCGCGAAGAAGGAGCTCGCGGTGCTCGCGATCGACGTCGACCACTTCAAGCGGATCAACGACGAATACGGCCACCTCACGGGCGACGAGGTGATTCGCGAGGTGGGGTCGCTGCTGCGCGACACGGCGCGCGAGGCGGATGTGGTGGCGCGCGTGGGCGGCGAGGAGTTCACCATCCTCGCGCCCGAGACGACGGACGAGGGGGCACTGATCCTGGCGGAGCGCGTGATGGAGGCGTTCCGCCAGCACAAGTTCCGCTCGCTGCCGCCCAACACGCAGATCACGACGAGCGTGGGGGTGGCCGCGGACGTGGCGCGCGACGACGAGATCGCGAAGACCCTGCTCGCGCGGGCGGACGAGGCGCTCTATGTCGCCAAGCGCAACGGACGCGACTGTGCGGTGCTCTGGCACGCCGGGATGCGCGCGTTCGACGGCACGATGGCGGGCCGCGGGCGGCCCTCCGTCCCCGGGATGCTGCGCGTCAACGAGTAGGCGTTACGGTTCGGCGGCCCGGAGCCGTCCCTCGCTCATCAGCACCGCGCGTCCCGCGACCCACACGGCGCTCACCGCACCGCCGGCCTTCGCGGCGCGCACCTCGAGGCGGCTCGGGCGGCCCATCTCGATGCCCTGGTCGATCGTCCACGCGAACGCGCCCTCGGGCCGTGCCTCTTTCATTGCGAGCCAGCCGCCGAAGGCCGCCGCCGCGGAACCCGTCGCCGGGTCCTCGGTGATGTTGAACCCCGGGCCGAACATCCGTGCGCGCCAATGGTGGTCGCCGCCCTCGGGGTCGCGCGCCGCGAGGAAGAGGTCGGGCGCCCAGAACTTTCTCAGCGTGCCCTCCCACTTCTCCAGTCGCAGCCGCGCGCGCTCCACGGCGGCCACCGACTTGAGCGGCACCAACAGGAACGGGAGTCCGCAGGAGACCGCCTGCGGCGACATTGCGCCGCCGAGGAGGTCGGTGGGTGCGAGCGAGAGGATCTCGGCGAGCGTGTTGAGGGTCGGTGCGGGCGGGCCGACCTCGGGGAGCTTCGGCACCTTGAACTCCGCCCAGATCCGCGCGGGCGATTCGACCCGCGTCTCCACCGGCACGACACCGCCGGCGAGCTCGAGGGCAAGCGTCCCGCCCGCCGCGCTCCCGAGCGCCTGCTCCGCGAGCGCGAGCGCCCCCGCCGTCCCGATGCACGGATGTCCCGCGAACGGTACCTCGCCGCCCGGCGTGAAGATCCGCACGCGCCGCGTGTGGGCGGCGTCCGTCGGTGGGTAGCAGAACGTCACCTCGGAGAAGTTGAACTCCCGCGCGATCTGCAGGAGCCGCGCCTCCGGGATCTTCGTGGCATCGGGGAAGACGGCAAGCTGGTTGCCGCCGAAGGCGACCGCGGTGAAGACGTCCAGCGTCAGGTATCGCATAACCCCCGATGTCTCACTTCGCGGGCCCCATAAACGGGTAGCGATAGTCGTGGGGAGGGGAGAAGGTCTCCTTCACCGTGCGGGCGCTCACCCAGCGCGTGAGGTTGAGCTTCGAGCCGGCCTTGTCGTTCGTGCCCGACCCGCGGGCGCCGCCGAACGGCTGCTGGCCCACGACGGCGCCGGTACACTTGTCGTTGATGTAGAAGTTGCCTGCCGCGTGCCGCAGGGCGGCGTGCGCCTCCTTCACCGCGGCGCGGTCCTGCGCAAAGACGGCGCCGGTCAGCGCATATGGCGAGGTGCGGTCGACAAGCTGCAGCGTCTCGACCCACTTCGCGTCGTCGTACACATACGCCGTCACCACGGGGCCAAAGATCTCCTCGCACATCAGCCGGTACGACGGGTCCTCCGTCTGGATGAAGGTCGGGCCGACGAACCACCCGGTCGTGCCGTCCACCGTGCCGCCGGCGATGATCTTGGCGCCCTTCTTCGCGTCGGCGAGGTAGCCACTGATCCGGTCAAACGCCTTCTGGTCGATCACCGCGCCCATAAAGTTCCGGAAGTCGTTGACGTCGCCGACCGAGATGTCGGCGATCATCGCGGCGACCCGGTCGCGCACCTCGGGCCAGAGCGATTTCGGGACATAGATGCGGCTCGCGGCGGAGCACTTCTGCCCCTGGTACTCGTAGCCGCCGCGCACGATGGCCACGGCAAACGCCTGCACGTCGGCCGACGGGTGCGCGATGATGAAGTCCTTGCCGCCGGTCTCGCCCACGATGCGCGGATACGAGCGGTACTTCCCCATATTCTTCCCGATCGTGCTCCACATCGAGTTGAAGACGCCGGTGGAGCCGGTGAAGTGCACGCCCGCGAGGTCCTCGTGCGTGAGCGCGACGTCCGAGATCATCGCCGCGTCGCCCGGGACGAAGTTGATCACCCCCGGCGGCAGCCCGGCCTCGTGCAGGAGCTGCAGCGTATGCCACGCCGAGAGGATCGCGGCGCCGGCGGGCTTCCAGAGGGCCACGTTGCCCATCAACGCGGGGGCGGTGGGGAGGTTGCCGCCGATTGCCGTGAAGTTGAACGGCGTCACCGCGTAGACGAATCCCTCGAGCGGGCGATACTCGCTCTGGTTCCAGACGCCGGGACCGTTGATCGGCTGCTCGGCGCAGAGCTCGCGCGCAAAGGCGACGTTGAAGCGGAAGAAGTCGGTCATCTCGCAGGCGGCATCGATTTCCGACTGGAAGATCGTCTTCGACTGCCCGAGCATCGTCGCGGCGTTGATCGTGTCGCGGTGCGAGCTCGCGAGCAGGTCGGCGGCCTTGAGGAAGACCGCGGCGCGCTCCTCCCACGTCCACTCCGACCACTCGCGCCACGCCTGCCTCCCGCTGGCGATCGCGGCGCGGACGTCCTCGGCCGTCGCCTTGTGCCAGGTCGCGGTGATATGCCCGTGCTTGTGGGGGGAGACCGCGTGGACCGTCTCCCCGGTGCGGATTTCCTTCCCGCCAATCACCACGGGGATGTCGGGGCGCTCGCCCTCCATTGCCGTGAGGCGCGCCTGGACGGCGGCGCGCTCGGGGGAGCCTGGCGCGTAGTTGCGGATGGGCTCGTTGACGGGAGGCGGGAGCTGACGGACGCCGTTGGGCGAGAAGGTACGCATCGTCATTCGGGGGCTGGAGGGAACGAGAGTGGAAATCTAATCTCCCGCCGGGCGATACTTCAGGATGCGTCCACTCCCGATGGCCCTGCTTGGCGCGCTCGCCCTGGCGGCGTGCGTGCCGCAGCCCGTGCGCTGGGACGGCGAGGCCACGCGCACCGTCGGCGCGCTCGCGGACTCGCTCGTGCTGGTGATCGGCGAGGACGGCACCACGATGGAGTACCGGGCCGCGTGGACGCCGGCGACCTGGCCCACCGAGCCGGGCCTTTGCTCCGCGACGCTCCGCGCGACGCCCGCGCTGGGCGGCGAGGCCTACGCGTCGTGGTTCCAGGTGCGGCCGGACTCGAGCGTGCTCCTGCGCGTCGCGCGCTCCGACGACGGCGGGGTGACGTGGAACGCGCCGGTGACGGCGGATGACACGGATGTCGGTCGCGTGGGGTGCGCGCGCCCCACGCCCCACATCGCGGCCGACTCGCTCAATGCGTACGTCCACCTCGTCTACAACCTCGACGCGCGCGAGGGGGCGGGGATTTTCTTCACACACACGATGGAACGCGGCGCGTACTTCCATCAGCCCGTGCCAATCGTCTACGGCGACCGTCCCTCGGCCGCCTCGGTGACCTCCCGGGGCGACACGGTGGTGGTGGCGTACGAGGATCCCAACTCCCGCTCGCCGCGGCTGGGACTCGCCCTCTCGGTCACGCAGGGCCACATTTTTGAGCATCGCGTCCCCGCATCGGACGAGACCGGGGAGGCCCGTACTCCCCGCGTCGCGCTGCGCGGGACGCGGATTGCCGTCGCGTGGACGGCGACGCAGCGCGGGGGCGGTGTCCCCCGCACGGCGCTCCGCGTAGGCACCCTCGTCTGGTAGCCCCACCGATGCGCATCCTGTTGGCCGATGATGATCCCGCGATGCGAGACCTGCTCGCCGGCGTGCTCGTGGCGCTCGGCCGGGAGGTCGAGGTCTACGAGGATGGCGCGGCCGTATGGAGCGCCTTTGAGGCGGCCGCCGCGCCGCTCGTGATCCTCGACTGGG
>CAYXQS010000009.1:0-7772 GCA_964466515.1 uncultured Gemmatimonas sp. | reverse complement strand
CGGCCTCGAGGTCTGCCGCCGCATCCGGGCGCACGCCTCGGGGGCGGACACCTATCTCCTGGTGATCACGGCGCGCGCCAAGCCGGAGGATCTCGAGGCGGTGCTCGATGCCGGCGCGGACGACTATCTCGCCAAGCCCGTGCAGGTGCAGGACATCGCCGCCCGGTTGCGGATCGCGGAGAAGCGGATGGAGACGGCGGCGGCGCGCCGCGCCGCCGAGAGCGAGCTGCGCAAGGCGCGCTATATGGCCGGGATCGGCGAGGTCTCGCTTGCGCTGCAACACGAGATCAACAATCCACTCGCGGCGCTCCTCACCACCTCGGCGCTCATCAGCGGCGGGATGCTGCGTCCCGACGAGATTCCCGAGAGCCTCCGGACGATTGATACGCAGGCGCACCGCATCGCCGAGGTGCTCAAGCGGCTGCGCGAGGTGCATCAGCAGCCGCGCACGGTGGAGTACGTGCGCGGCCAGCGGATGGTGGACCTGGGCCCGTCGGGCGGCGGCGCCCAGGAGAAGTGAGCGTGGCGCACGTGCTCGGCGTGCATCCGGCGGACGAGGGCGGGATGCCGATGGCGGTGCGGCGCGCGGCCGCCGCCGGCGCGCGCGCGCTACAGGTCTTCACCGCGCCACCCACCTACTACAACGAGAAGGTCGGACTCAAGCCGCCCAAGGTCGCGAAGGCGCACGAGGCACTGGCCGCGGTGGGGCTCGCGCCGCGCGCCGTGCTCGTGCACGCGGCCTACGTCCTCAACACCGCGTCGTCCGAGGACGAGAAGGCGCTGCGGGCGCGCAACGGGCTCGCGAAGGAGTTGGAGCGCACCACGGCGCTTGCCGCCTGGGGGTGCTGCTTCCACCCGGGCTCCGCGGGCGAGGGCGACCCGGAGGAGGCCGCGGTGCGCGTGGGGCTCGCCATCCGCCACGCGCTCGAGACGGTGCCCGAAGGCGACGCCGGCTCGCGCGTGCTCATCGAGAACACCGCGGGCGCGGGGCGCACGATGGGCCGTAGCGCCGAGGAGATCGCCCTGATGCTCGCGCAGGTGCCGACGGGGCTGCGGCACCGGACGGGCTACGGGCTCGACACCTGCCACCTCTTTGCCGCAGGACACCCGATCCACGAATCCGTCGAGGGGCAGCGTGCGGTCCTCGACCATTTCGAGCGCGTCATCGGCGAGCGGCCGGCGTTCTTCCACCTGAACGATTCGCAGCACCCGTACGGCTCGAACAAGGACCGCCACGCGCTCATCGGCGAGGGCGCCATAGGGGCGGCCCCGTTCCGTTGGCTCCTCGCGGACCCCCGCACGGTGGGGGTCCCGCTCATCCTCGAAACGCCTGCGGACCGCCGTTCCGTCGAGGAGGAAGACGCATCCGCCGACCCGGCCGACGTGCGGATGCTGGCGCTCCTCGAGGGATTCCTCAGGGGGTGAGCCCCCCTCCCCAGAGGGCGCGCCCTATTGCGCCCCGCAGGGAGAGTCTTACTTTCGAGGCAGATCGCGCACGTGCTCGACCGGGCGCCGCACCGCGATCATCACATCCTTTCGAGGAGAACGTTCGAATGGCTGCCAAGAAGAAGGCCGCCAAGAAGGGCAAGAAGCCGGCGAAGAAGGCTGCGAAGAAGGTCGCGAAGAAGCGCAAGCCGAACGCCGCGTTTATGAAGCCGGTGACGCCGAACGAGAAGCTCGCCGCCGTGGTGGGCGCGTCGCCGCTTCCGCGCACCGAGCTCACCAAGAAGCTCTGGGTGTACATCAAGAAGCACGGCCTCCAGGACAAGAAGAACCGCCGGATGATCAACGCGGACGCCGCGCTCAAGGCGGTCTTCGGCGGCAAGAGCCAGGTCTCGATGTTCGATATGACCAAGCTCGTCTCGAAGAACCTGAAGTAACCAGCGGCACCGTTCGACCGTGGAGGGGCGCGCCGCAAGGCGCGCCCCTCTCGTTTTCGGGGCCGCCGCCGCCCAGATTCCGTACGGATCCCTCCGCCGTCCCGGCCCCTCCCCCTATGACCGACCCCGTGGCCCCGAAGAAGCGTCCCAGCAAGCCGAAGAACCTCGTTGCCGCCGCGCGCACCGGCGGCGGTTCGCGCATCGACCCCAAAAAGGTCTGGGAGGCGTTCAAGTCGATCGCCGCCACCATCGCGATCTACCTCGTCCTCAAGACCTTCCTCATCGAGGCCTACCGCATCCCCTCGGGCTCGATGATTCCGTCGCTGCTCGTCGGCGACTGGCTCTTTGTGAACAAGCTGCGCTTCGGGCCGCACCTCCCGTTCACCCGGATCAACCTGCCAGGGTACGCCGAGCCGCAGCGCGGTGACATCGTCGTCTTCGTCTCGCCGCCGCAGCTCGATCAGCCCTGGGACCTCACGCCGATGCTTGTGAAGCGGCTCGTGGGGATGCCGGGCGACACGGTCCACTCGCGCGAGGGCGTGGTGCACATCAACGGCGTGCCGCAGCGGCTGGGGTACAGCGTCGCAATGAGCGGCGGCTCGCCGGGCGACCTCTACTCACCCGCCTTCGATTGGCAGCGGCAACTCGCCGTGGCGGACACCGCGTACGGTCGCGCGCCGGAACGGCCCACGCTCGACGACTGGGGTCCGCTCGTCGTCCCCGACGGCCACTTCTGGATGATGGGTGACAGCCGCTACGACTCCAAGGACAGCCGTTACTGGGGCCCCGTGCCGCGCGAGAATGTCCGCGGTCGGCCGCTCTTTGTCTATTACTCCTGGAACGCCGACGATTCCGATCGCCCCCTCCCCTTCATCACGGACATCCGATGGTCACGCATAGGGCACGTTATCCGCTGACCATCGCCGCGCTGGCCGTCCTCGTCGGCGGGCTCGTGGTGGCGGGCCGGGTCAGCGCGAACGCACCGCGCGCGGAATACCTCACGCCCTTCGGCGCGCCGGTACGTCCATTCTCGCCCGCCGTGCGCGTGGGCGAGCTGATTTTTCTCTCGGGGCAGATCGGCACCGACGCCTCCGCGAGCGGCGCGCTCGTCGCCGGCGGCATCGAGGCCGAGACGCGGCAGACGCTCGACAACATCAAGCGCACCCTCGAAGCGGTAGGTTCGGGAATGGACCGCGTGGTGAAGTGCACCGTGATGATGGCCGATATGGCGGAGTGGGAGCGGATGAACGGTGTGTACCGCACCTATTTCCCGGCCGACCGCCTTCCGGCGCGCAGCGCATTCGGCGCCACGGCGCTCGCGCTCGGGGCGCGCGTCGAGATCGAGTGCCTCGCCACCAAATGACGGGCTGACCGATGCCACTCCTCCGTCCCACAATGGCGCTCGGCGCGCTGGAGGAGCCCGCGCTCCTGCGGCGGGTCTCGCTCTCGCTCCCGCTGATGGCACTGCTCACGGGCGCGGGGCTGCGCTCGTACCGCGCGGTGGTGCTGGAGTTCGGGTGGAGCGACAGCTGGCTCTGGATTGCCGGGACGTTCACCGTCGGCGCGGTCTTCCTCTTCCTGATGGTGACGCTGCACCTGGGGAACTACTCCGTCCGCGCCTGGGCCTGGCGCGCCCCGCTCTTTGCGGTCGTCGAGTCGGCCACGGAGATCGCGGTGAGCTTCGTGCTCACGATGCTCGGCGTCGAACGCATCGGCTCGCTCCCGGCGACGATCGAGGATTGGCAGAGCACCTCGATGCGGATTCTCTTCTACCGACTGGTCGGAATCACGGTCTTCGCGATCCTCCTCGCGCTCGTGTCCACGGTGGTGCGGCTCCTTCTCATCCCCAGCAAGCCGGAGGCTCCGTGAGGCCGTTCCTCGTCGGCGCGCTCCTCGCGCTCGTTGCCTCGCCCGCTATGCCGCGTGGCGCGCCCCTCGGCGCGCGACTCGCCGCGCAGGCGCCCGAGCGTCCCTTCGGCACCCTGCGCGAGCAGGCGGAGGTCCGCCAGCAGTGGCTCGAGACGCGCCTCCGCACCGTGCTCCCCGCGCTGATGCGGAAGCACGGCGTGGACGCCTGGGTGATGCCGATGCGCGAGTACAACGAGGACCCCGTCTTCACCTCGCTCGTCTCGCCCACGACCTTCGCGGCCCGGCGTCGGACGATCTACGTCTTCTTCGACCGCTGCGCCGCGGCGGGCCGCAGTGACCCCGGCGACGGCTCGTGCATCGAGCGCATCGCCCTTGGCGGGACGTCGCAGGGAGGGCTCTACGACGCACGCCGCGCGATGCGCACGGTGGACGCCGGTGTCGACGGACGGCAGGCCGAGCTCTGGGGCGATGCGCAGTGGCAGGTGCTCAAGGACGTACTCGAGACGCGCGACCCCCGGGCCATCGCCATCAACATCTCGCGCACCTTCGCCTTCACCGACGGCCTGAGCGCCGGCGAGCGCGATGGGATGGTCGCCGCACTCGGCGCGCGTTGGAGCGAGCGCTTCCGTTCGGTGGACGCGCTCCCGCTCGAGTTCATCGCCACGCGACTGCCCGACGAGGCGCGCGCCTACCGCGAACTGCAGGACCTCGTCTGGGCGCTGACCCAGCGGATGTTCTCCGAGGCGGAAATCACCCCCGGCGTCACGCGCGCGAGCGACCTCGTCTGGTGGTGGCGCCAGCGCGTGAACGACCTGGGGCTTGGCACCTGGTTCCAGCCGAGCGTGAGCGTGCAGCGGCGCGGCGTGAGCGCGGCCCAGCTTGGGGACGATCCCGTCATCGAGCGCGGCGATGTCCTCCACTGCGACGTGGGGATTACGGCGCTGGGCCTCAACACGGACACGCAGCACAACGGCTACGTCCTCCTCCCGGGGGAGACGGACGCCCCCGCCGGGCTGACGCAGGCCCTCCGCAATGCCAACCGCCTACAGGACCTTCTCCTGGAGGAGCTGCGCGCCGGCCGGACCGGGAACGAGATTCTCGCATCGACGATTGGTCGGATGCGTGCCGAGGGGATCGACGGGACGGTGTATTCGCACCCCATCGGGATGCACGGGCACGGATCAGGCCCGCCGATTGGCCTCTGGGACTATCAGGAAGGCGTTCCGGGGCGCGGCGACCATCCGGTGATCCCGAATATGTGGTACTCGATCGAGCTGCAGGCCACGACGGCGGTGCCGGAGTGGGGCGGGCAGCCGGTGCGGATGGCGCAGGAAGAGGATGCGATCGTCGGGAGCGACGGCCGCACGCGGTGGGTGCATCGGCGGCAGGATCGGTTGTTCCTGGTCCGCTGAACTAGATTGCGCCGTGTGGGCGCAGGGACCTAACCAACAGGAGTCGCGCGATGATGTACGACGAACGGATGATTGCGCCGATGCGCGCTGAGATCACGCAGCTCGGGGTCGAGGAGCTGCGCACGGCCGATGCGGTGGACGCGGCGCTGAAGGATGCGAAGGGCACGCAACTGGTGGTGGTGAACTCGGTCTGCGGCTGCTCCGCGCGCAATATGCGTCCGGCCGTTGCCGCGGCGTTGCAGCACAGCGCCCGGCCGGACCAGAGCTACACGGTCTTCGCGGGGAACGACGTCGATGCGACGCGCCAGGCCCGCGGGTACTTCACGGGCTACGCGCCGAGCTCGCCCTCGGTGGCGCTGCTCAAGGACGGCAGGCTCGTGCATATGATCGAGCGCTGGCAGATCGAGGGCCGCAGCGCGGAGGCCGTGGCGAAGGACCTGACGGATGCGTTTGATAAGTACTGTGAGTCCGGGGTTGCTGGCTGAGGTCTGCGTTCCGGCACTCAACCCTGCCGAATCCACCGCCCGAGCTCGCGAAGCGTCGGCCGCTTCCCGTACATCAGGAGCCCCACGCGGTAGATCCTGGCCGAAACCCAGATCCCGAGCGCGCACGCCGCGGCAACGCCGAGGAGTGAGCCGATGATCTCGATGGCCGGCACCGGGATCGACGTCATCCGCATCGGCATAATGATCGGCGCGGAGAAGGGGATCCAGCTCAGCAGCTCCGCCATCCGCCCCGTGGGATTCATCATCACCGGCTGCACGAAGATGATGCTGAAGATGAGCAGCAGCATCACCGGCTGCGCGGCCTGCTGCGCCTCTTCCTGCGAGCTCACCATCGCGCCCACGGCCGCGAAGAGCGACGCGTAGAGCGTGTACCCGAGGACGAAGAACAGCAGCAGCGCCACGAGCACCGTCGGCGAGATCGAGGGGAGCGCCACCGCCGGCATCCCCTCGACGCCCAGCATCCCCATCAGCCGCGCGCGCTGGCCCCAGAAGAGCACGCCGCTCACCACCCAGACGAGCTGCTGCGTGAGCCCCACGGCGCCCACACCGAGCACCTTCCCGGCGAGCAGCACTTCCGGGCTCACGCTCGACACCACCACCTCGGCCACGCGCGTCGTCTTTTCCTCGAGCACGCCGCGCAGGATGTTCTGCCCGTAGAGGATGATGCTCATATAGAGCAGGAAGGCGATCCCGAACCCGAAGAAGGCGCTCGCGAGGCCGGAGCCGCCGCGCCCTTCCTTGGTGATCCGTTCGGTGCGCAGTTGCACGCGCACGCGGGTGAGCGTTTCCGCCGTGGCCGCATCGAGGCCCGCCTGTTCCACGCGATACGTCAGGAGCGAGGCGCGCACGGCCGCCTCCAGCCGCTCGCTCTCCCCCATCGACGACGCATTGCGGCCCGCGTAGCGCGCCGTCTCGCCGCGCAGGGTGGCCGAGTCGAGCACGAGGTAGCCGAGCAGGTCGCGCGACTGCACGAGCGCCGTGAGCGCGTCCTCGCGCGCGGCGAGCTCCGTCGGCCCGACGTGCTCCACCAGGATCGCCTCCCCCTTGAGGCTGTCCGGCAGCGCGGCGGGCTGCAGGCGCGCCACGATCCGGTCGCCCAGGTCCGTGCCGGTGACGTCGACGATGCGGACGTTGCCCACCGTGGCGTCGCGCATCCCGCGCATCGCGAGCACGCCCGGCAGGATCATAATCGTCCCGAAGAACACCGGGCCGAAGAGCGTCACGAGGAGGAACCACTTGGTGCGGACGCGCTCGAGGTACTCGCGCCTGAAGACCGTCCAGAACTTAGCCATTGCCGCTCATCCCCTCCTCGACGCCGGTGGCGCCGACACGCTGCAGGAAGATCTGGTGCAGCGACGGCTGCACGCGCTCGAAGCGCTGGATCGATGCGCCGGCCTCGACGAGGCGGCGGAGGAGTACCTGCGGGTCTGCACCCGCGGCCATCTCGAGCTCGAAGTAGCGGTTGTGGTCGTCCACCCGGTCCACGAGCGCGCGGTCCCGGAGGATTGCGCCCACCGCCGTGCTGGCGCCGCCGTCGAGCGCGAGCGCCACCGTGCGGCCGGCATTCTGCGCCTTCACGTCGGCGAGTGGCCCGTCGAGCACCTTCTGGCCGCGCGCGATGATGCACACCGCGTCGCACAGCCGCTCCGCGTTGTCCATCAGGTGCGTCGAGAAGATCACCGTCTTCCCGCGCTGCCGCAGGTCGACGACGGTGTCCTTGAGCGCCTGCGCGTTGATCGGGTCGAGGCCGCTGAACGGTTCGTCGAGGATCACGACCTCCGGCTCGTGGAGCAGGGTGCCGATGAACTGCACCTTCTGCTGCATTCCGCGCGAGAGCTCATCGACCTTCGCGTTTCCCCAGTCCTTCTCCACCGTGCGGAGCTGCAGCCGCTCGAGCCACTGGTCGATGCGTCCCTCGGCCACCTTCCCGGGCACGCCCTTCAGCTCGGCGAGGAATTTGAGCACGCCGCGCACGGACATCTTCTTGTAGAGCCCGCGCTCCTCGGGGAGATAGCCGAGCCGGTCGAGTGCGCCCCGCTCGCGGTTCGAGCGGCCAAGGACC
This sequence comes from uncultured Gemmatimonas sp., assembly GCA_964466515.1. Classification (GTDB taxonomy): domain Bacteria; phylum Gemmatimonadota; class Gemmatimonadetes; order Gemmatimonadales; family Gemmatimonadaceae; genus Pseudogemmatithrix. The sequence goes on along the minus strand of CAYXQS010000009.1, from coordinate 43 downwards.
GCGATCGTCCCTGAGTCGGGGGCAATGACGTCGAGGATCATCC
>CAYXQS010000008.1:0-32823 GCA_964466515.1 uncultured Gemmatimonas sp. | reverse complement strand
ACGTCATCGAACCGACCGGCCCGCACTTCCACGACGTCGTCCGCGAGACCGTCCGCGCCGATCGCCAGGACCTCGCCGCGATGCTCGAGCGCACCGACATCGTGGCGCTCGCCCGGCAGGCCGAGACCGCCTGCACCGAGCTCTTCGAGATCGATTCCACCGTCGACGTCGTCCTGATGGTCGGCGTCGGCGCGGCCAACGCCGGCGAGCTCGTCGTCAACGGCCGCGGCGTTGCCTTTGTCTGTCTCGAGCACTTCACCAGTGTCGCGAATCCCGCCACGCGCGGCCTTGGCCTCGACCCCGAACTGGTCCCGATGTGGCTCGCGCACGAGATCGCGCACTGCGTGCGCTACACCTCGCCGCAGAGTCGCGCCGAACTCCGCCAGGCCGTTTCTGCGGCCAGCGGCTTCTATTCGTTCTGGGAAACGGGGCGCGCGGTCTCGCTGCGCGAACACCTCGTCAATGAGGGGCTCGCGGTACACGCCTCCCGCTTGCTCAGCCCGGGGCACGCGCCCTGGGAGTACTACGGATTCCTCCGCCGACAGTACGCGCGCGTGCGCGAACTCGAGGCGGTGCTCGCGCGCGCGGTGGCCGACGACCTCGACCGGGCGGGTCTCGGCCTCCGCCTGCGCTGGCTCTCAGGCGGGATGAGCGACGAGGCGCGCACGGTACAGCGCCACGTGCTCCCCGAGCGCGCCGGCTACTGGGTCGGTGCACGGATGGTGGAGGAGGCGATCGCCGAACGCGGCATCGCCTGGGCGTTGCGGGCCGACGCCCGTGAGATCACGCATTTCGCCGACGCGGCCGCTCGCACTGCTTAGTTAACGGCGAGCCGCTAGGTGGACGCGCGCGACCGGCTCCGGGGCCGGCCGCGCGTCGTCATTCTGGGGGGTGCGGTGGACGTGCGCGCACCTCCCGCGCCTATTTCCCGACGCAGAAGGTCCGAAACACGCGCTCCAGCACGTCGTCCACGTCAATTGCGCCGAGGAGCTCGTCGAGGGCGAGCACGGCGGCGCGGAGATGCGTCGCCGCAACCGGACCGGGAAGCGCGCCCGCCGCCCACGCGGCACGGAACGCCGCCACTTCGTCGCGCGCGAGCCGTATCGCGTGCAGGTGTCGGGCGCGGGTAATCTGCGGCACCTCCTCGGCGGGGTCGGGATACAGCGTGCGCGCCCGGGCGCGGATGGCATCGCGCAGGGCATCGAGCCCAGTGCCGGTGGTGGCGCTCACCGCCACGGCATCGCCCGCCACCGCGTCAGCGGGCGCCTTGCTGAGGTCCACCTTGGTGCGCACGCGCAACTGCGGTGCCTCACTCAGCGTGGCCACGGCCGCCGCCGCCGCGTCGAGCGCGGCGGGATCGGAGGCGCAGACAAGAACAAGGTGCGCCCGAGCGAGCCAGCGCGCACTCACCTCGAGCCCGAGCCGCTCAACCTGGTCGCCACCCTCGCGTAGCCCCGCCGTGTCCACGAGGCGCAACGGCCACGGGTCGTCGTCCACGAGGACCTCGATGGCGTCGCGTGTCGTTCCCGGCACCTCGCTCACGATGGCCCTGGCGTCACCGACCAGCGCATTGAGGAGCGAGGACTTCCCCGCGTTTGGCGGACCGGCGAGCACCACCGCGATTCCGTCGCGGCCCAGTTCTGCCGCCGGCAGCGTCGCCCGGAGTGCGTCCAGCGCCACAAGCACCGCGTCGGCCGCCGCCACGGCCCGCGCACGCGGCTGTGGCCCGTCGTCCTCCTCGGGAAAATCGATCTCGTAGGCAATCAGCGCCTCGACGTCGAGGAGCGCGCCGCGCAGGGCCTGCAGTGTCGTCGAGAGCGCGCCGGAGAGCTGGCGCAGCGCGGCGCGATGCATCGCGCGCGACCGCGCATCGATGAGGTCCGCGACGGCCTCCGCCTGCAGGAGGTCGAGCTTTCCGTTGCGCACCGCACGCTCGGTGAACTCGCCCGCCAGCGCGGGGCGCGCGCCCGCCGTCACCAGCGCCTCGAGCACCGCACGACCCACCAGCGCGCCGCCGTGCACCGAGCACTCGACCACGTCCTCGCCGGTCGCGGAGTGCGGGGCCGGAAAGAACGTCGCCAGCGCATCGTCGAGTGTCGCCGACGGCGTGTCGGTGGCGTGGAGCCGCACGCGTGTGGCGCGCCGCGGCGGCAGGTCGCCCCGCACCCCGATCCGCGCGGCAATCGTCCGCGCGGCCGGCCCGCTGATCCGGATCAGCGCGAGGGCGCCGCGACCGGGCGCCGTCGCGATCGCGGCAATCGTGTCGCCGCGCGCCTCAGCGCTTCTTTCGATCGCCCCCACCGGAGACCACGGCCGACGCCTGCGGCGCCTTGGCGCGCTCGCGCGCAATCAACCACTGCTGCGGCAGCGCGGCCAGGTTCTGCACCGTGTAATACAGGTTCAGCCCCGACGCGAAGTTCAGCAGCGCAATCAGCATCACCACCGGCATCATCACGGCCATCATCTTCGTCTGCGGATTCGGCGGGGCGCTCCGCATACTGATCCACGAGAGCAGGAACATCGACCCCGCCATCGCCAGTGGCAGGATGTAGTACGGGTCCTTGAGCGAGATGTCCGCCAGCCAGAGGAACGACACGCCGCGGAATTCGATCGTGTTCTGGAAGACGAAGAAGAGGGCGAAGAGGATCGGCATCGGCAGCAGCATCGGCAGGCACCCCGAGACCGCCGCGAACGGACTCACGCCGGCGTCGGTGTAGACCTTCATCACCGCCACGCGCTGCGCCTCCGGGTCGTTCTTGTGCTTGGCCTGCGCCGCCTGCACCGCCGGCGCCAGGCGCTGCATTGCCAGCTGCGACCGCATCATCCGGCTGTTCAGCGGCCACATCAGCACGCGGACCATCACGCCAAAGAGCACCAGGATCCACCCGTACTCGACGTTCAGCGTCCGCTTCATCCACAGCAGGATGCGCATCACGATCGTCGCAAACGGCTGCACCACGCCGCTGATCCAGCCCCCGTACGGATTCACATTCTCAAACTCGCGGCCCATCGCGACGAGCCGCTCCCACTGCTGCGGCCCCGCATAGAGCTCAAACGCTACGCCCGATTCCGGGAGGGCCGAGACGATGGTCGCCTGCGCACGCACCGCCGCCTTGTTCACGCGCGGCGCGCCCGTCACCTGCACCTCCGCGAACGGCGTGGCGGCATTCTCCGCCGCGAGCACGCCCACGAGGAAGTACTTGCTCTTCGCCACCACCCAAGTCATCGGCCCCGGCTTGAGGACCAGCTCCCCCGGGTCCGGCTTGCGAAAGTCCACGCGCTCTGCGCTCCCCGCCGTCGGCTTCATCGCGTAGGCGAGATACCGCGCATCCTCGGTGCTGTCCGTTTCCTGTGAATCGAACCCCGTGGGGAGATCCGTCAGCAGGAACACCGGCTGCGGAAGTCCCGTGGCACGCACGGTGACATTCGCGAGATAGTTGGCCGGCGTGAGCGTGTAGCTGATGGTGACCGGCGCGGCACCGATTGCGCCCGTGAAGACGAGCTGCTCGCCCTGGGGCGTTGTGGCGCGCGTCGCGCGGAACGACAGGGCGTCGAGCGCGAGCGTATCGCCGCCCGCGATGAGACGGAAACGCAGCAGCGGCTCGCCGCCGTGCACCAGCTGCACCGGATTCTCCCCGGTGTGAAGCTCGCGGAACCGCGGAAGCTCCGCCGAGAGCAGCGTGGCGCCGCGCGTGGAAAGGCGGAAGGTGGTGAGCTCGTTGCCAAGTGCGAGCGTTTCGGCCGGGGTCACCGGCGCGGCCGTGATCGCAGCGGCGGTCGATGCGACGGGCTGGACGGTGCCGGCGAGTGGCGCGGCAGGCATCGGAGCGGTCGGGCTCGTTGCCGGTGCCATCACGGGCGACGTGGGAACCGGCGGGGCCTGGCGCGGGAAAATCACCGGCGTCGCGAGAACGACGGCACCGGTGAGCAGGAGCGCGAGGAAGAAACGCTTATCCATCACGGCGAGTGGGCTTGAGAGAGGGGGGTGGCTCCGGCACCGGATCGAATCCTCCCGGACGGAACGGATGACAACGGGCAATGCGCTTCACCGCGAGCCACGAGCCGCGCGCCGCGCCGTGCTTCTCGAGCGCCTCGATGGCATAGTGCGAGCAGGTCGGCTGGTAGCGACACGCCGCGGGCAGCAGGGGCGAGAGCACCACCTGGTACGCGCGCACGAAGAGCACGAGGAGCGTACTCACGCGGCGCGCACCGGAACAAGGCGTGCCGCAAGCCGCGTCAGGTCGGCCGAGAGCGCGGCAAAGTCGGCGCGGTACGCCGCCGGCGCGGCGCGCACGACGACGTCGAGCGGCGCGACGGTCCGCAGCAACGGATGCAGGGTCTCCCGCGCAAGCGCGCGCAGCCGACGCTTCAGCGTGTTGCGAGCGACGGCGGTTTGCTTGTGTCGTGGCACGATGATTCCCACGCGCGGATGACGAAGAAGGGAAGCGAGAGACCGGACCTCGAGCAGGCTGGTCCGGATCCGCTTCCCCTCACGGCGCACCGCCTCAAGGTCGGCCGTGCGCGTCAGCCACCGCGGCGACGCCACGCGGTGCCCGGCGTCAGGCGCCAGCGTACTTCGAGGGCAGCTTCACGGTTAGCCGCTTGCGTCCCTTCTTGCGGCGGCGGCTCAGTACCTGGCGCCCCCACTTGGTTTCCATACGCGCGCGGAATCCGTGCGTCTTGATGCGACGCTTGTTGCGCGGGCGGTAAGTCGGCTTCCCCATCATCACTCCAAAATGGCTGGAAAAAACTTCACGGACAGACCGCTAAACGTAGTTGGGCCCGCCGTTTAGGTCAACGGCGCGGGTACCAGTGTACCGCTGGGTCGCAGACACGAGCGTTGACTTATCCACAGACGAAGGGTAGCTTCGCGTCCCCTCGGATATCCACACCGCGAACGCCCCGGAATGACCCTCACTGCCACCGAAGTTTGGTCCCGTCTGCTCGACCGCGCGCGGACAGAACTCTCGGATCACATAGTTGATACCTGGCTCGTGCCGCTCACTGCGGCCGAGTATTCCGGCGAGGCGCTCACCCTGATGGCGCCCGACCAGTTCTCGGTGGAGTGGAACGAGCGGCGGCACGCGGCGGTGCTCGAGTCGTTGGCCCCGGTGGCCATTGGCCATCCCGTGAAGATTGCGCTACGCGTTCAAGACGAGCGTCGCCAGCGTTCTCAAATGGACCTGTTCGTGCCAGCAAAGGGACAGGAACGAGGCACCATCGAGCCTGACAAGCCACAACCAAACGTAACGCTCAGCCTCCTCAACGACCGCTACTCCTTCGATACCTTCGTCATCGGCAAGTCCAACGACCTCGCCGCCGCCGCCGCGATGGCCGTCGCCCAGGCCCCGGGCAAGACCTACAACCCGCTCTTCTTCTACGGCCCCACCGGGCTTGGCAAGACCCACCTGATGCAGGCAATCGCGCAGGAGATTCTCCGCCGCGCACCGGCCACCCGCGTCACGTACATCACCACCGAGCAGTTCACCAACGACGTCATCACCTCGATCGGCAAGGGCGCGATGCACGACTTCCGCCGCCGCTACCGCGAGACCGACCTCTTCCTCGTCGACGACGTCCACTTCATCGGCGGCAAGAACTCCACGCAGGAGGAGTTCTTCCATACGTTCAACGCCCTCTATGAGGCGGGACGGCAGATTGTCCTCACCTCCGACCGTCCCCCGTCCGAAATCCCGAAGCTTGAGGCGCGCCTCGCCTCCCGCTTCGCCTGGGGGATGGTTGCCGACGTTGGGCAACCCGACCTCGAGCACCGCATTGCCATCCTCCGCCGCAAGGCGGAGATGGACCATCTCGAGCACACGATTCCCGACGACGTGCTTCACTTCATTGCGGACCACGTCCAGTCGAACGTGCGCGAGCTCGAAGGGTCCATCATCAAGCTCCTCGCCTACGCCTCGCTCAAGCACCGCGTGGTCACGGTGGACCTGGCACGCGAAGCATTACGCGACAAGCTGCGTTCGGGCGATGCCGCACCGGCACGCAACGGGCGCCACGATAAGATGGGCGTGATCCAGCAGCGCGTGGCCGCCGAGTGGGGCATCACGGTCGACGGCCTGCAGTCCAAGACCCGCACCAAGAACCTGACGGTCCCGCGGCAGGTGGCGATGTACCTCGCGCGCGAGGTGCTCGGCCTCCAGCTCGTGGAAATCGGCCAGGCCTTTGGCGGCCGCGACCATTCGACCGTGATCCATTCGCTCGACCGCGTGGCAGAGATGATGAAGGAAAGCGCGGAGTTTCGCACCCGTGTGGACAAGGTGCGGGAAACCGTCAGGCATTCCCCCTGATGCACATCTTTACCACGCGGCCCGCGGCCAAAACCGGGGATTCCACGAGGCCCCACACGGAACGGGCACGGAATGCACACGAGCCGAAGGCGTGAAGCGTTGACGGGGCATCGGGTTGAAGGCCCCATCCACAATCCACACCTTGCTACTACTACTACTGGAAGAGAAATTCATAGTTAGAACAAGCAGGCCGTCCGAGTGCTCCACATCCGCCTCTCGCCAGGACCAGAATGCGTTTCACGATTACGCGTGAGAAACTCCAGGAAGGGCTTGCCGCCGTCGCGCCGGCTGTTCCCTCCAAGACGACGCTTCCGGTTCTTGCGAACCTCCTCCTCCAGACCACGGAGAAGGGGATTCGCATCTCGGGCACGGACCTCGACATCGCGGTAAGCACCGAGGTCACCGCCGACGTCGAGGCCGCGGGCGCCATCACGATTCCCGCGCGGAAGCTGAGCGAGATTGCGCGCGAGCTGCCGCCGGCGCCCGTGAAGATCTCCGCCACCGGCGATCAACGGATCACGCTCGAATGCGGCCGCTCCAAGTTCAAGCTCCTCGGCCTGCCAAAGTCGGAGTTTCCGAGCTTCCCCGCCGTGCAGTTCGACAAGGCCGTGCGCATTCCCTCGGGGGAGCTGCAGAAGCTCATCTCACATACGGCCTTTGCCGCAAGCACCGAGGAAAGCCGCCCCATCCTCAACGGCGTGCTCTGGGAGATGCGGCCGGATCTGATGCGGATGGTCGCCACCAACGGCCACCGCCTGGCGAAGATGGAGGTGCCGGTGAAGGGCGCGCAGAAGGCGGACCTCATCATCCCGCCCAAGGCGCTCGAGCAGATTCGTCGGCTCTTCGCCGCCGAAGAGGAGCTCGAGGTCGCACAGGGCGAGAACCACCTGGGCTTCCGCTCGCCATTCACCTCGGTGTTTACCCGGCTGATCGAAGGGCCGTACCCGGGCTACGATCAGGTCATTCCGAAGGACAACGACAAGTACGCCATTCTCGACCGCACGGCCTTCACCGGCGCACTCAAGCGAATGAGCGTCGTCGCGTCGGACCAGACGCACCGCATTCGGCTCTCCTTCAATGCGGGGATGCTCAAGTTCTCGGTGAGCACGCCGGACCTCGGTGAGGCGCAGGACGAGCTCCCGATCCGCTACGACGGGGACCCGCTCGACATCGGCTTTAATGCGGCGTATCTCCTCGAGATTCTCCGCTATATGCCGACGGACGAGGTGCGGATGACCTTCCGGGCGCCGGAGCGCGCGTCGACGCTGGAGCCCGAGGGCTGGAGCGATGCCGCGAAGTATCTCTGTCTCCTGATGCCACTGCGGCTCGTCGACTGACGGCCGGATCCGCGGACCTCAGGGTTCGCGGATCTCCACGCGGCTTGCTTGGTGCAGGATCTGTCGACGGCGACGGCCTTCCATCGTCAGCGCGAGCTCCGACATCCCCTCGGCGTGAAGGATGACGCCGCCGACGAGCGCAACCTCGAGGAGCATTGTCCCCGCGCCTTCGCCGACGATCGTAATCGGCTCGCCAAACTGCAGCCCCTCGCCCGCAACGTGGAGCCTGGTGGCGCGCTGGACCAGCACGGCAAGCTGCCCGTCGCGCATCCGCGCGCCGCTCGCGACAAAGGTGCGCACGGCGGAAACCCGCAGCGGGATTCCATCGCGGCACATCAGGTAGCTCGACGAATCCTGCCAGGCGGTCCCGCGCTCGAGCGTGGTGGGGAGCGAGAGCCAGCTCTCGCGGACCCCGTGCACCGCCGCGGCGTTGGGTAGCGTGCAGCTCGCGCCGTCGGGAATCGTGAACTCCGGCTGCGCGCCGTCAACCCGGTGTTCCGCCGTGAACGAGAAGGGGAGCGTGACGCCCGCGGGCACCGAGGCGGGGCCACCACCCACCGCCACGGCGTAGGTGGTCACCAGACCGGCCAGGCGGGCCGGCGCGGTGCCGGGCACCGGCGACCAGGCAAACTCGAGGGTCGAGTGTAGCGTGTCGACGCGCGAGACGCCGTCTATCTCCGACGTGAGGAGCGCGCGCGTTGTCAGCACCTGGGAGCGCCGAATGTCGGCGTCGCGCACCGTCCACGGGCCGGCGAGCGGGTCTGCGCTGGGCGCAGCCACGCGCGGGAGGCCGCTTCCGCGCGCCGAGGGACGCAATGGCGCACATGCCGTGGTTGCGGCGAGGGCGAGCAGGGCGAGGCACAGGGTGCCGCGGCGAAAGATCACGCTAGAGAATGGCACCGTGCACGCGGCGGGCGGAAGGAACGGCGGAAAATGCGCGATGGCAGGAGGCCTCGGCGGATGATACCCCGCCATCGCCATCCTGCCATCGTGCTCCTACGAGGGTTCCGTCTGTAAGCCGGGTTCTGTCGAGGCCTTGCGACCCCGGACGATCATTTCTCTCGGCACACGGTCGCCCGTGCACTCTAGCGGCCAACCCGCGGCGTCTTGATCGCAGAGGACTGCTGCTCGCCGCCTATTTGGCCTTGCTCCCGCTGGGGTTTGCCGTGCCGTCCCCGTTGCCGTGGACGCGGTGGGCTCTTACCCCACCGTTTCACCCTTACCTCCGCTTTCGCGAAGGCGGTCTGTTCTCTGTGGCACTGTCCGTCACGCGCTTGCGCGCGTGCCCAGGCGTTACCTGGCAGCGTGTCCAAGGAGCCCGGACTTTCCTCGGCGGACACAAATGTCCGACGCGATCGTCCGACGGAACCTCCCGGAGGAATCTAGTGCCCCTGGGGTGACGGCGCCTATGGGGCGGTTGGGGACGGATGACGGGCGGATGACCGGTCGGTACGAGGGTTCCCGCGTTCCGCTGCCGCCACCCTTCGCCGCCGAGGCCGCAATGCCCCTTGCCCCAGTCTCCCTGCAGGCCCCCGTGGTCACCGTGCTGGACCCGGAGGAGCGCGTGCGCGTCGATGCCGCCAGCGAAGGCCTCTACCGCGCCATCCATCGCGAGAGTGTCGCGGACCTTCTCGAGGACCTCAAGCGCCGCCGGGTCGGCGCGGTACTCCTTTCGGTGGTGCGGTGTGGCCGCGAGCCTGACCGCCGGATGGCCGCCGTCGTACGCGAGTTCCCGACAATCCCCGCCGTCGCGCTCCTCGGCGCAGAGCCCGCCAGCGCGGAGGCGTTGTTGCGCATCGGCAACGCCGGGGTCACGCGCCTGGTCGATGTCCGGCAGCCCGCCGGGTGGAGTCGGCTGCGCCGCATCCTCGCCTCCGAGGCCACGCGCGCCTCCGACCGCTATGCCCTCGGCCGCATTCGTGCCGATCTCGGCGAGGCCACGGCCGAGGTGTGGGGGTTCTTCGAGGCGCTCTTCACCGCGAGCGTACGGGTCAGCACCGTGCGCGAACTCGCCCGGCGGATTGACGTGCTGCCGAGCACGCTGATGAGCCGCTTCTTCCGCGCACGGCTCCCGGCGCCCAAGCGCTACCTGGCCTACGCGCGGCTGCTACGCGCGGCACGGCTCTTCGAGGACCCCGGCCACTCCATCGCCGATGTCGCCAATACGCTGGAGTACTCGTCGCCGCAAAGCTTCGGCCGGCACGTGCGCACGCTCCTGTCCGTGACGGCGGGCGAGTTCCGGCGGCACTACACGGCCGAGCGGATGCTTGAGCGCTTCATCGAGGAGCTCGTGCGGCCGCACCGGGAGACGCTCCGGGCGCTCCGCCCGCTCGCGATCCGTGTGGGGATGAAGGGGCCGCCGTCGGTGCTCGACCGGCGGCCCGCGCACTTCACATCCGCGCGGTGATCTCCACGGCGGTGACGAGCGCGGCGACCTCGTACCCTGCCGCCTCGATCGCCGCCCGCCCGCCCTCCTCGCGATCCACCACCGCGAGTACGCCGACCACGATGCCGCCCGCCGCCCGCACCGCCTCGGCCGCGCGCAGCGCCGACCCGCCGGTCGTGATCACGTCCTCCACCACGACCACGCGGTCGCCCGGCTCGAACGCGCCCTCGATCACCTTGCCCGTCCCGTGCGATTTCGCTTCCTTCCGCACGGTGAAGGCGCGGACTGGAAGCCCCGCGAGCTGGCTTGCGTAGGCGATGGCGTAGCTCACGGGGTCGGCGCCGAGCGTGAGGCCGCCCACCGCATCGGGGCGCCAGCCGCGCTCGCCGATCAGGTGCAGGCCGAGTGGTCCGATGAGCGAGAGCCCCTCCGGATGCATCGTTGTCGGGCGGCAGTCGATGTAGAGGTCGGACTGCTTCCCCGACGCGAGCGTGAAGGTGCCGCGGCGAGCGCTGCGCGTGGCAAGGAGTTCGATGAGGCGGCCGCGAGGTTCCATAGGGGTGGAGGCTACCGTGGGTGGGGGGACGGGTCAATGAGGCGGTCGTGACGATGCTCGGCTGGACCCTCGCCCTGGTGGCCGCCGTCGTGGTGGCCGCGGTGCTCGTCAACGAGCGCCACCGCCGCCGCCGGCTCCGCGACCGCAGTCTCGAGCTCGAGCACCTCTCCTTTGAGCTCGCGCGCGCCAACCGCGCCAAGTCGGAGTTCCTCGCCAATGTCTCGCACGAGCTGCGTACCCCGCTTGCGGCGATCGTCGGCTTCGTCGACCTCCTTCGCGACGGCTCCTACGGGGAACTCGGCCAGCGGATGATCGATCCGGTCGAACGGATCCAGGCCTCGGCCGAGCACCTGCAGCTCCTTGTGGACCAAATCCTCAACCTCGCCAAGCTCTCGGCCGGCCGGCTCGACGTGCACCACGAGCCCCTCTCGCTGCGCGCCTTCGTCATCGACGTCGTGAGCGAGATCGAGCCGCTGATCATCGAGAAGGGACTCGCGCTGGCCATTCACGTACCGGCCACGCTCCCGAAACTCAGCACCGACCCCACGCACCTGCGGCAGATCCTGGTGAACCTCCTTGGCAACGCGGTGAAGTTCACCACGACGGGAAGCCTTGCCGTGCGCGCCTCGTACGTGACGGACCCGTCACGGCTGATGGCCGACCGCGTCACGCGACAGCGCCCGATGCTTGCCGCCGGCGGCGCCTGGGTCGCACTACAGGTGGTCGACACGGGAGTCGGCATCGACACCAAGGATCACGCGCGGATCTTCGAGGAGTTCGAGCAGGTCGATGCCGGATCGCGCGGGGATTCAGAGCGCCGCGGTACCGGACTCGGCCTGTCCATCACGCGGCGCCTGGCGCGGCTGCTCGGCGGCGACATCACGCTGGAGAGCGAGCCGGGGCGCGGGAGCACCTTCACTTGCTGGCTGCCGGTGGACCCGGCGCCACGCGGTGCGGCCTAGCGGCCGAAGAGCCCCTTCATCCGAGAGAAGAATCCGGCCGCCGTCGATTCCGGCGGGAAGGGATCCTTCAGCACCTCGGCCAGCGCGCCCGCGAAGGCGAGGACGTCGGGGTAGCGGTCCTTCGGAAGCTTGGCAAGACCCTTCATCACGACCGCCTCGACCTCCGGCCGGTATTGGAGATCCGGCCTTGCCTTGTTGAGCGGGATCGGCGGCTGGGAGAGCAGCTGCGTGAACATCTCGCGCGGGCTCTTGGCGGTGTACGGCAGTGCGCCCGCGAGGAAGAGATACGCCATCGTCGCGAGCGAGTACTGGTCGGCCGCGGGCGAGACGACCTCGCCCGAAAGCGCCTCGGGCGCGACGTACATCAGCGTGCCCACGAAGAATCCCGCGCGCGTGAGCCGTTGGTCGGGGGTCACGTCGGTTGCGGTGGCGATCCCGAAGTCCAGGAGCTTCACCGTCCGGCTCTCGTGATCGTACATCACGTTGTCCGGCTTCAGGTCCCGGTGCACGATGCCGGCGAGGTGCGCGGCATAGACCGCACCGGCGATCTGCGTGATGACCGCGGCCACCTCATCCGGCGGGAAGGGGGCATTCCGCTTGGCGTAGCTCTCGAGGAGCTCGCCTTCGGCCCATTCGATGACAAGGAAGGGGAGGGCGTCCGACTCGCCCGTCTCGATGGTCCGGATCACGTTGTCGTGCGTGACACGGGTGCCGAAACTGGCCTCGCGCACGAACCGGGCAATGGCCGTGCGGTCCTGTCGCAGCTTTTCGCGCAGCACCTTGAGCGCCACGGTGCCGTGCTGGGGATGCTGCGCCCTGTACACGGTCGCCGTTCCGCCTTCCCCGACGCGGTCGAGAAGGACGTACCCGGCCAGCGTTTTTCCGACGAGGGGGTCGCGAGACACGCGGCGAAGCTACAGAGAGGGAACGGCGCGTGCAAGCGACCGGGACCGCCGGGCGGCGCCAACGAATGGTCCGGCGCTTGCCGGTGTAGATTATCCGAGTCTCACGCCCCCCAGACCCCAGAGCAGCGATGTACGAGCACCTTCGTTCCCGGGCCATCCGTCGTCAGGTCCACCGCGTCTTCCTGGTTGGCGCATTGATTGTCGGGATTGCCGGTTGTGGCGGCGGCCGTGCCGCGGCGGCGGACGGCGCCCCGCGCCCCGCCAACCCCACGCTGGCCCGCGACCTGCGCAACATTTCGTTCGACCCGACGCCGCTCTACCGGCAGATGGGTCTCATTGCGCAGGGGCTTCCGTTCCCGGTTGTCGGGCGCGTCGGATTCGTCGGCGGCGCCTCGGCCGATACCACCCACGTCATTGCCGCGTTCTCCTTTGCGGTCACCACGCTCAGCTTTGCACGCGAGGCCGACAACCGCTTCCGCGCCAATTACACGGTGGGCATCACCCTCGACCGCGGCGGCGAACGGGTGCGCGTCATCGACGCCACCGAGACGCTCGTCGTCGGGACCTATCGCGAGACGAGCCGGGTCGACGAGAGCGTGCTCTTTCAGGAAATCCTCGACGTCGCGCCGGGCAGGTACACGATGACCGTCGCCATCCGCGATGTCGGCAGCCAGCGCAGCGCACAGGCCGTGGCGGACATCACGGTCCCGGCCTTTTCTCCTGGCACGGTCTCGTCGCCGATCCCCATCAACGAGGTCATCCCGCGGCGGCGGCGCGACGTGCTTCCCGAGGTCCTCCTCAGCCCGCGTGCCACCGTCACCTTCGGCCGCGACAGCCTGATTCCGCTCTATCTCGAGAGTTATGGGGAAAATGCCGGCGCGCTGCAACTGCTCGTGCGCAACGAGTCGGGGAGCCTGGTCTGGACCCAGCCGGTCGAGATCGAGCAGCGGGATGGACTTGCCGCCGGCGTCGTCGAGGTCCCGGTCGGTCGGCTCGGGATCGGCGTGGCGCAACTCTCATTTGCGCGCGCCGAGGGCGGCGACACGGCGAGTGCGTACGTCTACGTCGGCTTCGGCGAGGAGATGCCGGTCGCGCGCTTCGAGGATATGCTCGCATTCCTCCGCTACTTCGCCACCGCGTCGCGGCTGCAGAAGCTGCGCGAGACATCCGCTGCGGAACGACCGGCGGCGTGGACGGCCTTTCTCGCCGAAACGGACTCGACGCCCAACACGCCCGACCACGAGGACCTGCGCAACTACTTCACCCGGCTCATTCGCGCCAACGCGCGGTTTCGCGAGGAGGGCGTCCCCGGGTGGATGTCCGATCGCGGCAAGGTGCTCATCGTGCTCGGCGAGCCCACGCAGGTCTACGAGCCCACGGCCACCGATTTCTCGCGCGGTCGGCAGCAGCTGTGGGACTATCGGGAGCTGGGGCTTCAGCTCGTCTTCTACGATCAGTCCGGAACGGGGCGCTGGCGGTTGACGCAGACGAGCGAGGTGCGCTTCGACTCGGAGTTCCGCCGCCGCCTGCGGTGATTGCGCGCACGTCGGTGCGGAAGCTCCTGCACCTCTCGGTGGCGGCAATCCCGCTTTGCTGGGGGCTCGGCCTCGTCGGCGCCGCGACCGTCCGTTCCGCGCTCACTCTCGCACTCGTCGTCGCGGTGGCCGCCGAGGTCCTGCGCGCGCGTAGCCGCCGCGTGGCGGCGCGGTTCAATGCGCTCGTTGGGGCGCTCCTCAAGCCGCACGAGCGCACGGCAATGACCGGGGCAACCTGGCTCGCGGCGGCGATGCTGCTCGCGGTGGTCGTCCTTCCGGCACCGGCGGCACGCGCCGCGCTCTGGGCCGGTGCGGCGGGCGATGCCGCCGCCGCGCTTGCCGGGACCGCCTTCGCCGCGGGCGCCGCCTCGCGCGGGAAAACATTGATTGGCTCCCTCGCCTGTGGGCTTACGACGGCGCTCGGTGCCTGGTGGCTGGGTCCGACGCCGTGGGCCGCCGCTGCCGTGCTCGGCGTGGTGGCGGCCGCAGCTGAATGGCCCGCCCGTCCCGGCGACGACAATCTCCGCGTGACGCTCGCCGTGGGCCTTGCGGCGTGGCTCCTCGGCGGCGGCTAGTTTTGGCCGTATGACGACTCCCGGCCGCCCGCGCCTCTACCTGATTGACGGCTACGCGCTCATCTACCGCGCCTTCCACGCCCTCGGCGGCGGTGCGCCGCTCCGCAACGCACGCGGTGAGAACACGGGGATGGCCAAGGGCGTCAGCGATTTCCTTCGCCGACTCATCGAGAAGCACAGGCCCGAGTATCTCGGCTGGGTGAACGACGCCGGGTCGTCCGGGCGCGAAGAGCTGCTCGAGTCGTACAAGGCAAACCGCGTCGCGCTCCCCGACGAGGAACAGCAGGACTTTGATACGGGCGTCGAGCGCGTGCACCAACTGCTCAAGGGATATCGCATCCCCACGCTCGAGCTCGACGGGTTCGAGGCGGACGACGTGATTGCGACCCTCGCGCCCCAGGGCGTGGCCGCCGGCCTCGAGGTCTGCGTCGTCTCGGGCGACAAGGACCTTCTCCAATTGGTGCGCCCCGGGGTCTGGGTCCTGAATCCCTGGCACGGCCCACCGGGGCGCACGACCGAAAAGTGGTACGGCGTGGAGAATGCCCACGAACGGCTCGGCGTGCCGGCGGAGCGCGTGATCGACTACCTCGCGCTCGTCGGCGATACGGCGGACAACGTGCCCGGCGTGCGCGGAATCGGCGACAAGGGCGCACTCGCGCTGATCGAGAAGTGGGGCACCCTCGAGACGATGCTCGAGCATCTCGACGACATCGAGCCGACGCGCACCCGCAACGCACTTGCCGGGAACGTCGACGCGGCCAGGCTCTCCAAGCAGCTCGTCACGCTGCAGGGAGCCCTCGACATCACGCTCGACCTGGCCGCGCTCACGCTCGACACACCGGACTGGGCCACGCTCCGCGACCTCTTTGTCGAGCTCGAGTTCAACACGGCGGCACGCACGGCGGCGGTGCAGGCGGGAGACGGCGCGCCGGGGAAGTCCCCGGCCGATGCGCCGATAATGGCCCGCGCGAAGTCCGACGCGGAGCACGGTCCGCCGCCGACCTCTGCGGTGCCCGGCACGCCGGACGCCGCGCCGCGGAACTATCGCGTGGCCGATACCACCGCGCTCGTCGCGGAGATGATTGCCGAGGCGCGCGCGGCCGGAATGATCGCGGTCGACACCGAGACCATCCTCGATGCGGGTGCACCGCCGATCATCACGCCGCTCCGCGCCAACCTCGTGTCCATCTCGGTCGCGACCGCCCCCGGGAAGGCGTGGTACCTGCCCTTCGCGCACCGACTCCCGCGTGATGCGCAGAGCGGGCTCGCGCTCGACGACGCGCCCAGGAAACCCTCGCGGAGCGCGGCCGGCACATCGATTGCCGCGCGCCTGCTCGCGGAAGGGGAGCATCCGGTTGTGAACCTCCCGCCCCTCCTCTCCGACGAGATGGCGCCGCTCCGCGCGCTCCTCGAGGATCCGGCGGTGCGGAAGGCGGCGCACCACGCCAAGTACGACGTGCTCGTGCTGCGGCGTGCGGGCGTGACGCTGCGGGGCCTCGACTTCGATTCGATGCTTGCGAGCTACGTCCTCGATCCGGGGCGTCGCTCGTACGCCATCGACGCGCTCTCGGTGGAGCTCCTCGGCATCGCGATGACGGGCTACGAGGAGCTTTGCGGCAAGGGGAAGACGGAGATCCCGTTCGACGCGGTGCCGATCGGCGCGGCGGCCGAGTACTCCTGCGCCGACAGCGACATCGCGCTGCGGTTGCGCGGCGTGATCGAGCCGAAGCTCGGCGAGCACTCCGCCGATGCGCTCCTGCGCGACGTCGAGCTTCCGCTCGTGGAGGTGCTCGGCGAGATGGAATGGACGGGGATTACCATTGACGTCCCCTGGTTCCGGTCGCTCAAGACACGCTTTGAGGCGGCGCGCCGCGACCTCGAGCAGCAGATCTACGCAGAGGCCGGGTCCGAGTTCAACATCAACTCCAACCCGCAGCTCCGCGTGGTGCTCTTTGGGCAGCTCGGCCTGCCGGTGAAGAAGAAGACGGCCACGGGGCCGAGCACGGATGCAAGCGTGCTGCAGGAGCTCGCCGAGGAAGGGCACGCCCTGCCCGGCCTCCTGATGGAATACCGCGAGCTCGCCAAGCTCGAGAACACGTACCTCGACACGCTCCCGGTACTGGTGAACCCGCACACGGGGCGGCTGCACACCTCGTTCAACCAGACGGTGGCGAGCACCGGGCGACTCTCGTCCAGCGACCCCAACCTTCAGAACATCCCGATCCGCCGGGAGCTCGGAAAGGACATCCGCCGCGGGTTCATCCCGCGTGCCGGGTGGCAGTTGCTCGCGGCCGACTACTCGCAGGTCGAGCTCCGCCTGTTGGCGCACCTCTCGGGCGACGCCGCCTTCGTCGCCGCCTTCCGCGCCGGTGGCGATATCCACCGCCAGACGGCGAGCGCGATCTTCGACGTGCCGCTCGAGGCCGTCACGTCCGAGATGCGCGCACGCGCCAAGACCATCAATTTCGCGACGATCTACGGGCAGGGCGCGCACGCACTTTCTCGGCAACTGCGCATCGAGCACGCGGAGGCCAAGGCATTCATCGAGACCTACTTCGAGCGATTCGCCGGGGTGCGGCAGTGGCTCGACCGGTCGGTCGCTGACGCGCGGGAGCGCGGCTACGTCGAAACCCTCTTCCGCCGCCGCCGCTACATTCCCGAGATCAACGACCGGAACTTCAACACGCGCTCCTTCGGCGAGCGTCTCGCACAGAACTCCCCCATCCAGGGTTCCGCCGCCGACCTCATCAAGGTTGCGATGATTCGGATCCACGCCGCCATCCGCGACGGGAAGCTCGCGTCACGGATGCTGCTTCAGGTGCACGACGAACTCGTCTTCGAGTTTCCGGCTGAAGAAGAGGCGGCGCTGCGCGCGCTTGTCGACCGGGAGATGACCACTGCCGTGAGGCTCGACGTGCCGCTCGTCGTCGATATGGGCGCGGGCATCAACTGGCTGCTTGCCAAGGCGTGACCGGTGGGCCGAGGTGCCGACCCGTTGCAGAGTGCGTCACTAAATGGCAGTTGCGGGAACGAGAGAGGTCGCGAAAGCGCCGCAGTTGCACTGTAAGCCGTTATATTGCAACATCATAGAAGTGTCGGCTGGGCACGGCCCTGTCTTTGCTCTATTCACCGTTCGGTTTCTGTAGCTGGTAATCCGGTCACCAAATAACGTGACACGCGTCACTATCTGTGGTGATTCTCCCTCGACCCATCTTTCCTATCGTGCTCGGCGCGCGGCGCGGCTTCACGCTCATTGAGCTATTGATCGTCGTGGTGATCATCGGGATCATCGCGGCCATCGCCGTGCCCAAGTTCCAGTCGACGAAGGGGAAGGCCAACGCGGCGGCGATGAAGGCGGACCTGCGCAATCTCGCCGCCGCGCAGGAAGCCTACTTCTACGAGAAGTCGTCGTACGCGCTGGACCGCACGCTGTTGAAGATGGAGACCTCGCCTGGCGTGATTCTCACCATCGTGACGGCGACGTCGGGCGGGTGGTCTGCGACGACGAGTCACCCGCAGTCGTATCCGCTGACCTGCGCGATGTTCTCGGGGCAGGTTCCGCCACAGCCGCCCGCGACCGTCGAGGGCGTCGTCGGCTGTCAGTGAGTCCGGCCGGGCACCCCGCCTTTCCGCCGATTCCGCCGCCCAAGGATCCCCGCGCGCTGTTGCTTGGGTGGCAGGAGTTCGCGCTGCGTCGCGACGGTATGATTCACGCGATGCAGGGCGGCCTCTGGCTTCATCGACACATCTGGTTCGGCCACCCGATGGCACACCTCGTGTCCGTCGACCGTCTACGCCTCATCGCGTGGGCCGAGCGCGTGGGCCTTCCCGTCGAGCGGTTGCAGTACCATCCGCTCAAGGACCCCCGCGACGGAATCCGTCGCGACGCGTGGCACTGGGACCTGGTGGGTCCGTACCTCCCGCCGCGCCGCTGATGGACCGCGGCTAGCGGCCAAGGTGCGCCGGCGCGGCCGCCCGCCCGCGCATCGCCGCGAGAAGCAGCAGGGTCAGCGCATACGGCAGCGTAAGAAAGAGCTGGTACGGCAGCTCGAGCGCGAGGGCCTGAAAGAGATATTGCAGTGCGAAGGCGCCGCCAAAGACAAGCGCCGCAAGCGCGGTCCCCATTGGCGTCCACCGCCCGAGCACGACAATCGCCACCGCGATGAAGCCGCGTCCCGCACTCATTCCCTCGTTGAACGCGCCCACCTGTGCGAGCACGAGCGTTCCGCCGCAGAGGCCGCCCATCGCGCCGCTGAAGAGGATTGCTCCCCAGCGCACGCGCGCAATCGGCACGCCCGCCGCCCCGGCAGCGTCCGGCGACTCGCCCACCGCGCGCACCGCGAGCCCCCCACGCGTCCGCCGCATCCACCACGCCACCGCCGGAATCATCGCGTAGAGCGCGTACGTCACCACGGGCTGCCGGAAGAGCGGCACGCCGATCAGCGGGATTGACGACAGCAGCGGGATTGCCACCGGCCCGGTCGTGGCGAAGGCAAGCCCGGGTTCGCCCGGCGCCACCAGCGCGCGCGCGACCGTCCCGGTGAGTCCGAGGCCGAGCATCGTGAGTGCCGTCCCGGTGATGATCTGGTCCGTGCGCAGCGTGACCACGCACCACGCGAAGATTGCGGCCATCGCCACGCCGGCCGCCGCCGCGCCCAGGAATCCCATTCCCACGCTGCCCGCGCCCGCGGCAACGGCGCCACCAAGGCATCCGGCGATGATTGTCCCTTCGAGGCCGAGGTTGATGACGCCGGCACGCTCTGCCACCGTCTCGCCGAGCGCCGCGAACGCAAGTGGCGTCGCGGTGCGGATCGTTGCCTCGAGGAACGGGCCCAACACGGCGTCGCTCATACGTCGGCCGCCGCGGTTGCCCCTGCGGTTGCGCGGCGTCGCGTCGCCACGAGCACGCCGATGAGCACGAGGGCAATCACCACCTGCACTGCCACCGACGGCACGCCGGCGTCGCGTTGCATCGCCGCGCCGCCGGCCTCGAGCGCGCCGAAGAGAATCGCACTCGCCACGACGGCGCGCGGGTCGAGCCGCGCGAGCAGCGCCACGGCAATCGCCGTATAGCCGTATCCCGGCGAGAGGCCTTCGTAGAGCGCCCAGGTCACGCCTCCGACTTCCGAGGCGCCCGCGATTCCCGCGAGGGCGCCGCTGCACAGGAAGACGCGAAACACCAGCGGCTCCGTTGCCACGGCGCCGGCACTGGCCGCGGCGCGCGGCCCGGCACCCACCGCGCGAATGCGAAATCCCGCCGCGGTGCGTGCGAGCACGTACCAGAGCACGAGCGCCGCGATGAGGCCGAGCACGAATCCGAGGTGCAGCCGCTGTCCGGGAATCACGAAGGGCCAGCGCGCAGCCTCGGCGAAGGTGCTGCTTTGCGGATAGATCCCCGTGGGTTCCTGGAGTGGGCCGCGGACCGTCCACCCCACGACCGCCAGCGCCACGAAGTTGAGCATAATGGTGCTGATCACCTCGAGCACGCCGAACCATCGCCGGAGCAGCGCGGCAACGCCCGCCCAGAGCGCCCCGCCCGCCATTCCGCCCGCAATCATCACCGGGACCAGCACGAGCCGCGGCGCGTCCGGCAGCGCCAGCGCCAGCGCAGACGCGGCCACGGCGCCCACCACGAGCTGCCCCTCGGCGCCGATATTGAGCACGCCCGCGCGGAACGCCAGTGCCACCGCCAAGCCCACGAAGAGGAGCGGCGTGGCGCGCACGAGCGTCGCGGACCAGAACGCAAACGCCGAGCCGAAGGCCCCATTCCAAAGCGCGAGGAGCGCATCCGTCACGCGTCGAGCCCGACGAGGGCGCGGGCGTATTGCGTGCGGTCCGCCGGGTCGGCCGGCGGGGCGACCTCCGTCACGCGCCCACCGAAGCAGACCACCACCCGCGTCGTCAGCGACAAGATCTCGTCGAGGTCGCTTGAGAAGAGAACGGCCGCACCGTCGTGCGTGTCCGCCACGGCCGCAATGGCGTCGAGCACGCGCGCCGCCGCGCGGAGGTCGAGCCCGCGCGTGGGATTCTCCGCCACGAGGGCGCGCGGGGCCACCGCACGCTCACGCCCCACGACGAACTTCTGCTGGTTCCCGCCGGAGAGCGAGGCCGCAATGCCCTGCGGCCCCGTCGTCACCACGTCGTGCGCGGCAATCACGGCTGCCGTGCGTTCGCGCTCCGCGGCCCAGTCGATGGACCCGCGGAGCGTTGCCGCGCCCGCGAGCACGTAGTTCTCGGTGAGCGTCATTTCCGGGATCAGCGCATCGTGCAGCCGATCCTCAGGCACGAACCCCACGCGCAGGGGCAGCGTCGCGTGCCCCGAGGTCGGCGCAAGCCGCCCGGCGAGGACGCGCAGCAGCTCGTGCTGCCCCGAGCCCTCCACGCCGAGCACGCCGAGCACCTCGCCGCGTCGGACCGTGAGGTTCACCTCGCGCAGGCGGTGCACGCCACGGGCATCCGTCACGCCCACGTTGTCGAGCGCGAAAACCACCCCGTCGCCCGGTGTGCGCGCGGTCCGCGGCGCCGTCCGCTCGGGAACCTCGCCGACGAGCGCCTCCACGAGCATCGCGGCGGTAAGCTCGGCGCGCGCGCGCGCGAGGACGGTGCGGCCGCGCCGCAGCACGGTGATGTCGTCCGCGAGCGCCATTGCCTCCGCGAGCCGGTGGGTGATGAGCACCACCGTGCCGCCGCGGTCGGCGAAGGCGCGGACCCAGCGCGCGAGCTCCGCGCTTTCCGCGGGCGAAAGCACCGCCGTCGGCTCGTCGAGGATGAGCAGGTCGGCGTCGTTGGCGAGCGCCTTGAGGATCTCCGTGCGTTGCTGCGCGCCGACACCGAGGTCGCGCACCCGGGACTCCGGGTCCACGACAAGTCCGGTGGCCGTGCCGAGCGTGCGAACCCGTGCGGCCACCGCCGCGAGATCGAGCGGTCCGCGGCCCGCGAGCGCCACGTTCTCCGCCACCGTGAACGCAGGGACCAGGGTGAAGTGCTGGTGCACCATCCCAATCCGCGCGGCAATGGCGTCGCGAGTCGAGGTGAACCGGACCTCCCGGCCGTCGAGGGCAACCGTGCCGGCGTCCGGCGCCAGTGCCCCGAAGGCGATTCGCATCAGCGTCGTCTTGCCCGCGCCGTTCTCGCCGAGCAGCGCGTGAACCGTCCCGCGCCGGACGATGCAGTGTGCATCGTCGAGCGCGCGCGTCGTTCCGAGGTGCTTGCTGATTCCGCGTAGCGCAAGCGCCGGAGTTGCGGTCACAGCCCAGTGGGCGCGTGGATGAAGTCCCACGGCAGGCCGTAAGTCTCGCCCAGGTGGGCGGCCACCGCGCGCACGCCGAGGGTCTCCGTGGCGTAGTGTCCCGCGTAGACGATCACGAGGCCGCGCTCTGCCGCCTCGACGGCGCTCCAGTGCGGCCCTTCGCCGACGATCAGCGTGTCCACGCCGGTGCTGTACGCCTCGCGGAGAATCTCCGCCTGCGCGCCGGATCCCGAGCAGATTGCCCAGTGCCGCGTGCGATGCCCCGCCGGGATTGCCGATGCGACGGTGTGATGGCCGTGCGGCTTGGCCCACTCCGTCACGCGCCGCACCAGCGCGCCGGTCTCGATGTCGTCCGTGCCGCGGACGCCACAGTCAATCTGCTGGTACCGGGCAAACCCGCCGCCAACGGCCAGGCCGAGCTCGGCCGCGAGCAGCCGCGAGTTGCCGTAGAGGGGGTGCGCGTCGAGCGGGAGATGCGCGGAGTAGACGGCAATGTCGTTTGCGAAGAGCGCACGGAGCCGTGCCTCGTGCGGTCCGGTCACCGCCTGCAGCCCGTTCCAGAAGAGTCCGTGGTGCACAAGAAGGAGGTTGGCCCCCTGGTCGACGGCGCCCGCGATCGTGCGCGCGGAGGCGTCGACGGCTGCCGCGATCCGCGTGACGGGCCCACGGTGCCCCACCTGGACGCCATTGAGTGCAGGCGGGTAGTCGGGCGTGGTCGCTGTCAGGAGCAGCGCATCGAGATGCGCGGCAATGGTGGCGAGGGGCGTGCTCACGGTGCCACCCTCAGCGCGCCGGTTCCGGTGGCGAAGCGCGTGCGTTCGGCGGCAATCCTCGTTACGACCGCGTCGGGAATCACCGAGACGGCCGGATTGGGGACCCATCGCACCACGTCGGACGCGGTGCCGAGACGGATTACCCGGGGCGTGAAGGTGCTGTCACGCACCTCGCGCGCCACCACAAGGAATGCGTGCGGGATGTCGATGACCACGGAGCCCAGCGTAATCGCGGGGGCAATCCCGTTCTGGTCCGCGTTGGAGCCGACGAGCCAAACGCCGGGGTGCTCGCGCGCCGCCTGGAAGATGCCGAGCCCCGCGGCGTCCGCGTTCTGGAAGAGGACATCCGCACCGCGGGCGATGAGGGCGAGCGCCTGCTCCTTTCCTGCGCCGGCATCTTCCCAGTTGCCGATGTATGCCGTCAGGACGCGCACGCGCGGGTTCACGGCCTTGGCACCGAGCGCGAAGGCGTCGAAGCTCGACTTCACGGGCGGGAGCTCCGTGCCGCCAATGGCGGCGAGCACGCCGGACCGCGAGACGGCGGCGGCGGCCATTCCTGCGAGGTACGACGGTTCGTCGAACGCGAACGACATCGCGGCGATGTTCGGACCGGTGCCGGTGCCGCCCGTGGTCACGAAGACGGTGCGCGGATACTCCGGTGCCACGCGCTGCGCGGCGTCTTGGAACTCGAAGCCGTGGCCGAAGACGAGCGCGACGCCCTGCGCGCCGTACTGCCGGAAATTCTCCTCGAACTCAGCGGGTGTCTTGGTCTGCACGTGGCGGATGTCGGCACCGAGCGAATCGCGAATCCGTTCGAGTCCAACGTACGCGGAGTGGTTCCAGGACTGATCGGCGATTGAACCCGGAGTGAGTAGCGCGACCCGAAATCGTTGTGCGGCATCGGGTTCTGAGGCCTCACGGGTGCATCCCAAGGTGGCCAGAGCGATGGTGTGGAAAAAGAAGACAGCTCTGGCGATGTTACGCATTAGATACCTTCTTAAAGACTGTTTTCACAATGTGTTAGCACATATAAAACAACATACGAGTACTGCCAACAATTGCTGTGGATAAGCTAGGAATCGCGGGGTCAACTCCTGCGATACTGCCTTGATGGTGCGCCCTTAGCGGACCGCGCGCGAATCGCGGCTCTCACGGTTATCGGCGGGGCGCCCCACGAGCGCGAGTTCCGTCATCTTCACGCCACCATTGATACGGGCACCTTCCATCACCACGATCGACTTCGTGGTGATGTCGCCGTTCACGATCGCGCTGTTCTGCAGCTCGAGGCGGTCCGTGGCCGTGACGTGGCCGTCAATCACACCGCCCACCACGACCTCGTGTGCCGTGACGTCGCCGGCAATCGCGCCTTCACGGGCGAGCATCACTTGGCGCGCGCGACGCACACTGCCGTCGATGCGTCCTTCGACCTTGAGTACGCCACCGCACTCGATGTCGCCGGTGATGACCGTGCCCGCGGAGATGATGGAGAGCGTCGTCTCGGTCTTCTCGCTACGGCCGGTTGGCTTGTTGGTCTGGTCGTCCTTTCCGAAGATTGGCATCCTGGGCTCCAACGGTTGATCGTGTCGCGTCACCGACCGCCCACGCCAGGCGGCGTGCGGGTCGTGTCGCGTGGGGTGCGGGTGGTATCACGGGCGGCGGTCGCCTGGCGCGCCGTGGCGGCGCCGAGCATCCGCTGGACCTGTTCATAGCGCATCTGCAGCTCGGTCAGCGTCGCGGAGAGAGTGTCGAGGCGGCCGGCGTCGTGCGTCAGGCGCGCAATCTCCTGACGGAGCATCGGCACCCGTGCGGCCTGCGTCGCCATCCATCCCCACGTTACCACACCGACGACGTAAAGAACCAGCATCAGCCGCGAGGTCACGACGGCGAGGAAACGGACCTTCCACGGACGGAGCACGTAGTGCCGGTGAGCGAGCCCGCTCTCCCGATGAAGGTGCACGTAGAGGGCCCCACCCTCGGCATCGAGAATGCGGCCGTGCGCATCGCGTGCGCCGGTCGCCTTGATGGGCCGGGGGGTGTCGCGTCGGGTCATTCGGCGTGCTCCGTGCCGAGTAGAAGTTCGCAGAGGCGCTCAAAGTCCTCGACGCCGTAGAACGGGATCCGCAACTCCCCTTTGTCCTTGCCGGCTTGCACGATGCGGGCGTCGGTGCCCAGGCGTTGGCGCAGCCGGTCTTCCAGCCGTCGCACCTCGGCGCTTCGCCCATCGGGAGGCGCCGCCCCCTTGGTACGGCCGGCCCGGCGCTGATTCCCCGCCTCTGCGCGCACCCGCTGCTCGACATCGCGCACCGAAAGGCCGTCGGCGACGACGAGCTTTGCGAGCTCTGCCATCCGCCCTTGGTCACCGAGCCCAAGGAGCGCGCGCGCGTGTCCCACGGTCAGCGCACCGTCCCAGACAAGCCGCCGCACGGAGGCGGGCAACGCAAGCAGGCGCAACGTATTCGCAATCGTCGAGCGGTCCTTGCCGACGATCTCCGCCACTTCCTGCTGCGTCAGCGAGAAGTCGCGGATGAGTTGGTCATAGCCCTCGGCTTCCTCGATGGGATTGAGATCTGCGCGCTGCAGGTTCTCGACCATCGCGAGCGAGAGCAGCAACCGGTCATCGACGTCGCGAACGATGGCGGGAATCTCGGCCCAGCCGAGTCGCTGCGCCGCGCGATAGCGCCGCTCGCCGGCGATGAGTTCAAAGCCGGCGCCACGTGGCGCGGGACGCACGGTGATGGGTTGCAGCAGCCCGCTCACGCGCAGCGATGCTTCGAGGTCCGCGAGGTCCTCTGCACGGAACTCCTTGCGCGGCTGCAGTGGGTTGGGTCGGATCTTCCCAAGCGGGACTAGGCGAAAGGGCGAGTCCTCTGTAACGGTCGCCACCGGACCTGCGGTGCGCGGCGGTGCCTCGGCGCCAAGTCGAGTTGGCGCGCGCGCAATCAACGCCTCCAACCCCCTGCCGAGCCGCTTGCCCTTATCGCTGGTCATAAATTCTCACGAGACTGAATTATTTGTAACTTATTGGTGCACAACAATTTACAGCGAACACACCGCTGCCGATACATCGGGTTATCCATATAACTCGTTGTGTGGCAACAGGTTACGGTTTTCGTTCGAGGAGCTCCTTGGCAACTCCCATATATGCCTGTGCGCCAACGGACGCGAGGTCATAAAGGATGATGGGCTTGCCAAAGCTGGGCGCCTCTGCCAACCGCACATTCCGCGGGATTACCGACTGAAAGACCTTCGCGCCGAAATACTCGCGGGCATCCGCAGCGACCTGGCGCGAGAGATTGAGGCGCGCGTCATACATCGTGAGCAACACGCCGTCGATTCCGAGCGACGGGTTCACGCCTTGCTGCACGAGATGCACCGTATTCAGGAGCTGCGAGAGTCCCTCGAGCGCGTAGTACTCACATTGGAGAGGAATCAAGAGTGCATCTGCGGCCGCAAGCATATTCACGGTGATAAGCCCCAGTGACGGCGGGCAGTCAATCAGGATGTAGTCGTAGTCGTCGCGAACCAGGTCGAGCGCGCGGCGCATCGCGAGTTCCCGCTCATCCTCGGCGACGAGCTCAATCTCCGCACCGGCAAGGTCCGGTGTGGCCGGCAGGACATCGAGGTGCTTGAACTGCACCTTTTTAACAATGGTCTCCTTGATTCGCGATGCGTCGAGGAGGACGTCATAGACCGTATTCTGAAGCTCCTCGCGCGACAGGCCAATTCCGCTGGAGGCATTCCCTTGCGGGTCGCCGTCAACGAGAAGCGTGCGCTGTTCTGCGGCGGCTAACGATGCGGCGAGATTGACAGCGGTCGTCGTTTTGCCAACCCCACCCTTCTGATTGGCGATCGCGATGATTCGGGCCACGTGGTCTGGTTGAATTGAGAAGGGGGGTGAGCCGCAGAATATACGGACTCACCCCCACACAAACCAGTCAATGTTTCACGTGGAACGGACAAGCCGTCAAAACCATCCAGTGTTCCACGTGAAACGGCTCAACTGCTAGCTACCGCTGGACCAGTGCAATTCGGATTGTCACCGATGCAGACACAGAGATTGATCCGCTCTCGATTGGGGTGGGCCCCGCATCGGCCGCCTCGAGCCGCATCGCTCGGGCGTACATAGGCGGCTCGCTCATCCCGCCCTCACCGACCTGAATCTCTAGGACCTGGCCGAGGTTGACGTCCGCCGCGGAGGTAATTGCCTCGGCTTCAAGCCGCGCCTTCCGCACCGCACGCTGCAATGCCTCACGCCGCGTGGCTTCGGGGTCGGAGAGGAAGAATGTCGGGCCGTTCACGTTGGTCGCGCCGCGGGCCAGCGCCCCGTCAATCACCGCAGCCACCTTCGCTAGGTCGCGGACCTCAATCTGGATGGAATTTCGGGCGTGGTATCCGACAATCGTCGGGCGTCCCCCATCCGACGGATATCGATATTCGGGGTTCACGGTGACCGCGAGCGTGCGAATCTGTGGGGACGCTACGCCGACGCGACCCACCGCCTCAAGCACGGCTGTTTGAATCTTCGCGTTCTCCGCCGCCGCCGCTGCCCCGGTCTGGCCGCGAGTCTCCACGGCCACCATCAGCCGCGCACGGTCCGGAGTGGCCTCGACGGTCGAGGTGGCTGAGACGACAATCTGGCGGGGATTCTCGCTCGGGCGCGCGGTCCACTGCGCAACGAGCTCGGCGGGGACGGCGCCCACGAGGACCAGCGCCGCCAGCGGGACGATCGTGCGGAACGACATATCGACTCTCCGTTAATAGTTTCAGAATGCTACTATTTGATTTTCCGCGCCGAGGCGCGGAGGCGGCTGCCTACTCGAACGTGGCGCGATCGAGCGCTTCCCAAACGAGCGCGGCGCCCGGCTCGGGCGACGCACGCCGGAGACGATACACCATTCGGTCCGGGAAGGCCGCCGCGATCTCCGCTTCCCGCCCGGGAAGCCAGCGCGCGTAGACATTCCCGTCCTCCGCCAGGCGCCACGGCGCGAGATGCAGGAACCCCTGCCGGTCCTCGGCGATGCGCGCTTCGCAGAGGGCAGGATAGCGCGCGCCGACCAGCATCCGCTCCGTGGTGTCCGGGGAGCGGTCGCTGGAAGCGAGCTGCGCAGAGTCCGCGAGGAGCGGTCGCAGTCGCTCGAGTGCGGCATCGCCACGCAGGGCCTCGCGCTCGATGCCGAGCAGCGCGTGCTCGAGCACGCAACTGTCGACGTTGCGATACACCACATCGGCCTCGGGGCGTGCGATCCCGGCTCCCCACATCCGCACGAGGAGTTGCGCGCCCCAGCTCTCCTGGACGAGCACGAGCGCGTCGCGCACGCCGACGTGTGCCGACTCGGTCCTGGCGTCATAGCGCATTGACGTCCTGTCGTTCCGGTAGCTTGGCGCGCGCACAATGGCCACCGTGACCACGGCATAGGCGATGCCGAAGATCCCTGCCGCACGCACGCCGCGCCACGCGAGTGACGCGGCGCCGAGCCGATCGCGAAGCAGCGGCACTGCGCGCGCGGTCCAGAGCACGAGCAGTGGGAGTAGCGGAAAGAGGAAGCGGGGGCCGAGGAAGAATCCGTCGTGCCAATACGCCCAGTAGCCGACGAGGAGGAAGCCCGCGGCGGCGAGGAGGTAGCGATCAAGCGGCGAGAGCGAACGGGCCAGCCAGAGTCCCGCGGCGACGGGCAGGATGGCCGGGAACGGCGTCTCGTACAGGTAGGTCCCGAGCCGCGCGAAGTAGAGGCCGATGAGTTCCACGCCGCGCGCGGGGGTGTGCACCGGCCCCCACGGCGACTGATGAAAGCCGAGCCCGTGCCCACTCCCCCACAGGAGGTCGTAGCCGAAGGTGAAGGCCTCGCCCGTGGTCGCGGCGTTGGCGGCGAGCATCACGGCAACAGGAAGCGCCACGCCCACACCGGCGAGCGCGAGGGCTGCCCGCTGTCGTGCGCCGCGCCGTGCGTTCCACAGGAGCCACCCGGCCACCGGCAACGCAAAGGCGACCGCATCCAACGGGCGGATGGTCGCGGCCACGCCCAACCCGAGCCCCGCCAAGAGTCCAAAGAGCGGCGCGCGCGGCGTGTCACTCACGGCGCGGGGCAATGCGATGGTCGCGGCGAGGAGCCAGAGGAGCGTCGTCGCGTGGTTCATATGCGACGCGAAGGTGAAGACGCCGAACGGGGCCACCGCAAAGAGGACGGCGGTGCTCCGCCGCCAGGTGATTGACGCCAGGGGGTCGGTAAGGCGGAGCAGCCGCCAGAAGAGCGCCACCGAGAGCGCGCCGACCGCCGGCCCCACGAGCCAGGTCGCGCCGAGCCACACCCCGGGCACGAGCATCGCAGGACCGCCGAGTGGATACTGGCCGAACTCGCGGACGCCGGAGTCGATGACGTGGAGAATCGAGAAGAACTCACGTGGCTGGCGCACAACCTGCCAGAGGTCGCCCGCCGCGTACATCCGTGCCTGAAGGACATAGACGATCTCGTCGACCAGGAGCGGGCGCGCGCTGAACACCCAGCGCGCCACGACCGCGTAGAGCGCAAACGAGGCGAGCGTGAGAGCGAGGGGGAACCGCCACGCGGGCCCAGTGACGATTGTGGGCGAGGGGAGTGGCGCGGCCACCGGCACTCCGGCGCGCTCCTTCACGTGCCGCAGGTACGCGGCGAGCGCCCCCACTCCCGCGCAGAGCGCGAACCCGAGTGCCCAATCCGCGAGCCGTGCGGCGTACGCCGGATCCGTCTCGCCGCCGGGGATGAGCGCCGCCAGCGGGAGGAGCGAGGCGGTGAGCACGAAGAGTGCAATCAGGCGCGTGACCATCGCCCCAGCTCGAAGAGGAGGCCCTGCAGGTCGGCGGGACTCACGCCGGGGATGCTGGCCGCCTGCGCCAGCGTGGCGGGGCGTCGCGCGGCGAGCTTCTGGCGCGCCTCGACGCTCACCGAGCGGAGCTGCTCGTACGGTGCGTCCGACGGGAGTGCGATGGTTCCCATATCGTGCAGCCGCGCGGCCGCGCGCCGCTCGCGCGCGAAGTACCCGGCGTACTTGATCTCAAGGTCGGCGGTGACGACGGCCTCGCGATGCAGCGCCGCGCCGACCCCGGCGGCCGCAAATAAGTCGCTAAGTGCTACTTTTTGGCGCTTGGCGATTGCGGCAACGGGCACCGCGTGCGCGAGGCCGCGCTCGTCGGCGGCGGCGAGGACGGCGGCCGCGGCATCGGGCGCGAGACTGGTGGCGCCGGCGAGGCGGAGCGCCTCCCCCTCGTCCGCGAGGCGCTGGTCGGCCAACGCGCGCTCGGCGTCGGTGTAGAGCCCGAGCGCCACGGCCGTGCCGTAGAGTCGGCGGAGCGCGTTGTCCTGGCGCATCGTGAGCCGGAACTCCGAGCGCGACGTGAAGAGCCGGTACGGCTCGTCGACGCCGCGCGTGACGAGGTCGTCGGCGAGGACGCCGAGGTAGGCGCGGTCGCGGCCGAGGCAGACGGGGGCGATGGCCAGTGCGGTGGCCGCGGCGTTCAGGCCGGCCAACACGCCCTGCGCGCCCGCCTCCTCGTAGCCGGTCGTGCCGTTGATTTGGCCGGCGAGGAACAGCCCGCGCACCGCGCGCGTCTCGAGCGTCGCGTCGAGCTGCGTGGGCGGGACGTAGTCGTACTCGATCGCGTAGCCCGCCCGCGTCATTACCGCGCGCTCGAGTCCCGGCACGTGGTGCAGGAGGTCGAGCTGGGCATCCACCGGCAATGAGGTCGAAAGCCCGTTCACGTAGAGCTCGTGCGTGTCGAGCCCTTCGGGTTCGAGAAAGAGCTGGTGCCGCTCCGCATCGGGAAAGCGGACGATCTTGTCCTCGATGCTCGGGCAATAGCGCGGCCCGCGCGCGCCGATGGCGCCGCCGTACATCGCCGACTCGTGGAGCCGCGCGCGGACGACGTCCTTGGCGGCGTCTTCCACGTACGTGATGTAGCAGGCGCGCTGCTCGGGGTGCCGGGTCGTCGCGCCCGTCCGTCGCGGGGTCGGCCAGAAGGCGGACCAGGAAAAATCGAACGCCTCGATCTCGCTTTCCTGTGGCTCGAGCCGCGCGAGGTCCACGCTGCGGCCGTCGATCCGCGGCGGCGTGCCGGTCTTGAAGCGTGCGGTGGTGAGCCCGAGGTCCGCAAACTGCTCGGCGAGGTGCGTGGTCGCGGCCTCGCCTGCGCGCCCTCCGCTGACGCTGGAGGTGGTGCCGACGTGGATCCGCCCGCGCAGGAAGGTCCCGGTGGTGATGACCACCGCGCGCGCGGTGAAGCGTCGTCCCTCGGTGGTCTCGACGCCGGCGACGCTCCCGGCGGGGCCGAGGAGCAGGCGCGCGACCGTGGCCTGCAGCGCCGTGAGCCCGGCGTGCGCCTCGACGAGCGAGCGCACGGCGCGTCGGTAGAGCCCGCGGTCCGCCTGCGCGCGCGGCGCCCAGACCGCGGGGCCCTTGCCGCGGTTCAGCATCCGGAACTGGATCGTGGCGAGGTCGGTCGCGCGCCCCATTACGCCACCGAGCGCGTCGATCTCGCGCACCACCGTGCCCTTGGCGATGCCGCCCATCGCCGGATTGCACGAGAGCTGGCCGATGGTCTCGAGGGCGGTGGTGAGCAGTCCCACCCGAGCCCCGCGACGGGCGGCGGCCACGGCGGCCTCGGTCCCCGCGTGTCCGCCACCAATCACGATCACGTCGAAGTCGTGCGCTCGCGCGGCCATCCACCTAATCTACAGCGCGCCCCCACGTCTTCACCCGAGCCCCGACCCACCGATGCCGCTCTCCCTGGCCGCCAACGCCCCGACCCTCCTGATCCGCAAGGACGCCTTCGAACGGGCCGAGCTCACCCGCGCGGCAGTCGACGAGTGGCTGCAACTGACGCCGGACGAGTTCCGCGTCGAGGGGGCGCTGATTGCGATCGGGCCGGTGTTTGCCGACGAAGCACTCCAGGCCCTTGTCTCCGCGCTGGAAGGCAAGGGCCTGGTCTACTTCGATGACTTCTTCGAGATGAGCGGGAACTGGCCCGAGTGGGTCACGTTCCTCGCGATGGAGAGGCGGCGCTGAGTCGCGCCCGCCTCAGTTGAGGTAGCGGCGGAACCAGGCGACCGTCTCCGGCCAGGCGAGCCGCGCGGCATCCGCGTTTGCGGGCTGATCCTGCGCCCGCAGGAAGCCGTGCCCCGCCCCGGTATAGATCTTCTGCGCGAAGGTCTGGCCGTGCGCGCGCATCGTGGAATCGGCGTGCGCGATGGTTGCGTTCACCCGCGCGTCGTTCTCCCCGTAGAGCCCGAGCACCGGGACCCGCACCTTCGCGATCTCCGCGGCCGTCGGTGAACTGCCGTAATAGACGACCGCGGCCTTGAGTCCCGGGGCACCGAAGACGGCGTGATTGAACGACGCCGAGCCGCCCCAGCAGTAGCCAACGACGCCGTACGAGGGCAACGCGGCGGGGAGCGACATCCCGTAGTTGGCGACGGCCGCGACCATCGCGTTCATCTTGTCCGGCGTCACGCGGCCGATTATCGCGCGTGCGTCGGCGAAGGCCATCGAGTCGGTCGTCGCGCCGCCGCGCTCGATGGACAGGAGGTCCGGGGCAATGGCGATAAAGCCGTCCGCCGCCAATTGGTCGGCCACGCCGCGCACCCAGCTCGAGAGGCCGAAGATCTCGTGGATCACCACCACCACCGGCGCCTTGTCCCGACGCTCCGGATAGACCACCCAGGCGGCAATGGAGTCGTTCGAGCCCGGCGCGGCGGGGATCTTGGCCCATTCCGCGTGGCGGGGGCTCTTGGCGAGCCGGTCCGCGACATCCGCAGCGCCCGCGGCGACGCTTATTCCCTGCCCCTGCATCGACGACGCAGGGCTGGCCATCGGGCCCGATGCAGCCATCTCGTGGCCCGCGTGCTCATCGGCGACGTCGGCCGGCGTTGCACTGGCCTGGTTGGGGGAAACGCGCTGCGTGGTGCAGGCGCCGGCAATCAGGGCGGCGAGAAGGAAGGCGGGGGCGATGCGCACGGTCTGGCTCCAGGTCTGGGTCACCGATTAAAGAACGAACGAGGGGGTAGCTTTCGCCACCCCCTCGGGGCCGTCCAGTCGTTGGGTGCTGGCCTCAGGCCGTTGCGGGGTGCAGTTCCGGGAAGGCCATCGCGCCGAGCCTTTCGGCGACCATCTCGCGCACGCGCGCCACGATGTCATCCGTGGACGGCGAGTCGGCGTAGAGCTTGAGCACCTGGGCGCGGACCTCTGCGACCGTCGGCAGGTGCGGCAGGTG